>JBOGTG010000075.1:0-29428 GCA_050692175.1 Candidatus Limnocylindria bacterium | reverse complement strand
CTAGACCTTCATCTCCTCGAGCTTGGCGGCAGCCTCCGCGCGATTCGAGGCACCGAGCTTCGCCCGGGCGTTGGACAGGTGGCGGGCGATGGTGTGAGGACTCAGGCTGAGACTCTCGGCGATATCCCTATTCGTGAGCCCGTGCCGCGCCAGATCGAGGACCTCAAGCTCACGCTCGCTCAGCGTCGCCCCGGCCACGCGAGTCGTCAGGATTCGTCGGGCAGCGACGCCGAGCTCGTCCGTTCTTCGGGAAACGCGATGGAGGAGCTCGCGCGAATGGGTCGTCCCCAACTTGCCTAGAGCCTCGACCCCGGCGATGCGGGCCTGGCGCGGCGCTGCCGCATCGTCGATGTGCCGCATGGCCACTTCGACAGCGACGTTCGCTCTGCCGGCGAGGGCGGCAAGTTCCACCGTCGAGACGCCTCTCTTGCCTGCCGCCGCAAGACCGAGTGCCGCGTCCGCCGCAACCGTCGCTGGAACGAGGATGGGCCGGCGCCAGCCAGTCGTCTCGAGAAGCCGATGCAGCCATCGCACCGCTATTGGCTGCGGATCGAGAGCCACGAGCCAGGTGAGTGCGCTGACTTGAGCCCATACGGTTCCCACCTGCCTAGCCAAAACCTCAGCCATCCGAAAGTCATCCGGCCTGCGGCTCGCAATACCGCGCAAGAGCAGCGGAACGACTCGGAGTCCTGGCGCTGCGCCACGCGCCTCCGCGAGCAGACCTGGGAGACCTGCTTCATCCGCGCTCAGCCCTTCGAGTAATCCCGCGGCGACATGCCAACTGCGCGATTGAAGTTGTGCGCGTGGCGAGCCGAGACGGTTTGCGATCTGCTGGCCGATTTCAGCGGTCCATCGAAGCTCGTCTGGCAGGTAGCTGTAGAAGGGGACGAGATGAAACAGCGTTTCCCACGAACCCAATGGCGAGAGACCGACCGGCGAACTAATTCTCGCGCGCAACCGGAGGTCGTGGTCGAGCCGGCCGCCACGTGCGTATCCAATCAGGACCTTAAGGTCGTGGGCCACATCTCGACCCGGTTCTCCTTCGTCACCGAGTCGTTGAGCCTCATCGGCGCAGGCCTCCGCGATCGCGAGTATCCCGCCGTGCGATTCGGCGACCGCGAGCCACACGCCATCCTGTAACCGTCGAGCCCGGAGATGCCGACCGATGGGGATGTCGCGCCGCGTCCAGACAACATCGGGGTAGAAGGCAAGGATTCGATGCGCCCAACGCTTGTAGCGGCGAACTGCTCGCTGGAAAACAAACTCGTAAATCTCAAACAGAAACCGGTGGTGCTCCGCCTCGGCGTGAGGCGGCTCCCTTTGGTCGGTGCTTCCCAAAATGATGTCGCGCACCCCGATCAGCTCGGCAGCCTCAATCGGGCGGGAGGCCAGGTGTCGTAAAAGGCCGTCCCAATCTCCGTGGTCTATGCAAATCGCGGCGCGGTAACGCGCAAGAACTGGATCGGACGGGATGGGTAGAGACATGACGAACTGGAGGAGCGCTCGGCCGTAAACGCCGTCAGTTTTCAGTCCGTTCATCACGGTCTGAAGTTCGTCCCGGACCAGCTTCCAGTCGGATCGCTCGGCAGCTCCGAGAAGTGTCAGAGGTAAGGCGTCGAAGGGCACGGGGGCCCACAAGTCCACGCCAGGCGAGGATTCCCCGACCCTGCTCCCCACTGTGGGCATGGTAGGCCTGCCTAAATACCTCCAGAAAACGCTCTCGGCGGCCTCTGAGGCCGGTTTCCGCCAAGTATCGATTCCTGGCTCCTCTTAAGCACCTGGTCAGACCAGCCGACTCACAGAGCACGAGGCAAAGGGAGGACTGACCATGCGGCGTCTAGTTGCGGCAATCGTTGGTCTAGCTGCGCTCGTTCTCGGCGGCGGGGCTGGCTACTCCGGCTTCTAAGTAGCAGCAAGGCCAGACATAAGCGCGAATTGCGCTCAGGAGATGACCCACTTGGTCCTCTCTTAGCTCCGTTTGCCTCGATTTCGTCGGCCGGACTAGCGAATACCTCACGTATTCTCTCCAACCGTGCGTCCCCAATCGATTCCTTCCAATCTGCGCGTCCTGGTCATTGCCGTCATCAGCGCGGGGACGCTCGTCCTGTTTCGCGCCACCGTTCCGTACCCGGAGGATTTGGATCTCAGCCGGGTGCTGTTTTGGACCCTAATCACGCTCACAACAGCAGCATTCCCCGTGCGACTGCCCGGCGGAGTTGTTGCGCACATTACGACCGCCCCGATCATCGCTGCGGTCTTCGACAATCAGCTGGCGAATCCTTTCGCGGTCTGCTGGATCGCTCTGATCGGTACAACTGAGGTCCGTGACATACGCCGCGAGGTCGCGTGGTACGGGACGCTCTACAACAGGTTCGCCTATGTTCTTGCGGCCTTTGCGGCTTGGCTCACTTTCAATTTCGTCCGGCCCCTCCTGAGGGCAGACGAACCTTTCGGCACGGTTGCGCTGATCGTGTTGGTGGGACTCGCGTTCAGTGTCACGAACATGTTTCTGGCGGTGGCTGCGGCGAGCCTACGGACTAACTCGCCCATGGCACGAATTTGGGCATTAAGCGTGAGCAACACGCTGTTTGGGACCATCGCACTCGTCTTCTTGGGTTGGCTGATGGCAGAAGTGGCCCTGAGAGTTGGCCTCTGGGCCTCCGTTCTGTTCATGGTTCCGCTGCTCTTGGCGCGGTACTCGTTTACGAAGTACGCCGAAACCCGTGAGATGTTTTTTGGGACTGTCAGCGCACTTTCGCAAGCGATCGACGCTAAGGACGGATTCACTCGCGGTCACGCAGATCGTGTTTCGCGGATCGCTGGCGCCATCGCGCGGGAGATGGGGCTGTCGGAGCGAAACATTGAAGAGATTGAGCTGGCGGGGATGCTCCATGACATCGGGAAGATCGGCGTGGAGGACCAAATCCTGATGAAGCCTGCTCGTCTAGACCCACATGAGCAGGAGTTGATGCGGCGGCACCCCATCTATGGTGCGAAGATCCTCGAGCCTTCCGAGGCACTGAGGCCGCTTGTAGCCCTCGTTTTGCACCATCACGAGAACTTCGATGGAACCGGCTATCCCGACGGCCGCAAGGGAGAGGACATCCCGTTGGGATCGCGAATCATCATCGTTGCTGATGCCTACGAAGCGATGACTTCGGACCGCATCTATCGCAAGGCGATCGGACATGAAAGAGCTATGGATCAACTCAATCGGTATAAGGGGATTCAGTTCGACCCGAAGGTCGTTCGTGCACTGGGGATGCTGATCGAAAAGCGTGGCCCCAGTGCCTTTGAGGTCAGCGAGCTGCCGCCGATCAACTACGAGACCCTCGCCGAACTCCGCAAGCGGCTGGCGCGCGAGCCCGTGGCTCGCGATGCCCATGCTGGTTAGTGGACTCGTAGCAGGCTTCATCCTCGGCCTGGCGACTGGCGGCAACTGGCGCAACCTTGAAAGATTCGATTTGAAGCTATGGCCCGCGCTTCTTGCCGGAGTGATCGCGCGAGCGGCCGCGCCCTTCCTTGGGGGGCTGGCTCTCACCACTTCGATTGCCGGTCTGATGCTCGTGGGACTCGTAGCGATCGTGAATCGAGCCCTCCCGGGGGCTTGGCTGATCGCACTCGGTTCGCTCCTCAACACGGTTGTCACATTGGTCAACGGGGGCATGCCAGTAGATCCGGGTGCGCTCGCTGCGTCGGGCAAACCGGCGCCGTCGGACGGACTGCATGTGATCCTTGGGCCGGACACCCGTCTCCCATTTCTGGCCGATGTTCTGCTGGCTCCGATCGTCAACAACATCTACAGCGTCGGGGACGTTGTGCTTGCCATGGGCGGTTTCTGGATGGCCTTTCGACTCCTGAAGCAACGATGACGACAACGGGCGTCGCCGCGATCCAGCTGCTTCGCTCACCCAACTTCGGTGGGTTCTGGCTGGCACAGGTTGCCAGTAGGTTCGGCGACCCGATCACCCTCATAGCGCTCGCGTACGTGAGCTACGTCCGTACTCAGTCAGCGTTGATCACGGCGCTCGCGGTCGTCATGGTGACGCTCCCGAACGCTCTCTTTGGTGTGTTCGGCGGCGTCATCGCTGACGCCGTCGGCCATCGACGGGCAATGATCACGTGCGACTTGGCGCGCGTCGTCCTCGTCGGCTTGGTCCCGATCACCCTGGCTCTGGGTCTTCCGTTGGTACTCCCGTACGCGTTGGTGTTTGCGGCGGGAGCATGCGGCGCGATCTTCAACCCGGCGCGTCTCGCCCTCGTTCCGCGCATCGTCGGTCCCCATGAGCTTCCCAGCGCCAACGCCCTGACGTTCTCGAGTGACCGGGCGGTCGAAGTGCTGGGGGCGCTCGCTGCTGGGCTGCTTGTGGCGTCGATTGGAGAGCGCGCATTTTATGTGGATGCCCTGACCTTTCTGATCTCAGCCGCACTTCTCATGCGCGTCGATGTCGATGAGGAGCGTCGGCCGGTTGTGCTGCGAGCCCTCGGTCAGGAGGCTCTCTGGGGACTTCAGTTCTTGTGGCGTCACACGGTGCTGCGTGCGAACACGCTCTTCTCGTTGGTCTGCCAACTGTCGCTCCCTGTGGTGGCCAGCCTTGCGCCAACGCTGATCTTTCAACGCTTTGCAGGCGGTAACGCTGAGCTCGGTGCGTCGGAGTTTGGAATCGCAGAAGGTGCGATCGCGGCGGGGGCCGTCGTGAGCGGCCTGCTCGTCGCGCCACTGCTCGCCCGCGTTCCGAAGGGTCGCGTTCTTGTCGCTGGATTTGCAAGCTACGGAGTTGTATTAGTGGCACTCGCATTCGCGCCGACCTTCGAAATCGCAGTTGTCCTGTTCGCACTGGGCGGGATCGTTAACGTCCTCTTCTACGTACCTAACGTGACCATCTCGCAAGAGCTGACTCCGCCAGATCTTCGAGCGCGCGTCTTCGGTGCACGGATCGCGCTCCTAAATCTGAGCTGGCTGCCGGTCATCGTGTTGAGCGGAGCCCTCGCCGATGCGGTCGGTGTCGCTTTGCTCATCGCCGTTGCCGGGGCCGTTACCTTCGTGAGCGCGCTCATCGGCGCCTTCATCCCGGTTATCCGCGACGTTGCCTGACCGCCGACCGTACGGGCTCGCTAAACCAAGCCGGTTTGACATGTACGGTCACCGGCACACAAAATGGTCGGGCCGCACGAGGGATGGGTCTCCACTAGCCGATCTTTAGCCCTCGGGGGAAGGAAGCGTACGGAAAGTGGCGCAGAGGACCATTCTCGTTGCCGACGACGATGCCTCCATTCGCTCACTCCTCAAGCAACTGCTGTCCGATGAGGGGTACAGCGTCGTTGAGGCGACGACCGGCACCGAGGTCGTCGAGAAGGTCAAAGACGTCAATCCGGACCTCGTGATCATGGACGTCCGGATGCCGGAGCTCGACGGCATCGAGGCACTCTCGAAGTTGAAGGTGAGCTCGCCCAAGACGAGCGTTCTCATCATGACCGCGTTCGGCTCGTCCAATAACGCCATCCGTGCCATGGAGCTCGGCGCGTTCGACTACATCACTAAGCCGTTCGAGCTCGACAAGATCAGCCACACCGTGAGGCGGGTGATCGAGTACCGGGATCTCACGAGCGAGGTCCAGGTGCTGCGCGACGAGATCAGCTCGCTCGTCCAGACCGAACGGATCGTGGGCAATTCGCCTGCCATGCAGGAGGTGTACAAGACCATCGGAAAGGTCGCGAAGGCCGACGCGACCGTCCTCATCACCGGCGAATCGGGCACCGGCAAGGAGATCGTCGCCGAGGCGCTTCACTACAACTCGAATCGCCGGTCGGGGCCGATCGTCAAGGTTTCCTGTGCCGCGCTTCCCGAGACTCTCCTGGAAGCGGAGCTCTTCGGCCACGAGAAGGGATCGTTCACTGGCGCGATGACGCAGCGCCGCGGCCGCTTCGAAATGGCAGATAAAGGAACCATTTTCCTCGACGAGATCGGCGAAATGAGCCTGCCGATGCAGACGAAGCTCCTCCGCGTGCTCCAGGAGCGCAAGATCGAGCGCGTCGGCTCGTCTCTCCCGATCAAGGTCGACATCCGGATCATCTGCGCGACCAACAAAGACCTGCAAAGACAGGTCGAGCAGCAGAAGTTCCGCGATGACCTGTTCTACCGCCTAAACGTCATCAACATTCACATGCCGCCGCTTCGCGACCGCAAGGAGGACATACCCGCGCTCGTGGAGCACTTCCTGGCCAAGCACCGCTACAGCGCGACCGCGCAGCCCGCCGCGATCAGCGAGGAGGCACTGAAACGCCTCATGGAGTACGACTGGCCCGGCAACGTCCGGGAGCTCGAGAACGTCGTCGAACGTGCGGTTGTACTCTCGCGCGGTCAGATCATCACAAGTCGCGAGCTGCCTTTCGGTGACCATGAGGCGGGGGAGCACGAAGAGGACGGCGGCGACGAGGTCTCGGTCGAGAAGTCGTTCTTCAAGAAGTCGGTGGCCCAGTTCGAGAAGGATCTGATCATGAAGGCGCTACGCGACGCGAACGGAAACCGCTCAAAAGCCGCGGAAATGCTGGGTATTTACCGTCGTTTGCTCTACGCGAAGATCAAGGAATACGGCCTCGAGGGCTACCCGCCCAAGGGCAGGCCCGCCTGATGTTCGCCCTCCTCCGCACATCCCTGCGGTTCTTCGTCATTGGCTTCGTGGCGGGAACGCTTTTCGCGCCGCGCAGCGGTGCGGAAACGCGCCAGATGCTCCGCGAAAAATTGACGATCGTGGCCAACCAGATCCTCGAGCTCGCGGCGCTTCCTCCGATCGAGCCGCGGACGGCCGTGAAGAACGGCGGCGAAAGTCGCGCGCGACGCGGTGCTACGCGCGGTACGAATGCCCGCTCGTCGTCCTAAGAGCACCGTCACCGGACCAATCGTTGTCCGTCTCGTCGAAGCGACGGGAGACTCGACCAAGGGCTGGGACGCCGCGGTCCTCGCGGCGGTGAAGGCGGCGAAAGTGAAGACCCCGGTGGGGGTCGAGGTCGGTCGCCTCTGGGCCGAACTCGACGGCCAGAGGCTCTCGCGGTATCACGCCGCGGTCAAGGTGGCGTACCGGGAGGCTCAGCGGTCGCCCGTCCGACCTTCGCGCTAACAGCCAAGTCTCGATATCTGTTCGGGTCATTGACACGTGATTTGGGCGCCAACAACTATCGCCATCGGAATTCGACGTCAGGGGAGCAACAGTCCGGTGGCGGAGGCTCAAACGCACGACGCGCTCACGCAAGTGCTCATCGCCAACGACGGCGAAGTGCTTGCACGTCTGCGCCTTTCGGCAGCTGAGGCAGCGCGCGTATGCAACGTCACTCCGCGTCAGCTCATCTACTGGACCAAGAAGGGTCTCGTGAAACCGTCGACGGAAGGCGATCACGACTACGACGTCTTCGCGATGGAGAAGGTAATCCGAATCCGGCAGGCCCTCGAGAAGGGACACTCTCTCGAGAAAGCAGCGCAGCTCGTCCAGCGCGAGATGGGCACCCTCCAGGCCGAGGCCAAGCGGCTCGACGAAATGCTCCCGGACGCCCTCGAGGACGAGCTGCGTACGCGCCTCGAGCGCCTCGAGACACGCATCAGCGAGCTTCGCCGGGCGCTTCCGGCCTCGCTCACCATCGCGCGCCTGCGCAAGGCCGTTGCCGTGCTCGCCCGGCTCGACGCTCAGGGTGCCCTGGACGGGTCCCAGGGGGCCAACGGCGACTCCGCGAAGGCGGTCGCGCTCCGGCTCGGCCGGGCGATCGACGAGCTCGAGCTGTTGCTTCGTGAGGTCCAGCCGATCGGGGCTTAACGCGCCGGTACGCTTCGTTCGTGCCTGACGCGCTCGCGCTCATCGCCAATGCCGCCGGGAAGCTCACTCGAGAAGGCCTGCGCGCCACCGGCCGGGGTGCCACCGCACTTCCGGGGCTCGTCGCGCTCACTCTCGATCCCAACTTCATCGGCGCGCTCTCAGCAGAGCTCGAGCATGGCGTCGCGTGCGTGTCCGGGACGAACGGGAAGACAACGACCGCGCGGATGCTCGCGGACATCTCGCGCACGGCGGGATGGGATCCGATCCACAACCGATCTGGCTCGAATCTGGATCGCGGAGTCGCGGCGGCGCTTCTCGCACACACGTCGTGGTCAGCCGAGCCGCGCGGGAACTTTGGTCTTTTTGAAATCGATGAGGCATCGCTGGCGAGCGCGGTCGGCCGACTGCAGCCGCGCGTCGTGGTCGTCACGAACCTCTTCCGCGACCAGATGGACCGGTATTTCGAGCTAGACACGCTCGCGAAGAAGATCGGCGACGCGCTCGCCGGTCTTCCCTCGGACACGACGCTCGTGCTCAACGCCGACGATCCGCTTGTGGCGAACCTCGCGCTCCGTCGCGACACGAAGACCATCTTCTTCGGCGTCGATGACCCCGACGTCGGCGGCGTGATTCCGCAGGCCATCAGCGACGCGACGCGCTGCCCGCGCTGCAAGGCGCCGCTCAAGTACGCGCGCGTCGTCCTCGCGCACGTCGGCGACTGGTCGTGCCCGTCGTGCGGCCTCGCGCGCCCGCCACGCGATGTCTCGGCGACGAAGGTCGTGCTCGGGCCGAGCGGGAGCGAGATCGCGCTCGCGGGCACGGTAGGCGGCGTCTTCGAGTCCATCCGCGTTCCGATCCCGGGCCTGTACAACGCCTACAACGCGCTGGCCGCGCTCGCGGCCGCACGAGCTCTCGACCTCGGACTCGCTGATGCGATCAGGGCGCTTGCCAATTTCCGTCCGCCGTTCGGAAGGCTCGAAACGATCGAGCACAAGGGCCGGACGCTCCGCCTCGTCCTGGTGAAGAACCCCGCCGGCTTCAACGCCGCGATCGGAGCGCTGCTCGAGACCGGGCGCAAACCGCGTCTGCTCGCCGCACTCAGCGATCGCGACGCCGACGGCCGGGACGTCTCCTGGATCTGGGATGCCGACTTCGAGGCCCTGGCGCCGTCGGTCGAGCACGCCGTCATCACGGGCCTGCGCGGACGGGATCTCGCCCTCCGCTTCAAGTACGCCGGCCTGGCGAAGGAGCGGATGGAAGTGGTCGATGAGTGGACCGCCGCGATCGACCGGGCTATCGCGCTCGCGCCCGATGGCGGCGAAGTCGTCGTGCTCGCCACGTACACGGCGATGCAGGCGTTGCGGGCAGTGCTCCATCGCGCAGGAGCTGCGGTGCCGTTCTGGGAGGATTGACCTGATGCACCTGCGCATCGCGCACCTCTACCCCGACCTCATGAACATTTACGGAGATCGCGGGAACGTCATCGCGCTCGCGCAGCGCGCTAAGTGGCGCGGCATCGCGGTGGAAGTGCGGCCTTATTCGGTCGGCGAGTGGGCCGATCCGGAGTGGCCGGACGTGTGGTTCTTCGGCGGGGGTCAGGACCAGGGGCAGGACATCGTCGGAGCGGATCTCGCGGGAAAGAACGGGGCCGCGCTGCGGAAGTCGGTCGAGGGCGGCGCCGCGATCTTCTCGGTCTGCGGAGGTTACCAGCTCCTTGGGCACGAGTACGTGCCGGAGACCGGACCTTCAATCCCGGGCGTGGGCATTCTCGACGTGACGACGCGTGCCGGAAAGAAGCGCTTCGTCGGCAACCTCCTTGCCAACTCACCCGATGGTCAGCTCATCGGGTTCGAGAACCACTCTGGGCGCACCTATCTCGGCTCGAGCGCGAAGTCGCTCGGGACGGTGATCGCGGGAAACGGCAACAACGGTGAGGACAAGACAGAAGGAGCGGTGCAGGGCAAGGTGATCGGGTGCTACCTGCACGGGTCCTGTCTGCCGAAGAATCCATGGCTCGCCGATCGCCTTCTCACGTGGGCCCTCGTTCGACGCAACGAGAACGTGAAATTGGATCCCCTCGAGGACGACGACGAGCAGGCCGCACGCACGCAAGCCAGTGAGGTGGCTCGCACGAGAACGTAGCCGGTACTCGAGTACCAGCTAGACGTCCTGTTCGACTCGTACGCGATGGCCTGTTGACTGCGCCGCATGTCCCCTGGTGTTCTCCTTCGCGCGCTTGTCCTCGCGCTTGTCCTTCTCTCGGCTGGAGGGCTCGCGGCGAACGCGGACGATGGCCGACCGCCGGCGCCGAGCGGCGCCGGCCATCCTCCGACCTCCAGCCCGGTGCCGCTTACCGAACTGCGGCCGAGCGAGATCAGGACGGCGCCGGTGCCGACGGTTGCGCCTGGCTCCGATCCGCTCATCGATCTGGTCCGCGCGCCGGAACGCAGGAAGGAGCTCGTCCTCTTCGTCGGAGGCTACGCCTCGCAGGTCAACGACGGGGCGTTTGACGAGCTCGCGGCGCGCTTCCCGTCAGATCGCTATGACGTGCGAAGGCTCGGCGACGATCCTCGCTTTCCATACGACACGTACGGCGGCGTCGACGCGAATGCCCGCGTCTTGACCGACGAGATCCGCACTGTCACCGCGGACTACTCCGCGGTGAATCTCGTGTCGCATTCGATGGGCGGCGTCGTCGCCGATCGGGCGTTCGCGAACGGCCTCACGTCGGCAGACGGTGTGCGGACCTACATCGCGATCGCCGGTCCCCACAGCGGCGCCGATTTCGCGCGCGCCCCCGCGTTTGTCCTACCGATCATCGGACCCGTAAAGGACATCGTGCGCGCCGGTGCGGTTGCTGCCGCGCGCGATCCGGAGAGCGCGGCAGTCCGGGACCTTGCGACGGCGCGCCCCATCCGCTCGCCGGTCGGGGTAGCCCGCCTCGACGTGAGTCTGGCGACCGATGGACTGGTCAACGAGTTCGACGCTCGGAATCCGGGCGTCCCCCAACGCCTCTACCTTCCTGAGACCCCGCGCGAGCTCATCGATGGACACGGCGGCAGCCTGGTGAATCGCAAGATCGCCGATCTCATCGTCGAGACCGTCCGCACGCACCAGGTTCCGCCGGACCGGCGCGACCTGATCACTCGCCTCATCGCGCCGATCGTCTGGGACCAGGAGACGCGACTCTGGCGCCAGTTCCTAGCACTGATAACCCTCACCGCATTGTGTCTGTACGCGGTCCGCTGGATTCCCTTCTGCCGCGACACGGTCGATCGGCTCAACCGCTGGTGCGGTCGGTTCCTACGCTCGCGCGGCCGATGAGTGGCGATCGCGGCCAGGCGATCGTCGAATTCGCTCTGGTTGTGCCACTCCTGCTCGTGATGATCCTGGGTGTTGTGCTCGTCGCCGAGATCGGTGTTGCCCGTCTTGCCCTCGAGCACGCTGCGGCGGAGGCGGCGCGCACCGGATCACTCACCAACGATGACGACCTCATCCGCAGCACCGCTGCCGCCGCCGTGACGCCGCTCGATGCCTCCTCGGTGAAGGTGATCATCGAACCCACCCAGAACGAAGGTCCGCGGTCCTCGTCGCCGCGGGGATCGCTGCTCCGCGTCCGGCTTCGCTACGCGATCCCGGTGCCGCTCGGGTTCGTCGGTCTTCCCCGTCTCATCATCGAGGGAGCGGCCGTGCGCCGGGTCGAGTGGACTCCGTAAGCGACGAACGCGGCCAGGCGGCGCTGGCCCTCGTCCTCGCGCTGGCGATCGCGGCGACCGCCGTAATCGGTCTTCGTGCCGCCGAGGAGCGCGTCGTTCTCGGCGCGCGTTCTCAGCGTGCGGGCGAGGCCGCGGTGGAGGCGGCGGCGCAGTCGGTGGCGGACCTCTACGCGGCGCGTCCTGAAGCGGCAAGAGAGCTCGTCGTCGATCCCCGCATCCTCGAAAGCGCACGAGTCGCGGCCGAAGAGCTCGCTCGTGCGAACGGTCGCCGCGGCGTCGAGCAGATCCAGTTGATGTGCAACGACAGGAGGATCGAGGCGCGACTCATGCTGGGCGGCTACTCGCACCACGCCGGGTTCAACGCACCGGAATGCTCCCCGCCCTGACCTTCACGCGGAAGCGGATCGTGGTCCCTCGGCGTCGCCTCCTCGCGGCCGGCGGTGCCTTGCTGCTTGTCACATCGATCGCTTCGACACTGGTCACCTCGCCCCCGCAGTTTACGGACGAGGCAGCCGTGAGCGGATCGCTTGCGCAACGTCTTTCCGTATCGACCTGGGCCATCGCCGTACCGACAGGATGGCTCGCCGCGCCACTGCCCGAGGTTCGGAGCGGCGACCGCGTCGATCTTCTCGCGGTGCGCACTGGTGATCGACCGCTCGCCATCGCCATCGCCGCCGATCTGCGCATCATGAGCGCGGACGAGCGCTCCATCGTCTTCGAGGTCGATGAGGAGAGCGCGACCGCGATCGCGACCGCTCGTGCGTCGGGACTGCTCATCGTTCCTCTTCTTCGTTCGACAAGTTGACGATCCGCGTCGCTCTCTACGGAGGAGTCGAGCTCGCCTGCGCCGCCGAGGTGCTCGGACTGATCACGGTCGAGCCCGCGCGAGCCGATCTGGCGCTCGTTGACCTCCGCGATGCCGAGGCGCTCTCACGTGCGGCGACGCTCGCGCCAGACCTTCCCCGTGTCGTCATCCTCGGGGACGAGCAGGTAGCGCTCGCGGGAGCATTCGGCGTTCCCGGCCACTCCGTCGCGAGATCGTGCGAGCCTGCCGTGTTGGGGCCGCTCATCGCGGCGACGCTACCCCCCGCGAAGCGCGGCTCGATGCGATCCATCCTCGTGACATCGGCGCGCGGCGGTGCGGGCAAGTCCCTCCTCTGCGCGAATCTCGCCCGGAGGCTCGCTCCGCTTCGCGCCACGCTCTGTCTCGACCTCACCGGGGACGGGACGCTCAGCTGGTGGCTGGGCGCCACGACCGCAAGCTGGTCCGATCTCGAAGATCTGGCCGACGAGCTGACCGCTGAGCATCTGGGCGTGGTGGCCACCGAGGCCGAGCCTGGCCTTCGGATCGTCGGAGGTCCTCCATACGCCCCCAGCGTCCGACTGACCCGGTCCGCGTTCAGTGCCGCGCTTGAACTCTCGGAGATCGTTCTGGTCGACGCGCCGACGCTCGCCGATGAGCGCACGCGACGGCTCCTCGGTTCGGTCGACCGTGCGATCGTCTTGAGTTACGACGATCCGATCTCGATCGCCGCGCTCGCCTCCGCGGATGTCCCTGAAAGTGCGTGGCTGATCGCGTCCCAGTCGATCGCCACCTCGCTCATGGGGCGCGACGTGTTCCGCACACTCCCCCGCGCGGAGGGCGCAATCGCGGCCGCGACGTCACGGCCGGGCGCGCTCGGTGGAGCGCTCGGCAGAGCGTACGACGAGTTGGCCGAGCTCATCGCGATCGACGCGACATGACGGTCGCCGCGCGGGCTCGCATCGAGCGTGGCGTCGTCGCGCGCCTTCGCGAAGCGCCGGACGGGCGACCTCGGCGCGAGCACCTTCCCGCCGCGCTGCGGGAGACGCTTGTGGACCAACGGCTGGTGATCCCCGCGGGAGAACTTCGCCTGCTCGAGCGCTGGCTCGAAGATCGGCTCTTCGGGCTCGGGGACCTCGCCCCATTGCTGCGCGACGATCACGTGACCGAGGTGATGGTCAACGGCACTCGGGGCGTCTGGGTCGAGCGTGACGGACGGCTCGAGGAGACCGCCATCCGTTTCGCGGATCCCGAGGAGATCCTCGTGCTCATCGAGCGACTCGTTGCGCCGCTCGGGCGACGCATCGATCTCGCAAGTCCGCTCGTCGACGCTCGCCTCCCCGATGGCTCGCGCGTCCATGCGGTGATCCCACCGATATCGCTCGTCGGGCCAGTCCTGACGATTCGCCGTTTCGGGCAGAGGGCGCTGAGCCCGGATGATCTCGTCCGCAACGGCACGCTGCCGCCAGATGCCATGTCGTACCTCGTGCGCGCCGTGTGCGAGCGACGAAGTGTTCTCGTCTCAGGCGGGACCTCGAGCGGCAAGACGACGACGCTCAACGCGCTTGCGTTCGCAGTAGGCGATCGCGAACGCATCGTGACCATCGAGGACGCCGCCGAGCTCCGGCTTCCGCAGGCCAACGTCGTCGCGCTGGAAACGCGCGCGCCGAGCGTCGAAGGTTCCGGAGCCGTCGACGTGCGGGCGCTCCTCCGTGCCGCGCTCCGGATGCGCCCGGATCGGATCGTCGTCGGGGAGGTGCGCGGCGGGGAAGCGCTCGACATGTTGCAGGCGATGAACACCGGGCACCGCGGTTCGTTGACGACGGCACACGCGAACGGTGCCCCGCACGCGCTGATGCGGATCGAGACGATGGCCCTCATGGGGGGAATCGACCTACCGCTTGAGGCCATCCGCGAGCAGATCCGTCATGGCATCGACGTTGTCGTGCATCAGGAACGCGACGCGGCCGGTGTGAGGCGGGTTGTCGAGATCGCGGAGCTCTCGCCGGAGCGAGGCGATCCGTACACGCTCAGGAGGGTCTATCCGTGATCGCGATGCTTCTCGCGATCGCTGGCGTGACCCTCCTTCTCCTCGACGAGCGACGGGTCAGCGCCCTCCTTGCGGCTGCAGCGAGGCTCGATCCGCGCGCGCGTTCCGGATTACGGGACTCCCGTCTTGCGCTGCCCGGGCTTGTCGACGCGATCGCCGCCGCCCTCTCGAGCGGTCTCTCGGTGCAGCTCGCACTGAGCGAGGTCGCCCCGACCTTGCCCCGCGCGCTCGCGCTGCCGACCGAACGCGCGGCGGCATCGATGGCACTCGGTGCGTCCGTTGACGAGGCCGTCGGTGCCTACGCCGGCGTCGTCGCCGGCGAGGACCTCGCGCCATTCGCGATCGTTCTCGGTGCGTTCGCGCGGAGCGGCGGCAAGATCGGCCGGAGCCTCGCTCGTGTCGCAAGCCTCCTGCGTGGACGCATCGCTCTCGAGGACGAGCGCAACGCGCTCACGGCGCAGGGACGCGCCTCGGCGATCGTCCTCGTCGCGCTCGCGCCGCTCGGTGGCGCCTTCTTCGCCGTCATGACTCCCGAATACGTCGCCGTGATGTTCGATCGTGGCCGCTGGCTTCTTGTCGTTGCCATCGCCCTGGAGGTCATCGGCGGACTCTGGCTGTGGAGGATCCTGCGGCTCTCTTCACCAGGTGCCGATCTGGCGACGCTCCTCGACGCGGTGATCGTCGGTCTGGAGGCCGGCCTCACGTTCGAGCTCGCCCTCGCGGCGCTGGTGACGCGTGCGCCGGCGGTGGCGCGGCTTCCGGAGGCGCGGCGCCTTCTCGCGGACCTCGCTCTGGGTCGCGGGGCCACCGAAGCGTTCGCCGCGTTCGGGAGCGCCGGACCGACGGAGGCTCAGGTCGCGGCGTTGGTGCGCGCCGCGACGCGGTTCGGCTCGCCCCTCGCGAACCTCCTGGTGACGCAGGCGGACGCGCTTCGTGCGAGCGATCGTCGACGCGCGGAGGCCCAGGCGCGGCGGCTGCCTGTCCTGATGCTCTTTCCGCTGGCGGTCTGCGTCCTGCCAGCGCTACTTTGTGTCTTCCTAGGTCCTCCGCTGCTCTCTCTTTTGGCCTAGTTGGTCTGGCCGGTGTCAAAACGGGAGACAACTAACCAAATTGAGGTCGGAAATTTGTCGCGGAGGGCAGAATTAGGCCTAGCCCGAACGGCGGGGTACGACCTTCCTAGTTGTCGGAGCTCCGCCAGGCGGGCAGGCTTCACACAGATCGACAGGAAAGGGGGACCGAATAATGCTCGCATTCCTGCGCGACGACGAAGGCCAGGGTCTGGTCGAATACGCACTCATCATCGCCGTCATCGCCATTGCCGTTATCGTCGCGATGATCTTCCTTCGCGGCCAGATTACGAACATCTTCAGCAACATCGGCAACAACCTCACCTAGCCATCGCGAACTGCTGAATACGACAACCGGGCGGCGCCTCAAGGACGCCGCCCGGTTCGTCTTTAAGGGGCGAGCGACATAGACGCTGTGCGAGCGGTCGAGAACGCGATCCTCGTCGCTTTCGTTGTCGCGATTGTCTACACGGACTGGCGCTACCGGCGGATCCCCAACGCTTTCACCTACCCGGTGATGCTCGTAGGCGTCGTGCTCGGGGCGTTCGAAGGGGTGCCCGGCGACCTCTTCGGAAAGGGACTCTTCGATCACCTCGCCGGGCTCGTCGTCGGCTTCCTCATCGCGTACCCCTTCTACGCGATGGGCGGGCTCAAGGCAGGCGATGGCAAATACCTCATGGCGGTCGGCGCGATTCGCGGCCTCAATATCCTTCTCGCCGGCGCGATCTACGGTGCGCTCATCGGCGGCGTCATCGCGCTCGGTTTCATTGCGGTCAGACGGCTGCGGCCGGCGAACGGAACGAGCGCGTCGATGGGCGGAGTCATGAAGACGTGGATCCCGTACGGCGTGGCGCTCGGGCTTGGCACCCTCGTCGCGCTCGCGCTCGAGCTGTCTGGTCGCCTGCCGGGACCAATGTGATCGCCATTGCGACACCCGTCTCTCGCGGCGACCGCTTGCCTGTATATTGCCGACCGGGCGAGACGCGCAATCAACGTGGCTCCGCGAGCGATCGATAAGTCAGGGGAGTTATGGCCGAAGCCGAGAAGATCCGCATCCTGATCGTCGACGACATCGCCGACACTCGGGATAACCTCGCGAAGCTGATCGGCTTTGAGCCGGATATGGAAGTGGCCGGCACGGCCGATGGTGGTCAGGCTGCGGTCAACCTCGCCAAGAAAGAGCGGCCTCACGTGATCCTCATGGACATCAACATGCCCGACATGGACGGGATCACGGCCACCGAGATCATCTCGAACACGGTCCCCGAGTCGCCGATCATCATGATGAGCGTCCAGGGCGAGCAGGACTATCTGCGCCGGTCGATGCTCGCCGGCGCGCGCGAGTTCCTGGTGAAGCCGTTCTCGGCGGACGAGCTGATAAACGCGATCCGCCACGTCCACGAGCTCGAGAAAGTGAAGCGCGCCCGCTATGCGGCGGCCGCGCCCGCTGCGGCGGCTCCGGTGAACCCCCTCGCGGCGGCGGGCGGCGCCCGGCAAACGGGCCAGATCATCACGTTTTTCTCGCCGAAAGGCGGCGTTGGCCGGACGACGATCGCGACGAACCTGGCCGTCGCGCTGCATCAGCTCACCCAGAAGCCGGTCTGCCTCGTCGACGGAAGTCTCCCCTTCGGAGACATCGCCGTCATCCTCAACATGAGCCCGAAGGCCAAGACGATCGCCGACCTCATCGGATCGTTCGAGAACACCGACTCCGATGTGCTGGAGTCCGTGCTCGTCTCGCATTCCACCGGCATCAAGGTCCTTCTCGCGCCGCCGACGCCAGAGTCGGCCGAGCTCATCACCGGCGCCAACATGAAGCACATCCTCGAGCTCCTGCGCGAGCGCTACGCATACATCGTGGTCGACACGTGGCCCTCATTCCAGGAGCAGGTGATCACGATGCTCGACGTGGCCGATGTGATCCTCACGCTCATGACTCTCGAGATCACGAGCCTCAAGAACGTGCGCGTGTTCATGGAGATCGCGGAGAAGCTCGGGTACGGGAGCGACAAGGTGCAGCTCGTCGCGAACCGCAACGACAGCTCGGGCGGTATCAAGGCTTCGGACGTCGAGGCGAGTCTCGGCCGCAAGATCCCGCACACCATCGTTTCCGACGGGCGAACATTGGTACTGGCCGTGAACCGCGGCGTGCCTTTCGTCATCAGCCATCGTGAGAGTCAGGTTGCAAAAGACATCTTCACCCTCGCGCAACGCGTCACGGCCGAGGCGCCTGAGGCCGCGGCTGCCGGCACCTCGAAGACGGCCACCCGCGCCGGGGGTATGCGTCTCTTCGCCCGCTAGCGCCTGATCCTCGTCTGACCCCTTTACAAACGTTTTCCGGCCATACATTTCGCTGTCGAGGGAGCAGGCGCCTGGATAACGGGCGCCGGAAGGCAGGGTTAAACACGCACAGATGTCGCTTCTAAGACGCATCGAAGGCGCCCGCCCGGGACAGCCCGAACAGCCACAGCAGCCGGGCACACCCACCGGACAGCAGCCCCCGAAGCCGCCCGCCGAAGGCCCGCTTTCGCAGTCAGCCGCCCCGGCGCGCGACGCACAGCGCGACGTCCGCTCGCGCCTGCAGAGCCGAATCATCAACAACCTCGACCCCCGCCTTGACCTCTCCGACGCGAAGGCGGTCAAGTCGTCCATCGAGGAGATGTTCAACAAGTTCATCGACGAGGAAGGCATCGTCGTCACGCGGGTCGAGCGTCAGCGAATGCTCGAGCAGATCATGGACGAGATTCTTGGCTTCGGCCCGATCCAGCCGCTCCTGAACGACGACAGCATCACCGAGATCATGGTCAACGGGCCGTTTCGCACGTACGTCGAGCGTAAGGGCAAGCTTCAGCTCTCCGACGTCACGTTCGTAAGCGACGAGCATGTGTCGCGCGTGATCGAGCGGATCATCGCGCCTATCGGCCGGCGCGTGGACGAAGCGAAGCCCTACGAGGACGCGCGGCTCCCGGATGGCTCGCGCGTGAACATCATCATCCCGCCCCTCGCGCTCAACGGCCCCGTCGTCACGATCCGAAAGTTCCCGAAATACCGCATCACCGTCGAGGACTACATCAAGTTCGGCACCGCGACGGCCGAGATGATGGAGTTCCTTCGCGCGTGCGTGGAAGCGCGCCTCAACATGTACATCTCCGGCGGTACCGGCTCAGGAAAGACGACGCTTCTCAACATCCTCTCGGGCTTCATCCCGGAGGACGAGCGAATCATCACGATCGAGGACGCCGCCGAGCTGAAGCTCGTCCAGGATCACGTCGTTCGTCTCGAGTCGCGCGCGGCCAACATCGAAGGCAAGGGCGCGGTCACGATCATGGACCTCGTCCGTAATGCCCTCCGTATGCGCCCCGAGCGCATCGTCGTCGGTGAGACGCGTGGTGGCGAGGCTCTCTCGATGCTCCAGGCCATGAACACGGGCCACGACGGCTCGCTCTCAACCGGCCACGCGAACTCCCCGCGAGACATCCTCGCCCGCCTCGAGACCATGTGCCTCATGGCCGGCGTCGACCTGCCGGCGCGCGCCATCCGCGAGCAGATCGCGAGCGCGCTGGACCTCATCATCCAGATCTCGCGGCTCAAGGACGGCTCGCGGAAGGTCACGAACATCACCGAGGTCCAGGGTATGGAGGGCGACACCATCGTCCTTCAGGACGTGTTCGTCTTCGAGCAGACCGGCTACGTCGAAGGAAAGGTCCAGGGCCGGCTGCGGCCGACTGGCATCCGTCCGAAGTTCTCTGAGAAGTTCGAGGCTGCCGGCATCAAGCTCCCACAAAACGTGTTCGGCGACCTGTCCGCCGGCCTTCGTTGATCGGTCTCGAGTACATCATCCCGGCGACCGCCTTCATCGGCGTGTTCCTCTTCTTCTGGGGAATCTCGTCGATGCTCGGCGGAGGGTCACCGGAGTCGCTCGGCGCCCGCATGCAGCGCTACGCGGGTGGCCCCGAGGCAAAGACGCCGGAGGCCAAGAAGGAGCGCAAGCGCTCGCGCCGGGACATCGATCCTTTCGCGACCTTGTCGGGCGACGTGCAGGACAAGCGCTTCTCACAGCGCGTTCAGCGCGATCTGGCCCGCGCCGATCTCCGCCTGCGGGTCGCGGAGTACTACTACATCCGGATCGGCCTCGCGCTCGGTCTGGCCGCGGTCCTTCTGGTGCTCCGTGATCCCCTCTCGGCTCTGGTGGGGGCGCTCCTCGGCTACTTCCTGCCGCGAATGTGGGTCGGCCGACGCATCGGAAGCCGCCTCAACGCCTTCAACAAGCAGCTTCCCGACACCATCACGCTCCTCTCGAACTCGCTCCGCGCGGGTTCGAGCTTCCTCCAGTCGATCGAGCTCGTGTCGCGCGAGACGCCAGCGCCGATGGGCTCGGAGATGGGCCGTGTCGTGCGTGAGGTGAACCTCGGCCTGAGCATGGAGGAGGCGCTCTCCAACATGGTCAGGCGCATCAAGAGCGACGACCTCGACCTGATGGTCACCGCCATCGGCGTGCAGCAGCAGGTCGGTGGGAACCTCGCCGAGATCCTCGACACGATCGCCTTCACCATCCGCGAGCGAGTCCGCATCAAGGGCGAGATCCGCACGCTGACCGCGCAGGGACGCTACTCGGGTTACCTCGTCGCGTTCCTGCCGATCGCGATCATGATCACCCTCAACTTCATCAACCCTGAGTTCATGCAGCCGCTCTTCACGGAGCTCATCGGTCAGATCCTGCTCGTGGTCGGCGGCATCATGATGGCGATCGGCTTCTTCGCGATCCGTAAGATCACGGACATCAAGGTCTAAGCGTGGAGATCCTCATCCTCGCCGGCGTCGTCGGGTTCGGGATCTTCCTCGTCTTCGCGTCGTTCCTGGTCGGCCAGCAGCTCGACCCGGTGCAGGCTCGACTGGCGCAGATCTCCGTTCGTCCGAGGACGCTCGAAGAGCTCGAGCTGCAGCGGCCCATCGCCGAGCGGACCCTGAAGCCGATCGTTCAGGGCCTCGCGGCGGTCATCTCGCGCTTCTATCCCGCCAACACGGCGCGGTCGCTCCAGATCCGCCTGAAGCGGGCCGCCATGGAGACGACGAGCGTCGAGTTCTTCCTCGGCGTCAAGGCGTTCGTAGGGATCATCGTCGCCATCGGGGCGTCGACCCTGCTGAACCTGATCACCGGCGACTCGCTCTTCACGGTGGGTGGTCTGTTCGGTGGCCTGATCGTCGGCTTCCTCATTCCAGACTTCTACCTCAACAGCCGAGCCGGTGGGCGCGCGAACGCGATCCTGGAGCAGCTGCCCGACGCGCTCGACCTCCTCACGATCTCGGTGGAGGCGGGCCTCGGATTCGATGCCGCGATCATCAAGGTCACCGAGAAGATGAAGGGGCCGCTCACCGAGGAGCTCAAGCGCGCCGCTGCCGAGCAGCGCGTGGGCAAGTCGCGCAGCGAGGCGCTTCGCGGAATCAACGAGCGCGTCGAGGTGAAGGAGCTGCAGAACCTCATCTCGGCGATCATCCAGGCGGACCAGCTGGGTGTCTCGATGTCGAAGGTGCTTCGCATCCAGTCAGAACAGATGCGCACCGACCGCCGTCAACGGGCGGAAGAGAAGGCGGCGCGCGCCCCGATCCTCATCATGCTCCCGACCGTTGGATGTATCTTCCCCTCGCTGTTCATCGTCATCCTCGCGCCCGCCGCGCTCTCCGCGATGAAGTCCTGCGGTTCGTTCTAGAACGCGCCGCGGTCCTCTCACGATCACGAACCGCACGCGCGGCACTGTGCTCGCTACGCGCTGCGATCTCGCGAATAGCTTCCTGACTCGGGCCCTCGGGCTCATCCCTCGCTCCGGACTCGCGGAGGGCGAGGGCCTCCTCATCACCAGGACCGGGTCGATCACGATGTTCCTCATGCGCTTCGCGATCGACGCGCTCTTCCTCGACCAGTCGATGCGCGTGCTCCGGGTCGCCGAGAATCTCCGCCCGTGGGTCCCCGCGGTGGGCGCGCCCCGTGGCGCCGACAGCGTGCTCGAGCTTCCGGCGGGCACGGCTGCCCGGACCGGCACGCAAGCCGGTGACGAACTCATCTCGTCGGAATCGACCGCCAGGTGATGGAGCTCGCGCTCGCGGTCCGCGACGTCCTGCTCGTGCCGCGCTGTGCCGGCTGCGGCGAGCCCGGGAGCTGGTTCTGCGTCTCCTGCCGTGACGAGTGCGACTCGGTCGCGCACGAGGGCCGCCTTCCGCTTCGCGCGGCCGGCGCCCACGCCGGCCCCCTCCGGGCCGCGGTACGCCAGCTGAAGTACGGGGGCGAGCCCGGCCTGGCCCATGATCTCGGGGCCCTGGTCGCCCTCGAGCTCGCCCGCGATCTCGCCCGCGGCGTGACCGTCGATGCGGTCGTCCCAGTGCCGCTCCACCGTTCGCGCGCGATGGCGCGCGGCTACGACCAGGCGGCGCTGCTCGCGGAGGCTGTGGCGGCTCGCACCGCTCTGCCTTTGCGGCCGGCGCTGCATCGGATCCGCGGAAGCCGTCCGCAAGTCGAGCTCGATCGGGCGGCGCGACTCGCAAACATCCGTGGGGCGTTCGTCGCGGAGGCCGGCTCGCTCCGCGGCCTTCGCGTCGCGCTCGTCGACGATGTGGCTACGACCGGCGCCACGCTTTTGGACGCGGCCGCGGCCGCACGGGCCGCCGGCGCCCGTACGGTGCGCGCGTACGTCGTGGCGGCCGAGGAATGACACGCTCCCGCTGGCTCGTGCGGGCACTGCTCCTGTTCGTGCTCGCGTTCGCCAACCTGAACGACATTCGGCCCGGCGACCTGCCCCCGGGCGGGGAAGCCCTGGGCCTCTGGTCCCCCGACGTCCTCCCGAATGCGCTCCTCGCCTGGACCGTGATCAACGAGCACGATGTCGACTACGACGAGTTCACGGCGCCAGCCGGCACTACGGCCACCGGGAAGCTGGACCGTGAGGCGTATTTCTTCCGCGCCTGTGGGATCTCCACGGCGACGGCGCCGCCGACCGCGAAGCGCAGTCTGGGCGGCCCGCCGGCGCCGGGACCGAACGATCATGTCTGTTCCGTCTTCCCACCCGGCATGGGTGTCCTGGCTCTGCCTTTCTTCGCGCCGTTCGTCCTGAACGGCTGGGACCCGTTCGACCTCGGGCTCCTGATTCACGGAGGGCACGCTGTCGCCGCGACCGTTGAAATACTTGCGACCCTCGTTCTCTGGTCGGTGCTCCGTCGCTTCGCGACCCCGCGCTGGTCGCTGACCCTCGTGCTCCTCTATTTCCTCGCCACGAGCGTCCGGACTGTCGCGAGCCAAGCGCTCTGGCAACACTCGGGGGTGCATCTCGCCATGGCGTCGGCGCTCTGGCTCGTCCTCAGGGAGGACGCCGTGCCGCTTGCCCGTGACTTCGCGGCCGGTCTCGTGCTCGGGCTTGGCGGGGTGATCCGCCAGACCGCAGCCGTTGCGGCGCTGGGGCTCCACGGGTTCCGGCCGGCCCGGCTCGCCGTGATGATCGCGGGAGCGGCCATCGGCATCGCGCCTCTTCTTGCTTACAACGATCTGGCATTCGGCTCGCCGATCGAGCAGGGCTACGGGATCAAGACGTTCGCCACGCCGATCCAGACCGGCCTCTACGGCCTCCTGCTCTCTCCGTCTCGTGGGCTCTTCATCTACACCCCGTACGTCATCTTTGCCTTCCTGGCGCTCTTCCGTGCTTGGCGCTGGCCGGGCGAGGTCGCCGGCCGGTTCCGCGGCCTCTTCCTCGTCTGGATCGGAACGCTCGTGCTCTACGCGGCCTACTCGGAGTGGTGGGGCGGCCGAGTGTTCGGCTCGCGCTTCCTCGACGACCAGGCACCCATCCTGTTCGCGGCGATCGCGTGGGGCATGTCGGTGGGCATGCTGGGGTCGCGGCTCGCGCGCGTCGTCTTCGCGCTCATGGCGACATGGTCGTTTGTGCTCTTCCAGGCGGCCGCGTTCCTCTATGACAAGTCCTGGGATACGTTCCCGGTGAACGTGAACGACGACCCCTCGAAGCTCTTCAGCTGGAGCGATCCGCAGTGGCTGGCTGTTCTGCGGCTCGTGCCGTCGGCGGACGAGCGCGTCATCGCCGGCGCGGTTCTGAGCGCACTCGTGCTCCTGCTGCTCGTGCGGCTCGAGCTCCGTGCCGATCGTGGGAGTGTGAGCTAGCGTCGCAGGTGTGAGCGCATTTCTGATCTTCTTTGGCCGCGGCGGCTCAAGCGACATCGAGCGACAGCTGGACACCGTGAAGCTCGCGATCGGCGGCGTCGTGCTTGCGCGTGCCGCGGATGCCGGCTTCAACCGCCTCTATGCGGTCACGAACGACGAGGACGCGGCTGCGGTCTTTCGCGGCAAGGGCGCGGCGATCCTTCCCGCGCGGACCGACCCCTTCCACTTCGGTCAGGAGCTTTCGCGGATCGTCCATGAGAAGCGGCTCGACCGGGTCTGCACCATCGGTGCGGGAGCCGGCGCGCTGCTCGAGACAAGCGAGCTGCGCGCGTTGCGGGAAGATCTCGAGTCGAGCGAGGCCGTCGTTCTCTCGAACAACTCGTACTCCGCGGACCTGGTCGCGTTCACGCCGGCGTCCGCACTCGACGCGATCGACCTGCCCGCGACGGACAACCCCTTGCCGCGCCGACTGCACCAGCAGGCCGGACTCTCGTCGCGGCAGCTCGCGAAATCGGCGGCCACGCTCCTGGACGTAGACACGCCGACTGACGCGGCGCTCTTGGCGCGGCATCCGAAGTGCCCGCCCGAGCTGCGCTCGCTCCCCGCGTGGCAGGAGATCCTCGCCGACCGCATCGAGGCGCTCATGCGTTTGGTGACGACCCCGGACAAGGAGCTCCTCGTGGCGGGTCGTGTCGGCGCGCCGGTATGGACCTTCATCGAGACGCAGACCGCGTGTCGCGTGCGGATGCTGGCGGAGGAGCGCGGGATGCAGGCAGCCGGACGCGACACCTCAGGCGAAGCGCGGAGCGCGCTCGGCTTCCTCTACGAGAAGATCGGCCCGCGCGAATTCTTCGCGCGGATGCAGGAGCTGTGCGACGGCATGCTCTTCGACACGCTCGTCCTCTTCGCGCATCTGGGCTGGCGCCCCGGCGCGGCGGAGCGCTTCGCGTCGTATCTCTTCATGGCCGATCGGATCCAGGCCAAGCCGCTCCGCGAGTTCACCGAGGCCGCGCGCGAGGCGACATTTCCGCTGCTGCTCGGAGGGCACACGCTCGTGTCCGGCGTCCTCTGGACGATGGTCGAGGCGGCCTGGGCCGGGCACCCGGAGTTATGACTGCGCTCTTCGATCACCACGTCCATAGCGACCGTTCGGACGGCACGGTCTCTCTCGCCGACCGTGCGAGGAGCGTGTCTGTCCGGCCGCATGGCGTGTCCGACCACTACCCCTGGAGAGACAAGCTGCGTGACGAGGACGACGTGAAGCGCTACATCGACGACGCCTCGCGGCTCGGCCTTCGCGTGGGCCTCGAGTACGACCTCGGCGTGGCGCCGCCGCTCGGAGCGGGTACCCGCGAGTCGTTGCAGTACCTCATCGGCGCGATCCACCAGATCAGCGTCGACGGAACGTGGATCGGCTACGACGACGCCGGTGCCTTCGTGAAAGGCCGGATCAAGACCTTCAAGGAGCGCGAGCGCTTCACCGACCCGGCGCTCCAGAAGCGAATCCTCGAGCGGACTCTCAACGTTGTCGCCGAGGGAATCGATCGCGATCGGATCGACATCCTCGGGCACCCCACGTTCTCCGCGCTTCAGGCGCTCGGCGATCCCGAGCTCGTGTATCCCGAGGAATGGCAGGAGCGGCTGATCGACCTCTGCGTGAAGGGCGGGATCGTGATCGAGATCAACGAGAGCTACCGCGTTCCACACCGCGAGTTCCTCATACGGGCGGCTCGTGCGGGTGCGCGATTCTCCGTTGGCAGCGACACGCACTTCGAGATCAAGCCGCTCGACCAGACCGACGCGATGATCGCAGCGGCGGCTCTCGACCGCGGTCGATTCATGGCCGGGAGTCGTCTCGCTCCCAGATAGCTCGCGTCAGGTGGCGGGGGCGTCCTCCGCGAGGAGCTCGTACACCAACAGCCCGATGGCGACAAGAAGCAGCAGGTGGACGGCGTTGCCGCCGATGTTTGCGGCCTGTGCCACGAACCAGGCCACGACGAGCACCCAGACCCCAGTCCAGCGGAGCCGATGCCCCGTCGCGATGGTCACGATTCGCAGGCTACCGCCCGTATACTTTTCATGCAGGACGACCTGCGATCCGCGGCAGGAGGGGAGCCGTGTTCCGAGGCCTGTCCGTCTACACCGGAAACGCCCACCCCAAGTTCGCCGAGGACATTTGTGACCATCTGGAGATCCCGCTGGGCCTGAGAGACCTGTTCAAGTTTCCGAACGACAACATCTTCGTGCAGATCAAGGAGAACGCGCGGGAGCACGACGTCTTCATCGTGCAGTCGCTTATCGGCCCGTCGGTCAGCGACGCGATCATGGAGCTCCTGATCATGCTTGACGCGTTCAAGCGGGCCTCCGCCGGCCGCATCACTGCAGTCATGCCCTACTACGCCTACGGTCGGAGTGACAAGAAGGACCAGCCGCGTGTGCCGATCACGGCGCGCCTGCTCGCGGACATCATCGGCGTGGCCGGCGCGGACCGCTTCCTCACCATGGACATGCACCAGATGCAGATCCAGGGCTTCTTCAGCATCCCCGGCGACGAGCTTTCCGCGCGCAACCTGCTGGTCGAGTCCTTTCGTGCGATCGTCGAGAAGGACCCGGAGGGCGTCGCGCTGGTCGTGCCGGACCTCGGCTACGCGAACGCGGCCCGGCGCATCGCCGAAGATCTGAAGATCCCACTCGTGTTCATGCAGAAGACTCACCGCGACAACAGCGGTCGCAGCGAGATCGTGAACGTGATCGGTGATATCGATAAGACCCGGGTGATCATCATCGACGACGAGATCGACACGGGCACGACGATCCTCAACGCGGTCCGCATCCTGCAGGAGCGCGGCGTGAACGAGATCTACGTTGGATGCACCCACGCTGTCCTCTCGGGGAACGCCGCTCAGAAGCTTGCCGAGAGCGGCATCGTCAAGCTGATCACCACCGACACCGCGCCTCTGCGACCGTCGGCCCGCGACACCGACAAGTTCGAGGTCCTCACGGTCGCACCACTGTTCGCCGAGGCGATCCGCCGCATCCACGAGGGCGAGTCCGTCGGGTCTCTCTTCAACCCGCCGGGGTTGCAGCTGCCGCTGCAGGTCACCTAGCGATCGCAACTCGCAGTCCCGTGAGCCTCCTCGGCGGGTTGTTCGACTCCAACGAAGGCGAGCTTCGCAAGCTTCGCAAGATCGCCGCGCGCATCAACCAGCTCGAGCCGGAGATCCAAAAGATGAGCGACGCCGACCTCGCCCAGAGCACGGTGCGCTTCCGCGAGCGGCTGGCGAAGGGCGAACCGCTCGACGAGATCCTCCCCGAGGTCTTCGCGTCGGTCCGCGAGGCGGCGAAGCGGACCCTCAAGCAACGCCATTTCGAAGTGCAGCTCATGGGCGGTCTCGCGCTCCACAAGGGGCATATCGCCGAGATGAGGACCGGCGAGGGCAAGACCCTCGTCGCCTCGCTCGCGCTCTACGCGAACGCCCTTGAAGGGAAGGGCGCGCACCTCGTGACGACGAACGACTACCTGGCCAAGACCGGTGCGGGCTGGATGGCACCCATCTATCACGCGCTCGGTGCGACGGTCGCGTACATCGCGCACGAGAGGAGCGCGATCTACGACCCGGCCGTCGAGCTCGACGCGGTCGACCCACGCCACCGCCACTGGCGAGACATCACGCGGAAAGCGGCGTACGCGGCCGATATCACCTACGGACAGAACAGCGAATTTGGTTTCGACTATCTGCGCGACAACATGGCCATGGACCTGAACGATCAGGTCCAGGAGCGCGGCCTTCACTACGGCATCGTCGACGAGGCCGACTCGATCCTCATCGATGAAGCCCGGACCCCGCTCATCATCAGCTCGCCCGCCGAGGATGCGACCGAGACCTACTACACGTTCGCGCGCGTCGCGGCGCAGCTCCAGCCCGAAACCGACTACGTCCTCGAGGAGAAGTTCCACTCCGTTGTGCTCACTGAGGAAGGCATCTCGCGCGCGGAGAAGCTTCTGCGCGTGAAGAACATGTACGAGGGTGACGTCACTGCCGTGCACTACCTCGACAACGCGGTGAAGGCGAAGGCGCTCTACCACAAGGACAAGGAGTACGTCGTCAAGGACGGTGAGGTGATCATCGTCGACGAGTTCACCGGGCGGCTCATGCCCGGCCGGCGCTGGAGCGACGGCCTGCACCAGGCGGTCGAGGCGAAGGAAAACCTCAAGATCCAGCGCGAGACGCGGACGTTCGCGACGATCACGATCCAGAACTACTTCCGCATGTACAAGAAGCTCGCGGGCATGACCGGTACGGCGGTGACCGAGGCCGAAGAGCTCTTCAAGGTCTACAAGCTCGAGGTCACGCAGATTCCGACGAACAAGCCGATGGTCCGCAAGGACAACCCCGACCTCGTCTACAAGACCGAGCAGGGGAAGTGGGACGCCGTCGTGGCCGAAGTCAAGGAGCGCAACGCCGCCGGGCAGCCCGTGCTCATCGGCACGACGAGCGTCGAGAAGAGCGAGCGCCTATCGGATCAGCTGCGCCGCCACGGGATCAAGCACGAGGTGCTGAACGCGAAGAACCACGAGCGCGAGGCCCTGATCATCGCCGATGCGGGCCAGCGGAGCGCGGTGACCCTCTCGACGAACATGGCGGGCCGCGGGGTCGACATCCTGCTCGGAGAGGGGATCACCGATCTCGGCGGGCTACACGTCGTCGGGACCGAGCGCCACGAGGCGCGGCGCATCGACAACCAGCTCCGCGGCCGCTCGGGGCGCCAGGGCGATCCCGGGAGCTCGCGGTTCTTCAGCTCACTCGAGGACGACCTCATTCGCATCTTCGCGTCCGAGCGCG
Source organism: Candidatus Limnocylindria bacterium (assembly GCA_050692175.1). Lineage (GTDB taxonomy): Bacteria > Chloroflexota > Limnocylindria > P2-11E > P2-11E > 3-1-20CM-2-70-9. Next base: position 986 of record JBOGTG010000075.1, on the reverse strand, counting down.
TCGCCGGGCTCATGGCGCGCCTCGGCTTCGATGACGCGACGCCGATCGAGTCGGGCATGGTCACCGGAGCGATCACGCAGGCGCAGGTCAAGGTCGAGGGACGCAACTTCGACATCCGCAAGCGCGCGCTCGAGTTCGACGATGTTCTCAACAACCAGCGCAACGTCATCTACGGCCAGCGGCGGCTCATCCTCGAAAAGGGCGACGTCCGCGAGACCGTTCTCGAGTTCCTGCGGCAGGAAGCGGACGGTCTCGTCGATACGGCGGCAGCGACGCCGGATCCGGAGGACTGGGACCTCGACAAGCTCGCGTCGGCGCTCGGGCCGATCCTCAACCGTGCGGACCTTTCCGCGACGAGCTTCGGGGAGCTCCGCAACCAGAACGAGCTGCGCGATCGCGTCGCGGAGATCGTCGAGGAGACGTACGAGGCGCGCGAGAAGGACCTCGGCGACGAGCTCACGCGCGCCGTCGAACGATGGGTTCTCCTCCGCACCATCGACACGCACTGGATCGAGCACCTCACCGCGATGGAGGAGCTCCGCGAGGGCATCTACCTGCGCGGGTACGGTCAGCAAGACCCGCTCGTCGCCTACAAGCGCGAGGCGCACGGTTTCTTCGAAGAGATGGAGGCTCGCATCGCAGGCGGCGTCGCGCAGACGATCCTGCGCGTGACGGTCCGGACTGCGGAGCAGGCCGAGCAAGAAGAGAAGACGCAGCACACGCACACAGGCGGTGGAAGCACGACGGCAACGACCCGGGCGAGCGGGAACGGCCGACCAGCTTCCAGATCGGCGCCGAGCAAGCTCCCTGGCCGCAATGAGCCCTGCTGGTGCGGGTCCGGGAAGAAGTTCAAGAAGTGTCACGGGAAGTAGCGCCGCGTGCGCCGCGGGTCCTGTCCCGGGGGCAGGGGCCCCTGACCCCGAAGCGGCTCGCGGGGGGCTCTCGGCTCGCGCACCCTCCCCGCCTTGCAGCTCGCTGCGCTCGCC
>JBOGTG010000074.1:0-14551 GCA_050692175.1 Candidatus Limnocylindria bacterium | reverse complement strand
CTGCCATGCGGCACCAACCCGCGAATATCAGAGTGGTCAGAAGTCGCCGCTGCCATCTGCTCGTCCGCTCCGCTTCGCCGGCCGCGGGCCTCCGACCTATTTGACCGGCCGCTCCATATCAGAAGTCGAGCATCTCCCAGCTGACGCCACCCGGATCGCTCCACACGTACCAGTCCTCGAGTTCTGTCCAGGACGTGCCGCGCTCGGGTGCCGCGGTGCTCGCCCAAGCCGTGCCAGCTGCCCCGAAGAGCGACGAGGCCACCAGACACGCGACGAGGATCGTCTTCAACTTCCGCATCTTTCGCCCCTCCCGCTAGCTCGCGACCTTCACGGCCTCGAGCGCCTGCTGGTACATGTGCTCGTGCGGGTGTGTGTGGACCGGCTCCTTGCCGCGCGCCGCGCGCCGGCGCTCCTCGATGCAGACCTGGATGAACGCCTCGACGACGACCGGGTTGAACTGGGTTCCGGCGTTCGCGCGGAGCTCGCGGAGCGCGTGCTTCGGTCGGAGCGCGATGCGGTAGGGCCGCGCGCTCGTCATCGCGTCGTACGCGTCGGCGACCGAGATGATCTGCGCGGCGAGGGGAATCTCGCTCCCCTTGAGCCCGTGCGGGTAGCCGCTGCCGTCAAAGTTTTCGTGGTGCGCGAGGACGAGCGGACGGATCCGTTCGAGCATCGGCACGTTTCCGAGGAGGCTCGCGCCGATGGTCGGGTGCGCCCGCATCTCGACCCACTCCTCATCGGTGAGCTCGGCCGGCTTCGATAGAAGCGACTCGGGAACGCCGATCTTGCCCACGTCGTGGAAGAGCGCTCCGAGCTTGATCGCCGCGATCTCCTCCGCGCCGAGGCCGAGCTTGCGGCCGACCTCGACCGAGTAGTGCATGGTCGTCGCGGCGTGACCGGAGAGGTGTGATTCCTTCGCCTCGAGCGCGCCGATGAGCGCGCCAATCACGGAGACGTGCGACTGCTCGAGACGATCGTTCGTCTGGCGCAGGAGCTCGTTGACCGTGCTCAGCTCCTCGTTGCGCTGGCGCACCTCAGTTGACTTCGCCATGTACAGACGGAACGAGAACCACGCCACGCCGAGTGGCACGGTGAAGACGAACACTCCGAAGAGTCCGAGTGCCTGGTACGCGAGCGCGAGCGCCGCACCCTGCACGGCGGTGGCGCCGAAGTTCACGGGCATCCAGCTGTAGTTGGTGCGCCAGACGGAGACGACGTTCTGCCCCTCGGACATTGCGATCGCGACGGCGGTGAGCGCCGTGTTCACGAGGAAGTACGCGGCGGCCGATATCCCGACCGACACGAGTGTCGGTGCGATCGCGCCGGGCGGCGTCATCCCGCCCGTGAGCCGGTAGAGCTCGCCCGCGGCGAAAGCCGAGAGCGCGAACGAGCCAAAGTTGAAGGCGACCTTCCGGAGCGGCTTGCGGCGCGGGGTGACCGAGTTCACGAGCGCCTGCGCGAGGCTGATCCACACGGCTGCGCCGGTCCCGTACAGCACGTACGCCGCGATGACCGCCGCGAACGAGACCGAGATCGCGCTCGAGCGGAAGAGGAATACCGGGATGCGCTGCGCGAGACACGCGAGACCGACGAGGACCAGGAGCATGATCGGATCGAGCAGGTCCATCCGCTGCCTGCTCGATGCGGCGATGACCGCGACAAAGCCGGCGAAGGTTATCGAGCCGACGTAGAGATCGATCCTGCCTTTCATCAGCGCAGCTCCCACGTCACGCTGTCCCACGCCACTCCGTCCCACGTCACGCCCTCCCATGACACGGCCTCCCATGCCACGCCCTCCCAACTAACGGATTCCCAGGAGATGCCCTCCCAGGAGATCCCATCCCACGCGATGCCAGGACCGAACACGTTGCCGTTCTCCGCGAGAAGCCACAGCAGCACGCGCGACGGCAGCAGACCCGCGTTCACACGCGCGGGCCGGACGGTCAGCGCGTCGTCCACGTCCAGGCCCGGCGTCGGCGTGCCGACGATGCGGCGTCCGCCCGCGATCAGAGCGCCCTTGACCTGGGTGGCGCTGTATGACCGGTGCGCCTCGAGGACGACCGCCGCCGCGCCGGCCACCATCGCAGTCGATGCCGACGTCCCGGTCAGCCGCGCGTACGGTCCGACCGACACATCTCCCCGGTTGTTGTGGTCGTCGCGGTCCAGGGCCGCACCTGGAACACGCAGCGAGACGACGTGCTCGCCCGGCGCGAGGACGTCGGGCTTGCCGAATCCGTCGAGCGTCGGTCCGCGGCTGCTAAAGAGCGATTCGCGGTCGTCGCTCGTCGCCCGCGTGCCCTGATCGGCAAAGGACCCGGCCGTGATGACGAACGGGTCCGCGCCCGGCATCGCGACCGTACCCGGCGTCGGGCCGTCGTTACCGGCGGCGGCGACGACGGTGACGCCCGCGAACCATGCCGACTCGACGACGCCGGCCAGAAGCTCGCGGTGGTAGCTCGATCGCTGCGGAGCGCCGAAGGAGAGGTTCAGCACCTTGATGTTGTTCGACGCGCGGTTGTGAAGGAGCCAGTCGAACGCGGCGAGCACCGAGTGCATCGTCCCGGTGCCGTTCAGGTCGAGCACGCGGAGCGAGATCAGCTTCGCGTCGGGTGCGACCCCCTTGAACGTGCGGCCGTGCGCGGCGATCAGTCCGGCGACGAAGGTCCCGTGCCCCGACGGATCGAGAAGGGTTACCCCGTCCTGGACGAAGTCGAACCGGGCGAGGACGGAACCCCCGAGGTCAGGGTGCTCAGCGATGCCGGTATCCATGAGGACGACGGTGACGCCGCGGCCGGTGGCGCGGCTCCAGGCGTCATCTGCGTCGACCGCGCTGATGCCAGGGCTCGACCGCTGATTCGGCCTCTCGTAGCGCTCGTCGCGGCCGGCAGCGGTGACCACGGCATCCGTCGCGAGGTACGAGACGCGCGAATCACTCTGAAGGGCGCGGAGCGCGTCGGCGGAGAGGCGGGCCGTGACCATGTCGATCGTGTCGAGTGCAGCGACATTCGTCGCTCCGGCGGCGCTCGCCTTGGCGGCTACTGCGCTGGCGGTGCCGTCCGCGACCTCGATGAGGGCGTAGTCGCCGGCCACCAGGTCTGGGTCGGTTTGGGCGGTCCAGCTCGTCCCCGGAAGCGCCGTGAAGAGGAGCGCAACGACAAGGAAGGCTGCCAAAAGGCGCCTGGCGGTATCACCCATCTGCCCCGTCAATTCCCCCGTTACTCCCAGGCCGAGTACTACCGCCCACCCCGGCGGAGGTCATCCCCTGTGCGGGTGATGTTCGCCAAAGCACGCGACTGCGCAATGGCCTGGGGAGCATGCGAACGACGGTCGACACGGAGGCGACACATCTGGTCGCTCCTTCTCCTTCACATGCATGAAGACGCGACCACCGCGTGCGCGAGGGCTAGTGCAGGTTGATTAGCCGGCGCGCCGGATGCGCTGGTAGAGCTCTCTCGTCGCCGGCTCTGGCTCGGCGCCGAGGTCGCGGTGGAGCATCGCCTCGAGCGCCTGGTAATGGCGGACCGCGAGCGCGTGATCGCCGGATTCGTGGTGCGCCCGCATGAGGAGGCGGTGCGCTTCTTCGTCGTACGGCTCGAGCTCGAGCAGCTTCTCGAGCGGGCGCACCGCTGCCTTCGGCTCTTTCCAATCGAGCTCGAGCGTCGCCAGTTCCTTCGCGGCGGCAACGAGCTGACGGTCCGTCTCTTCGCGCTGTCGGTCGATCCACGGCGCATTCAGGTCCGCGAGGAACTGTCCGCGGTGCACCGCCACAGCCGAGCGCAAATACTGGATCGCTTCGCGCGATCGCCCAGCCTCCCGCGCTTCGCGGCCACGACGCAGCGACCGCAGGAAGACCTCGAGGTCAACGTGGATCGAAATCGGAAGCGCGAGCCGGTAGCCGGTGTCGGTGCGTACGACGCTCGTTGCCTCTGACGCGCCCGCCGATGCGAGCGCCTTGCGGAGCGCGTGGAGCGTGAAGTGGAAGTTCGAGAGTGCCGACGCCGGATCGGTCTCCGGCCACAGCTGCGCGACGAGCTCATCTCGGGAAACCGCGCGCTGCCGATCGAGCAGCAGCAACGCGAAGAGCTCCTTGGCCTTGTTCGTGCGCCAGCCCCGATCGCTGATGCGCGTGCCGCCCGCGCGGAGCTCGAAGGGGCCGAGCACGAACGCCTGGATACTCTCGGCGACCGAGGATGAGATCGCGTGCGCGGGGAGCGGCGCGGCGGGCTGCAACAGCGTCGCGAGGATCCGCGTGTCGTCCGGATTGAGCTCGAGGTCGCCGAGCCGCAGACGTAGGGCATCCGCAAGCGCCGGCCGCAACAGCAGGAAGTCCCGATAGCGCTCCGCCGCGACGGCGCGAAGAGCGCCTCGCGTCGTCGCTGGGTCGTCGTCGATCGGCACCGCGAGCAGCGTCGCCTTTGCGTCGAAGTACCGCGCGCGAATCGCATGCGAGGACGCGCGCGCCTCGCGGTACGCGCGAAGCGCGCCCTCCCGATCGCCCTCGGCTTCGGCGACCGCGCCGCGTGCGATCGCCGCGCGGATCGCGGGGATCGGTCCCGGCGACGACCCGGCGAGTGCCTCGGCGGCTCGCAACGCATCGTGTGCGGACCCGGCATCTCCGCGGAGCGCGCGCAGCTCGGCGGCCGTCGAGTGAAGCTCAGCGATGACGTGGTCGTCCCCCTGCTCGCGACAGAGCTCCACTCCGGCGCGGTAGACCTCCTCGACCGCGCCGCGCTCGTTTGTCAGCGCATGGACCGTCATGAGGGTCGCGCACATCGCCGCCTGCGCGAGACGGAGATCGTTTGAGCTCGCGATCTCGAGCGTCTGGCGCAGCGTGTCCAGCGCCTCCGCCGTGTCGCCGCGGCGGGTACGCACGTCGACGAGCCCGCCCTCGGCCCAGCAGAGCGCGGTCACGTCGGCGCTCTTTTGCTGGAGGGCGAGCGCGCGCAGGTAGGTTCGCTGCGCGGCGTCGAACTCGCCGAGGAGATGGTGCAGCTGCGCGAGGGCGAGCGCTTCGGCGAGCTCGCCGCCGCGATCGGTGAGGAGCGCGAACATCGCCTCAGCCTTGAGGTGCGCGCGCGATGCGTCCTCGATCTCGCCGAGATCGGCGTGAGATCCCCCGATGAGGTGCCACAGCCACGCGCTCTGCGACGACGCGCCATCGGCCAGCAGGCCGAGCGCCTCGCGCGCCTGCTCCAACGCCTCGCGCGGCCGACGGAGATAACGGAGCGCCTGGGACGACCACGTGAGTGCGCGCGCGAGTCCCTCTTTGTCGCCTGCCCGGCGGAGCTCGCCCGCCGCATCGCGGTAGTTCGCCAGCGCGCGCTCGTAGTCGCCGCGCACCCGATGCAGAAGTCCGCGGAGGAGGATGACCCACGGCAGCCGCCGCTCCGCACCGGGCGGGAATCCATCGAGCCAGCGCTGCAGTGTCGATACCTCGCTGCCCTGAAGCGCGTGCTCACCGTGGTCGCGGACGAGCTGCGCCGCCCGCCGATGATCTCCGGCCTGTTGAAAGTGGTGGATCGAGCGGTCGACGTCCCCGCGCGCCGCGGCGCGCTCAGCGTGTCCGCGGTGCAGCTCGACGATCTCAGCGGCCGGGAGGAGCTCTCGCGCCCGCGAACGCAGGAACTCGGCGAAGAGCGGTTGAAAGCGGTGGCCTCCACTCGTGCCTTCGCGCATCACCAGCCCCGCCTGCTCGAGCGAGGTGAGGAGCTCGCGCGATTCGCCACCGGCGCTGACCGCCTCGTCGTCGTCGATGCGCTCAAGCAGTGACCATCGAAGGATCGTGTTCTGATCCCTGCGCGACCCGCGCCGGAGGACCTCGCTGTTGAAGTACGCGTAGAGCTCCGCTCCGCTGCCCTGGAACTCGCCAAGCTGCTGCCACCCGCGCTCGCTCACGAACGCCGCCGCGAGCCGGAGTCCCGCGGGCCACCCGCCGGTGCGCGAATACATCGCGTCGATGGCTTGCTCGGGCAGATCCAGGGAGAACTCGCCGCGAAGGAGTTCGACCGCCTCGGAGCGCGTGAATGCGAGCTCCGCCGCGGAGATGTCGAGTACCGACCCCGCCAGCCGCCAGCGAGGGAGGCCGCCCAGCTGCGGCGTCCGCCGCGTCGCGAGGACAAGATGGGTGTTGTCCGGCAGGAGGTCGACGAGCTCGTTGCCGAAGGAGGCGAGCGGGGCGCCGGAGCGAACGCTCGGATGGTCGTCGAGAAAGAAGATGAACTCGCCGAGCGGCGCGAGCTCCTCCGCGAGCGCCTGCGCAAGCTGCCCAAGACGCCGCTCGAGACGGCTACCCCGATCTAGAGACGAGGTGAGCTGCCCGCCGAATTCCGCGGTGTCGCGCCGCAGGGCACCGACGAGATCCGCGAACAGGACGAGCGGATCCTCGTCCCCGCGCTGCAGGGTGAGCCAGGCCGTGCGCCGGCCGGAGGCCCGGAGGAGGTCGGCGTACTGCGCGAGGACCGTCGTCTTGCCGTAGCCGGCGGCCGCGTGCACGAGCGTCAGCCGGTGACGCCCCGCGCCATCGAGACGATCGAGTAGCCGCTGCCGCCGGAGGAGCGGAAGCGGTAGCGACGGAGGCGTGTAACGGGTGCGGTCGGAGCCGCGCTGCGTGACGGTCAAAGCGCCGCTAAGGATGCACTCCGACCGCGCCCAAGAGGGTGGCGGTCCCGTAGCCAAGGACGAAGCAGCCGGGGATAGTGAGGACCCAGGCCGTGACGATCCGGCCGGCGATGCCCCACCGCACGGCGGAGAGGCGCCGCGTCGCCCCAACGCCGAGGATGGCGCCTGAGATCGCGTGCGTCGTTGAGATAGGAATGCCGAACCGGGTCGCGATCTCGATGACTGTCGCCGCGGACGTCTCCGCGGCGAAACCGTTCACAGGCTTCAGCGCGGTGATGCGCATGCCCATCGTCCGGATGATCCGCCAGCCGCCGGTCGCCGTCCCGAGTCCGATGCTGACCGCGCACACGATCTTCACCCAGTCGGGGATGTAGAACCCCTCCCCGGTCGGAACCACGCCGGCTGCCGCAAGCGCAAGCGCGATTACGCCCATGGTCTTCTGGCCGTCGTTGCCGCCATGGCTGAACGCCATGTACGCGCTCGACAGGATCTGCGCGCGTCCAAAGAAACGGTTCACGAAGAGGTAACTCACGTTCCGCAGGCCCCAGTACAGCGCGAGCATCAGCGTGTACCCGAAGATGAACGCGACGAGCGGCGAGTAGACGATGCCGAAGGTTGTCACCTGGAGACCCGGGCCGATGATGACGCCGAGGCCGTGTCTCGAGACCGCCGCCCCGATCACACCGAAGATGAGCGCATGGCTCGACGAGGTCGGAAGAGCGGCCACAAAGGTGATGAGATCCCAGACGATCGCGGCGATGAGCGCGGCCACCACGAGGTCCTGCGTCACGACCGTCGCGTCGACGATCCCTTGCCCAACCCTCTTTGCGACGGCCTCTCCTGTGAGCGCGCCGACGAGGTTCAGCGAGCCAGCCATGAGGATCGCCTGAACCGGTGTGAGGACGCGAGTGGCGATCACCGTGGCGACGGCGTTCGCCGCGTCGTGGAATCCATTGACGAACTCGAACGCGACGCCGAGAAGGACGACAAGAACCAACAGAACGGTCGCGTTGTCCAATTAGCTGTGCTTCACCATGATGGTCTCGACGATATTGGCGACGTCCTCACAGCGGTCGATCGCCACCTCGACCAGCGAGTAGATGTCCTTCCACTTCACGATCTCGATAGCGTCGTCCGCCCCCGCGAAAAGCTCGGCGACCGCCTCTCTCCAGATCTGGTCCCCCTCGTTCTCGAGTGTGTGGATCTTGATCCAGTGTGGCTCGAGGTTCTTGAGGCGCTCCAGATTCTTCAGCATCAGCAGGACCTCGCTGGCGGCGGTCACCAGGACCTTCGCCTGACGGACCGCCGGTGGACGGATGGTCCTGACCTTGAAGAGCTGCACGAGCTCCGACACGTCGTAGCAAACGTCGGTGATGTCGTCGATCTTGCTCGCGAGGCCGACGATGTCCTCGCGGTCGAGCGGCGTGACGAAGGTCTCGTTCAGGTGCCGCACGATCTCGTGGTTGAGCTTGTCTCCGTAGTGCTCGATCGCGTGAATGTCGCGAACTTTGTTCTCGACATCGGTGAAGTCGTCGAACAGCTTCGCGAGCGCCTCAGCTGCCTCGACCGCGTTCTTGGCGTGCTGTTCGAAGAGGACGAAGAACTCGCTCTTCTTGGGCAGGAGTGATAGACGCACAGGCGTTCTCCTTTGGCGCCATATCCTGCGACACCGCGACCGTCTGAGGGAAGACGGTCGCTATGCGACCTCGCGTCGGATCGAGGCGACCGCACCGATGGCGAGGACGAGCGCAAAGAGCGCGAGGATACCGATGTCCCGAAGGACGAGTGGGTCGGTCAGGGCGAACCCTTTGATCATCACGGCCCGCAGGGCCTCGTTCGCGTAGGTGAGCGGGAGCACGTATGAGATCGGCCGGAGCAGCGGCGGCAGCTGGTCGAGTGAAACCAGGAATCCAGAGAGGAAGACCTGGGGCAGGAGGACGAGCGGGACGAACTGAACGGCCTGGAGCTCGTTGCGCGCGGCGGCCGAGATGAGGAGGCCGAGCGATACCGCGCCGATGACCATGACCGCCTCGACCAGGAAAATCGTCGCGAGGTTCCCCCGGTACCGCACATTCAGCACGAAGATCGTGAACGCGAGGATCACGACCGCCTGGATGAGGGCGAAGACACTGAATCCGGCGAGGTAGCCAAGGACGAGCTCCCCACGGCGGAGCGGCGTCGCGAGCAGCCGCTCGAGCGTTCCGCTGGTCCGCTCGCGGAGGAACGCGACGGCCGAGAGCAGGAAGATGAAGAAGAACGCGAAGAGCGCGATGAACACCGGGGCGAGGTAATCGAGCAGCGTGTAGTCGGTTCCGCCGTAGAGCTGGGACAGCTCGATCCTCGGCGTGGCCGGACCGAGCGAGCCGAGCGCCTCGGTGAGCGCGCGTTGTACGGCGCCGGCGGTCGATCCATTGCGGATCGGGTCGGATCCCTCCGTCTCGATGTGGAGCGCCGTCGCCTCGATCCAGACGATCGCGTCGAGCTTTCCCTCCCGCATGCGGACCTGAGCCTCGTCGAAGGAGAGTCTCTGGCCGTGGATCGCGGTCGACGCGACGAGCCGATCGGCGATCGTGGGGGGCACGCGGTCGGTCGCGACGGCAACCTCCGGCGTCACGTTCTGCGTCTGGCCCCAGAGCGCCCCGACGAGCGACAGCACGACGAGCGGCGCGACGACGAGGAGGGCAATCGATCGGCGGTCGTGGCGGAACTGCGACACGATGCGGCGCGCGACGGCAGCGACCCGGTGAGGGCTCACGCGTTCGCCTCGGCGAGGGCGAGAAACGCGCTCTCGAGGTCCTTCGCCCCGGCACGGGCGACGAGGTCGTTCGCGCTCCCCTCGGCCAGGACGACCCCGCGGCGGATGAGGCCAAGCCGGTCGCACCGCGCCGCCTCGTCCATGACGTGGCTCGAGACCAGGATCGTGACGCCTTTTACCGCCAGGCCACGGAAGTGGGACCAGAAGTCGCGCCGCAGGACCGGGTCGACGCCGACGGTCGGCTCGTCAAGAAGAAGTAGGCGCGGGTCGTGAAGGAGAGTCGAAGCCAGCGACACCCGGGTACGCATCCCGCCCGACAACGTCCCGACGACCGAACGCCGTCGGTCGAGAAGGTCAACGGTCCGTAACGACTCCTCGATGCGCCGATCGACGTCGGCCACGCCCTGGAGCGCCCCGAAGAAGCGGAGGTTCTCGTCAACGGTGAGCTCCCCATAGAGAGCGGGGACCTGCGTCATATACCCAACGCGTCCGGCGCTCACCGCGACACGTGGCTCAACTCCGAACACGGCGAGACGGCCGGCGTCCGGGCGCACGAGGCCCGCGAGGCAACGGATGAGCGTCGTCTTCCCGGATCCGTTGGGTCCGAGAAGGCCGTAGATCTCGCCTTGGTAAATGGAAAGGGAAAGGCTCGCGAGCGCCTGGATTTGCGCGAAGCGTTTGCGGACATCCCTCGCCTCGACGGCCACGGTTGGGGTCACGTGCGTGATGGTGCCATGCCGCCAACTAACCGACCGCCGTGGCATGGTGCTTGCTCAAGTGCCGCCAGACGAGTCGCCATTCGGCGAGAGAAAGAGGAAACACGATGGTGCTCTTCGCGATCGGACTGATGGCTGGCCTCGCACTCGGGATGATCATCGTCGGCTTCCTCGCGATCGGAGCGTACGACCGTGGATACAGCGAGGCCCTCGAGCGCCGCAAGGCGTGGCGGACCGAGCTCCTCGCGCGGACGATCGTCGGAACGCGGGCGCTCGTCTCGGCACGCAAAGCGAGCTGACGACTCCTAAATCAGGTCGAAAGGGGCCGCCGAAGGGCGGCCCTTTCGTCTATCCAGCCGACTTCTAGGGTCCGAAGAACCTCCGCTTCAGGTCGTCGATCGCTTTCTGCAGCGAGTCGATGACCCCCGGTAGACCGGTAGGCACGATCTCGACGCTTCCGTCGCGCGCGATACGGAGCTCATCCCCCGGCCGCACCGCGGCCTTCACCGCGGAGCGGTCCGCGGTGATCGTGAAGACGACGCGGTTCTGCTCCTCGACGATGGTTCCGACGCGGAGCTTCCCCGCGGGCATGGCCTTGATCACCACCTTGAGCTCCTCGTCGGTGCGCAGATCGGGCTGCGGCTGCGGCGCGATCCGGCTGATCGTCCGGCCGAGCTCGTCGAAGAACGCCGTCGGCCCACGAACTATCGGACCGATCAGAGCCGCGGCGACCGCGATCGCGATCAGGATGACGATTGCCCCGATCACGAACTGCATCGCCCACAGTGGGACAAGCTTCCTGGCTGGCTTCATCTGCATCCCTCCGGTCGCGGCCTCGACGGCTGGTCGCTCGGTCGTCGCGGAACAGTGTGTGCAGCAGTCCACCTAAAGGAAAGACAAAGGAGTAGCTATGGCTGAGCTCGATACCCACGTCCGAAACGCCCTGGCCCGGTTCAACCAGACCGAGTTCGAGTCTGGCGCGAAGAAGGAAACCGCACGGAAGAAGATCGTCAAGGCGGCGAAGCGCCGGGTATCCGGGTCAGCAAGGGCGACAACGTCGCGAAGAGCCGGAAGGCGAAGGCCAAGCGCTAGCGCGCATCTGCGACCATTCAGTCCAAATGCAAGGGCTGAAGGTCGTGTGCGTCGGCGGCGGGCTCGGAGCCCCGACGATCATGGCCGGGCTGCGCCGTTACACCGAGGACATCACCGGCCTGATCGCCGTGACGGACTCCGGGCGATCGACCGGCAAGGTCCGCATCGCGCTCGACGTGCCGGCGCCCGGCGACATACGGGCCGCGCTGATGGTGCTCGCCGAGGGTGACCCTGCGCTGGTGCGGCTCTTCTCGCATCGGTTCGAGACCGACAAGAGCGAGGAGCTGAACGGCATGGCCTTTGGCAACCTTTTCCTTGCCGCGCTGACACAACAGGAGGGGTCGTTCCTCCATGCGGTCGAGGAGGCGTCCCGCCTTCTTAAGATCCGTGGCCGCGTCCTCCCGGTCACTCTCTACAACACGCATCTCTGCGCCAAGCTGGCCGACGGGAGCGTCGTCGAGGAGGAGGTCAACGTGCGCGCGACGGGCAAGGCGCCGATCGAGCGCATCTACCTGAAGGACGACGACGTTCGCGCGACCGACGGCAGCGTGGAGGCGATCGCCGCCGCCGACCTCATCACTCTCGGGCCGGGCAGCCTCTTCACGACCGTATGCGCGTGCCTCCTTGTCCCGGAGATCGCGCGCGCGATCGCCGACGCCCAAGGTCTCGTCGTCTATGTGGCGAACACCACCACCCAGCCGGGCCAGACCGATGGGTTCAGCATCGCCGACCACGTCCGCGTGGTATCCGATTACCTGGGAGGCTCCGGCCTGGACATCGCTCTGTTGAACGACGATCCGCCACCCGATCATCTCCGCGCGCACTACGCCGAGCGTGGCCTCGCGTACCTCGAGCCGACGGCCGACGAGATCGCGAAGGTCGCGGGCTTTGGCGTCCGCGCTGTGACCGCGCCGGTCATCGACAAGTGGAGCGGTCCGCGCGACCTCTGGCTGAAGCAGGACACGATCCGCCACGACGCCGCGCGCGTGGCGACCGCGCTGCAGCGGCTCGTCGACGAGCGCCGGCCGCGCCTCCGCGCTTTGCCGTAATGGTCGTCGCGTCGCGAGTGCGCCACTTCCTATCTATCGCCGATCTGGAGCGGGACGAGCTCGGCCTGCTGCTGGAACGGAGCGCGAGGCTCAAGTCCGGTCTCACCTCTGAAGTCAGCCTTGCCGGCCGCACGGTCGCCCTCATCTTCGAAAAGCCGAGCCTCCGGACCCGCTTGTCGTTCGACGTCGGCATCGCGCAGCTCGGTGGGCACTGCGTGTACCTGTCGCCCGCGGAAGTCGGTCTCGGCCGCCGCGAGAGCGTGGCCGACGTCGCCCGGGTCACGAGCCGCATGGCGGATGCGGTGGTGCTGCGCGCGAACGCGCACGAGACCATCGAGGAGTTCGCGCGATACAGCGACGTCCCGGTGATCAACGGGCTCTCCGACCTCTCCCATCCGTGCCAGGGCCTCGCCGACATCTTCACCGTCCGCGAACGCAAAGGCCCCGATCTTCGCGGCGTCGCGATCGCCTACATCGGCGACGGCAACAACGTCGCGCACTCGCTGATGCTCTGCGCCGCGAAGACCGGCGCGTCGCTCAGGATCGCGACGCCTGCCGGATACGAGCCCCTTCACAAATACCGGGAGCTCGCGGCGGCCGAAGCGCGATCGAGCGGGGCGCAGATCGCGGTCGGGAACGATCCGGTGGCGGCGGTGAGCGGCGCCGACGTGGTGTACACGGACGTCTGGACGAGCATGGGTCAGGAGCAGGAGTACGAGCGGCGCCGTCGCGCGTTCCAGGGTTTCCAGCTCAACGCCGCGCTCCTGGCACGTGCGAAGAGTGACGCGATCGTCTTGCACGACCTCCCCGCGCACCGCGGCGAAGAGATCACCGACGAGGTCATCGATGGTTCCCAGAGCGCGGTGTTCGATCAGGCGGAGAACCGCCTGCACACGGAGAAGGCACTCCTGTGCTGGCTCCTCGGAGGAGAGCGATGAACGCGACCGGTGAGCGCACGATCCTGGCCGATTGCTGTGAGGACTGGATCATCGAGTGGGGCGGCTTCTATCGGCCGGGCCGCGATTTCCGCTGTCCGGAGTGCGCGACCGAGTGGAAAAAGACCGAAGCCGACACCTATCGACGCGCCGACGGGAGGTCATTCGTGCGCCGCGCACGCTCGGGGCCGAATGCAGCATTCCCTTACCTTGCGGCGGCGGACGGACACGAACCGAACGTCGAGCGGTGCTGCGCGAAGATCCTCCTTGCGCATGGCGAGAGAATGGCCGAGGGCCTGTTTGTCTGTCCGGTCTGCGGTACGGAGTGGGCGCGTACCACACAGCGACTCCACGGTCTTCGTGTTCCCGTGTTCGCGAAGGCCGGATTGCGCGAACCTTTGACCGTGCAACCTGGGCGTACACGTCCGTTCCTTGTCGCGCTGTCGGAGTATTCGCCGCCGCGCGACTAAGGTCGGCGGCGCTCTCACTTGGTGCGCCGCGCGACAGCATTACGTCTGCGCATCTCCAGGGCTCGATGTCGTTGAAACTCGCCTGACCGAACAGACTCATCGAGAAGGCGTTAGTTCCCCCGGCGACGAACGATCAGCCAACTGGCTGCTCGGTCGTTGGGGAGGCAAACGTGGCGTTGTCACGTTCGCGTGCCGTCGCGCTCATCGTCGCGCTCGCGCTCGCTTTTGGCTCGAGTGCCGTTCTCGCTCGCACCGATGCGCGCACTTCGATCGCCACACTGACCGTCGTCGACGGCCCGGTGCTGATCCGTCACGGCGGGGCAGATTTTTCTCCGGCACGCCAGGGTGACATGGTCGTGACCGGTGCCACGATCCGCGCGGGGGCCGGCGCATCGGCCGAGATCACCTACTTCGAAGGGTCCAGCGCCCGTATCGAGTCAGACGCGGAGATCGTGGTCGTGAGCCTGGGAGCCCGGGCCGATGGCGGACCGCTCATCGGCATCGTGCAGACGATCGGACGCACCTGGCATGTTGTCACGGAGCTCGTCAGCGGAACGACACGCTATGACGTGCGCACGCCGACCTCGACGGCAACGGTACGCGGGTAGGGGATTCGTGACGAACTGGACGTAGCCGTGCAGGCCCTTCAACGCAGCGGCGTTATCCGTGGCGCCCGCCCCGTGGCCCGATCACGCGACCAGCTCATGTAGTGGGTATTGCATAGGCCCCGCGCCCGGTGTGGTCGCTCGCATCCCTCGACGACGCAGACAAGCGGAGGCGCCATTAACCGGACTGGGTGGTAGGCCGAGAGCGCCGCATCGATCGCGGCCGTTCTGCGAAGGCCATGTGCGGTCGCAGCGCACGCATCCACTCGGCGGCCCGGTGACCCGGCAATTTGGGCCACGTATGTGGGACG
>JBOGTG010000073.1:0-46082 GCA_050692175.1 Candidatus Limnocylindria bacterium | reverse complement strand
TCGTGCGCCTCGCTCCCCAAGGAGCCCCCGCCGACCCCCCGCGCCGCGCCGTCGTCGAGCAGCAAGGGGCCGTACATGTTCTCGCCGTACTTCTCGAGGTGACCCGAACGCTGGTAGATCTTCTCGTGCGCGATGTGCGGCGTGTAGACGAGCGTGTAGCCGCGCTCGCGGTGGATCTTCCGCCACCAGGCCTCGAGCTCTTCGCGCACCACCGAGAGGTTTGGTAGCCACAGCACCAGGCCGGATCCAAGCTCCTCGTCGATGCGGAAAAGCTCGAGCTCCTTGCCGAGCACGCGGTGGTCGCGCCGCTCGATCTCCTCGAGTCGCTTCAGGTACTCGTCCAGCTGCTTCTGATCGGGCCAGACCGTTCCGTAGATGCGCTGCAGCTGTGGATTGCGCTCGTTGCCGCGCCAGTACGCGCCGGCGATCGAGAGCAGCTTGAACGCCCCGATCTTCCCCGTCGTCTCGACGTGCGGCCCTCGGCAGAGGTCGACGAACCCGTTGTGCTGGTAGACGCTCACGCGTCCGTCCTGGACTTCGTCGTCGCTGTCCTCGTCGGCGCCCTTCTCGGCGAGCTTCTTGATCTGGTCGACCTTGTAGTCCTGCTTGCGTTCGCCGAAGAACTTGAGCGCCTCCGGAACGCCCATATCGCGATGCTCGAAGGGCGCGTCCTGCTTCACGACCTCCCGCATCTTTGCTTCGATCTTTCCGAGGTCGTCTGGCGTCAGCGCGCGCGGGAGATCGAAGTCGTAGTAGAAGCCGTCCGTGACGGGGGGCCCGAACCCGAACTTCGCCTCGGGGAAGAGCTCAAGGACGGCGCCGGCCATGACGTGCGCAGTCGAGTGCCGCAACGCGTAGAGCTTCTCGTCACCGTGGTCAGTCTTGCGCTCCGTTTTGGCCATTTCCGCGCCCCCAAACAAAAATCACCTTCGTCCGTCCTGGGACGAGAGGTGATCTCGCGGTTCCACCCAGCTTCGCCGGCCGAGCCGGCGCGCTTCGTTTGCGGCTATATGGGGCCTACCCCATTCGCTCGGCGGGGGTCTCTCCTCTCATTGGCCGACCGGATCGCACTGGTTCCGGCTCTCTGAACGACTCCTGAGAGAAGCGCTGTCCGCTTCTTCGCGAGAACAGAAGTCTAGCGGGCGGGTTGGCGCGGGCGGGTGGCACGGGGAGCGGGTTGCGCGCGAGCCGCTAAAGGGCCGCGTCATTGGGGGCAGGCGACCATGGGCCGGAGCGGACCGGTAGGCGAGCGCGCGACCCGCTCCCTGCTTCGCGCTTCGCGGTCAGGGGCCCCTGCCCCTGGGGCAGGACCCGCCGCCGCAGCAGCAGGCCCAGCGCGCTAGAGAACGGCCTCGAGCGTCTCCCACACTTTGCGCTGGTTCTCAGGAGTGGCCGGCCAGCGGTCGTCGGCGCGAGGCGTCGCGATGCCGTTCTGATGGATGAACACGAAGGCCACCTGCTGGAGCATGGCCAGCGCCTCGTTGCGGGCCTCGTGGTCGCGCCAGTCGAGGATGAGGGCCCGCGCGCGGGTGGCGCGCTGGTGAATTCGGTCGATGACGACATACGTGTCGCCCGTGGGCCAAAGGTTGGCCTTCACGTCGACTCCGTTGACGAACAGAACGGCCATGAGATCCGCGTTCGTGAAGTCGTTCCCGGTGAACGCGTTCGTGGCACGCACCGGGTCGATCCGCTCGGCCGCGTGGCCCCACGGCTTGCCGTGGAACGTGACGTTGCGGACCGGCCCGCTGAATGTGCAGTTCACGAACTCCGCGCATGCGGAGATCCAACCGTCGATATTCGTGCGAGCGAAGTTGCAGCTCTCGAACCGCGCCTGACCGGGTCGGACGGCGTGGAGATCCGCGCCGTCGAAGCGGCACTCGCGGAAGATGCTTTGCCTTCTGCTCGCGAAGAGCGTCTGCAGACGCTCGTCGAACAACTCGCCGCGGAAGTCGCAGCGCTCGAAGACGCAGCCGTTCGGCGCGAAGCGCTCGAATGCGGCGCGGCTGAAATCCGCGTCGCGGACGGTGACCCGATCGAGCGCGAGGACGCCTTGCACGGTTTAGGTCTCCGGGTTTGCTTGGTTAGGCTTCGTCACTCGCCGCGCGCAGGTTGACGACGTTCGAGGCTTCGAGGCTCTCCATCTTCGAGCGACCTTCGAAGACCACGCCCTTCTCGATGCTGAGAGAAGGACTCGTGATGTCGCCACGCACCTTCGCCGGGCGGTGAAGCTCGACCGCGCCCGTCGCCTTGATGTTCCCGACGACGTCGCCCTCGACGATGACGGTGCCGCAGCTGATCTCCGCCGAGACCTTGGCACCTTCGCCGATGTGCAGGGTGTCGTTGGTCGAGATCTCACCGGTGAAGGTGCCGTCGATCCGGACCTTGCCCTCAAAGGCGAGCTTGCCCTCGAACTCCGACCCGCGTCCGAGCGACGCGTTCAGATCGCTGCTGCCGGTGCTCGCGTGCGTGTCCCGCTGGTACTGCTGCATGTCCCTTCCTGCCTCCGGTTCTGGAGCCCGCGGCGGCTGGGGCGCGTTCGCCTGATCACTGGACCACTCGCCAGTCAGGAGGCCGGTGTCTACAGCGTTCTGCGGCTGGGGCGCCGTGAACAACGGCTGACGGGCTTCGCCACTGCGGTTACTTCCTCGCTTGAACGTAGATCGGAACACTACGCGGTCAACGCGACAAGAACCAGAACGTTGTCGTCGCAAAACGGTCTGTATGCGGACGTCCCGGACCCGCCCGTTTCGTCAGACTCTTTTGCGGACTCACCTTTCGGAGGCGAGCCGCCGCGGGGGCCTCCGAGCGGCGCCGAAAGTACCGGCCAAGGTCAACCGGATGCCGCTTGGTCCCGAGCGCGCTGCGGCTACGGGTCGAGCGGCACCTGATCTGCACGGCTTTCCCCCGTGGCTAACGAGACCGCCCGCTACGAGTATCCCGACGTCCTCAGGAGCGGTGGAAAGACGTACCGCCCCACCGCAGTTGGACGCCGTCGGTCCGACGGTGGGTGGGAAGGCTGGATCGAATTCGTCGACGCGGCTGGCGTCAAACGAGTCTCGACGGAGGTTGAGACCACGCAGTCCGACGCCAACGCCTTTCGCTACTGGGCCACCGGGATCGGTGTCGCCTATCTCGAGGGCGCCTTGGCGCGGGCGCTCGAGCGCCACACGCGACGTCAGCGATGTCAACGCCTATGCAATGACTCCACAGCCTCGCCTAACCCCCACAGCCTAGGAATACCCCGACCACAGTCGGGTCGGGAGATCGTCTCCGCATAGAGTCGGCGTCGGACGCACGCCCGGAACCAGGGTCACATGCCACTTTCGGTGATCGCTGGGCTCGGAAACCCAGGCGACCCTTCTGCGAGGGCTGGCCACAACACTTTACGTTAGGCCGTTGTGAGAGAAGCCACCCCAAGGACCAAGGGCGCGCGCCGCTGCACCAATACCGAGTGCCGAACACTGGGCGCTGGCTTGTGCGAACGATGACCCGCCTCAAGAACGACAAGTGGCTCTGCCTCGGACGCGGGTGCCACTCCGTCTACGGGGCGCGCGAGGTGATCGATCCAGCGACTGAGGACTCCTGGTTGTACGTGAGCTAGGAAAATCGCCGGCGGCTCGCCGTCCTAGGACCGCCGGCCCATGCCATGCCATGCCATGCCCTACCTTGCCGCGAACGCGGCGACCGTTCGTTTTCCGACGGCAGTAAGGCAACCCACTGCGAGCAAGACCCGGAGTGGCTGCGAGATGTCGGATCTCCCGCGATCGGCACGTATGCGTTCCCTTGTCGCGAGCCCCACAGGGACGGCCACTCGCATCGCGGGAACAGAGCAAGTCTACGTCCGTACACGATCGGCTGCTCCGCCACCTACCGCTTCCCCCGCGTCGGCCTTGGCTCGAGGAGCTTTCGCAGCTCGCGCCGATCGACGAACACCCGCGGCCGGCCTGCGGCTCTTGTGTGGGCGGTAAGGCGGCCATCGTCGATGAGCCGATAGATGGTGCTCCGGCCGCGGCACGTACTCAGGGACGACGACGGAATCCGAACCCACGAGCACGAATCCCCGCGCGCCGTCGAGATACGAAGCTCGAAGGACGGGACGTGGAGGGCGGCTCGCGGCCGACGTACTCGACGCGCGTCGGCTCGATGGGCTTCCAGACATGACCTTGATCGGCGTTTCCGGTGCAATAGGCCCACACACCGTCGACGACCGTCACTAGTGGGCTCACCCCGTCGGGGGTGGGCGACACACACACTCGACGAGATCGGCCATGTTGAGAGCTCCGCAGAACAGGTCCCGACTAAGCGCCGACCCGTCTACGTGCTACCGGCTCGCCCGGACCAGCCCCAGGCTGTTGCTTGCGGCCCTGCGCGTCTACCTAATTCAGCCCACATTGAAATCGCTATGTCGATCGCTCGCCAAACGAGCGAGGATCGCGCCTCGTTAGATGCTTCGGACGGCGCTTGGCGGGGCCGTTCCGGTGGGGTGAGGTCAACGCCAAGGCCGTCCGCCAGGTCGGCGATTGGGGGACACGTTGTGGGTACGGTCATCGAGGAGATCTATGACGACCGACGGAGGAGAACTAGTAACCTGCCAGCAGGCAGGCAGGCTTGGGGGGGAGGCACTGAAATGGCGGCGATGATCGATCTAGTCTGCGCGGCGCACACGAAAGTCGGCCACGAAGGGCCGCTCGTTACCACGGTGGACGGTACCTGGGCCTACTGCCCCACCGGAGGGGAAGGGGGCCACGACTGGCAGAGGATCGAGCCAACGGCTCTGGAGGTCTTGCGGGCAGGACTACCGGCACCCTCGCCGCAGCCCGCGCCACAGCCAGCTCAATGACCAAACGTCGGTCACCTAGGGAATTACGCGCAGCCCCATCCTCGGGCGGCGAGTCCCGGACGACTACACGATCGCCGAGCTCCATGAGATCGCGATACGCGCGCTGTACGAGGTAGTGCTCTTCCGTCGCACGGGTCATCGCGCCACGTCGCTCCCTTGCGGGGAGACCGGAGCCCTCGCGTTCTCCCGAATGACCGCTTCTCGCTTCAGCGTTGCGTAGGGGACGACGGTCCTGAAGCCCATTGCCGCGTACACGTTGTATCCCATCTCGGTGGCCTGCAGCACGACCGTGTCGCAGCCCCAGTCCCGAATCGCCGCGACCGCGGCCCATGACGCCGCGGTGTCCACGCCACGCCGGCGTGCGGAGTCGATCGTTGCCACCGCGTAGACGCCGCCGACGTGGCCCGTGCGGATCGCAACGGAGCCCGCGACCGGTCGGCCGTCCAGACGCACGGTGAAGAGCCGAACATCGGGATCCTGCGCGAACGATTCCGAGTAGAGGAGCCGCGCGAGATCAGGCGAGAGTCCGTTTCCGACGCGCATCGTGTGATGCTCGGACAGAGTCTCGCGCGTCACCGGCACGATGGTCACGCCTGATGGCGGGGCGGGTGGCTCGGCGATCGGCTCGAGCGCCATGCCGGGATACGGTGCGGCGTCCGGCACGAACGCGCGCTCGACAGCGGCTGCGCGTATGCCCGGCGCCCGCTCTTCGTCGACCGAGGCGCGCCGGGAGAGCTTTCGCGTCGATCCAATCCACCGCCGCGTGGAACTCGGCTGCCGTCGTCGGCTCGACGGCCACGCATCCATTGAAGAGGGCGAATGGAAGGCCGGTCGTGAACGCGAAGAGCCCGCCTCGGTCGCGTGTCTCTCCGTGAGGCATGTGGCGCACGAGCTTCCGGAACGAGTCGACGAGGCTGGCATTCGCCGCCTCCACGAGCTGCGCGTCGGTCTTCGCCGCGTCGGGTGACACAGCGCACGGGATTCTACGAACTGGATGGCCACATGCACAGACTCGTGCAGCCGCGCCACTGGGCTCCTGCCGCGAGGAGCGGCGTGCCCGATGAGGGGCTGCAAGTTGCCCTTCGCCTGGCCAACGGGGGATCAGCCCTCAGCGGTCAACCCGTACACCGACCGGAGCCAATGACAAACCCGCTGATCAGATTCCCGTTCGCGTCATCGAGCAAGAGGAGTTCGCTGAGCAGTCAGACATCGCGCCAGGGTCCAAGTAGCGCGCCACCTCAGGCGTCAGCACTCGGCCTCGATGAGCCGCTTGATGTTCTGGACGCTGCGCTGCATGAGCAGGCGATTGGGCTTGGGTCCGAGCCGGCGGCCATCCATGGCATGCCGGCGCTGATGGTGAGCCCTGTCCGGTCGGGCGCCAGAGCCTCGAAAGTGGCGCCTCCGCGGGTTTCGACGGGCCCCGCGCGTATCACCACGCCGAGGGCCCTGTCGCGCTCGAACTCGATGACTTCCATAGTGCCCTCAACGAGCTTGCCCGCCATGCGGTTGCGCCGCCGGATGATCGTGCCCACCCCAAGCGGGCGCTCTGAGTCGACTTCGAGCTCAAGGTCGGGGCTCCATCGGGGATGGTTCCGCACGTGCTCGTCTGCGTAGAAGTGGAACACGGCCCCGACCCGGACGTTCGACCACCACCGAAGCTTCGAGTCTCACTATGCCAGGCGCAGACGATACCTCGCGACGGTCCGTTCGAGATGCGTTCGCGGATGACGTTCGAGCCGGACGGTCAGGGCGGAACCATCCTCAGGGGCAGCCTCGACGTAACTGCGATGAAGGAGCCGATCGACTGGCGAGCGATTGAGGGGAGTCTTCGCAGGATGAAGGAGCTGATCGAGTCCGACGGTTAGACGACAAGTTGATGGACAACTGACGGCCTAAGCCTTCCATCCGAGCGCGCGCCGGACGAGCGGCCGAGCGGCTCGCGGAATCCGTGCCCGACGACGCTCACGAAAACCCTCGTGTTTCCTGTGGGCTCTGCGTGGCTCGAACACGCGACCTCAGCGATGTCAACGCTGCGCTCTAACCAGCTGAGCTAAGAGCCCTCGGACTTCAAGGATACCGTGCGGGGCTCTCGGCCCGCACGCCGCCGAACATGCGCAGGCCTTCGCTCGGCGCGTCCTTCGCAAAACACACGACCTTGAACGCACCGAGTCCGTTCGGGTCGAGCAATGCGTCGATCGCCGAACGTCGACTCGCGTTGCGCAGCTGCTCGATCGGTGTCGATGGACGTGCGGCTGACTCGCGGATCCCGAGCGCGGTCAGCACCTCGCGCTGCGTCGACGTTCCGACCAGCTGAAGGCCGGCGCCTTCCGCGGCGCGTCGTATCGCGGTGAAGTCGACGCTTGCCGTGAGATCGTGCAGGCCCGGTTCGGCTAGCGGGTCCGCGACCAGGCGGTGGTGCGCGAAGCCGCGAACGGTCCCTGCACCTTGTCGCGTGAGCAGCTCCGTCTCGTCCCCGCCGTAGTCGATGAGGAGGATGTATCCGGAGACGAGCGCGGCAGCCAGGCTGGCGACCCAGCCCTCAGCGGCGGGGCTCGTCTCCCAGCGCCCGCCCACCGGGATGGACTCCGGGATCCGCCATCGGAGGTCAGGAGTGCTCGGGGCGCGGAGGACTTCGACGAGCGCTCCGCTCTCTTCGCCCACGAAAACCTCGCGCACGCCCTCGGCCGTCCGCGTGAGCACGTGCACGGGGAATGCGTCGAGCACCTCGTTAGCGAACACGACGCCGTGGATCGGCGCGAGGCTCCGGGCGACCGACGCCCAGCGCAGGTCGCGGCCCTCGAGGGCGAGCGACTGTTGCGCGCGCATGCGCGGGCTCACTTCGACGATCGCCGGCAGCGCGCCGCGCGCGGCATCGGGTCGTTCGCGCTCGAGCGCACCCAGGAGATCGCGCATCAGGATCCCGCGCCCCGCGCCCGCCTCGACCAGGTCCCAGGTTGGTGGCTTGCCCATGACGAGCCAGAGGTCCGCTACGCCGCGGGCGAGCGACCGCCCGAAAGCCGGGCCGAGATCGGCGGAGGTCACGTAGTCGCCTTCGAAGCCCAAGGACGCCCGCGTCGTGTAGTAGCCGCTATCCGGATCGAAGAGCGCGGCCTCCATGTAGTCGGCGAACGTCATCGGTCCCTTGGACCGGACCTGCGCTACTAGACGCTCTCCAAGGGGAGCCACGGGTGGACGTTACATCGAGCCGATTGTCCCAGCGGGCCCCCGATGCTTGAATGCGCCGGTGCGCGCAGGCCCGTTCCTGATCCTCGCCCTCGTTCTGGCAGCCTGCGCCGGTCCGCAAGCCGCTGTAACGCCCTCGCCCTCGCCCTCGCCCACACCCACCCCAACTCCGTCGCCATCACCAACCCCCTCCCCTTCGCCGACGGAGGCGCCCGCTGACTCGTACTTCAAGCCGGTTCCCGGGTACGACTACGTGCTGCCCCCCGTCGAGGTGACCGCTGCGATGAAGCCGATCTTCGAGAAGCCCGAGATCACCAACATCAGTAGCGGCTACGCGATCCGGTTCATCACACGCGGCGGCGATGCGACCGGCATGTTCGTGTTGAGCCTCGCGCTCCTGCCTTCGTACGCGGCCGCGCCCGGTGTTCTGGACGGAGTCGCCACCGGCTACTCGGGCACTGCACCCGTCGAAAGGACGCTGAGCGGGCGACGCGCGCTCTTCTTTCCGCAGGCCACTCCGAAGACGATCATCTGGGCACATCGGACTTTCATCGTCTTCCTGTACGGGAGCGAGGACTCGGCGATGAGCACGTACGCGGCGGCCCTGATCACTGCGAACCAGTAGCCTCTTGGAGACGACGTCGGCTCGTTCGCCGCTACGCACCCCAGCGCGGAGGTCCGGGCGGCCGGATCTCGGGCGGCCGCGGCGCGTTGTGGCCGTCGAGCGGAATCTCCTCTGACGGCTTCCAGGTCCGCGCCACGGCGAGCTCTTCCTTCGCCAGCACGGTGCGGCCAAAGCGAGCGTAGGTCGACATCTCGAAGTTCGGCGTCTCGCCGAGCGCGCCGTGCGGGCAGACCTCGACGCAGTCGCCGCAGTAGATGCACCGCACCACGTCGAGCTCGTATGTCTCGAGGTCGCGCTCCCGCATCATCAGTGCGCCGGTCGGGCAGGTCTCGGCGCACGCGCCACACGACACGCAGTCGGTGTATTTGAGCGAGACGTTCCACGGCGTCGTGACGATCGAGTCATACCCCCCGCCCATCAGGCCATAGCAGTTCGCGCCGATCACGTCGCGGCAGATGCGAACGCACTGTGTGCAGTTGATGCACTTGTTGAGGTCGCGAAGGATGAAGTCGTGGCTGAAGTCGTACTCGTAATCGTGGTAGTCGACCGGCTCGGCGCGGTGGAATCGGTTGTCGGTCAGGCCGTGCTCCAGTGACAGCCGCTGGAGATGGCACCGCCCGACGTCGGGGCAGACGCACTGGAGGCAACGCGCGGCCTCCTTTTCGGCGGCGGCCTTGTCGTATCCGTTCTCGATGACCTGAAAGCTCTGGACCCGCTCGGGGAAGGGCAGCATCGGCATCCGCACCTGCGGCTCCTCGGGTTTGTACGGGACGATGTCGATGAGCTCGGGGACCGCTTCCTCTTCGGCGATCTCCTCGGCAACGCGTGCCATGTCGTCGCCCGCGAGGTAACGGTCCATGGCCTTCGCCGCGAGCTTTCCCTGCGCGACGCACTCGATCACCGTCCGCGTGCCCATCTGCGCGTCGCCCCCGGCGAAGACGCCAGGTCGATCGGTCATGAGCGCGCCGTTGGTCACGATGGTCTCGCGCTTCGACTTCTTGACGCCCTGTTCGCGATTGAAGAAGTCGAGGTTCGGGATCTGCCCGATCGCCGGGATGACCGTGTCGCACTCGATCGTGAAGTTCGAGCCCTCAACCGGTACCGGTCGGCGGCGACCGGAGGCATCGGGCTCGCCCAACACCATGCGCTGGAACTCGATCCCGCCCACGCGTCCGTTCTTCTCCACGATGCGGACCGGCGATCCGAAGAACTCGAGACGGATCCCTTCGTGCTCGGCGTCGTCGACCTCACTGTAGTGCGCGCCCATCTCCTTGCGCGAGCGGCGGTAGACGACGGTCACCTCGGCGCCCAGCCGACGCGAGGTCCGTGCGCAGTCGAACGTCGTGAACCCGCCGCCGACGACGACCACCTTCTGTCCCTTGCCGACCGGCACCGGATTGCCCTCGGCGTTCATGCGGAGGTAATTGATGGCCTCGATGACCCCGGGCAGATCCTCGCCGGGGATGCGCATCTCGTTCGACCGCCACGCACCGATGCCGAGGAACACCGCGTCGTAGCCCCACGTGAAGAGATCGTCGAGCGAGAAGTCGCGGCCGAGCATCATGCCGCCCCGGAAGTCGGTGTCCCGGAGCTGCCAGACCGAGTTGAGCTCCTTGTCCAGCTTCACCTTGGGAAGCCGGTACTCGGGAATGCCGTAGCGGGCGATCCCGCCCTGCCTCTCCATCATGTCGAAAACCGTCACGGCGTGCCCCTTGAGGGCCGTGTAGTACGCCGCGGTCATACCGGCGGGTCCGGCGCCGACGACAGCGACCCGCCTACCGGTCGCGGGCAGCTGCGGAAACGGCGTTGGCGCCTGCTCCATCTCCATCACGAGCTCGCCGGTGTAACCATGGCACTGGCAGATGGCTATCTCTTCCTCGACGAGACCGCGTCGGCAGACTTCCTGGCAGGGCTTCGGGCAGACCAAGCCGAGCATGTAGGGGAACGGCAGGACTTCTTTGACGAGGCGCGCCGCCTCGACGTGCTGCCCCTTCGACATGAGCTCGAGATATCCGGGGATGTCGATGTGGGTCGGGCAGCTCACCTGGCATGGCGGCATGCAATAGGCGTTGTGGTCGCTGAGGATGTACTCGAGGTTCTGGCGGCGGAGCTTGAAGAGCGAGTCCGAGGCCTGCGTGATCTTCATGCCGGCCTCGACCGGCAGATGGCACGACGGCATCGGCCGGTGGTAGCCCTCGATCTCGACCAGGCACATGCGGCAGGCGGCCGCAGGGGCGAGCTTCTCGTCGTCGCAGAGCGTCGGCACTTCGAATCCGGCCCGCTGTGCTGCTCGGAGGATCGCCTCGCCGGGGATCGCCGTCACTTCCTTGCCGTCGATCCAGATCGTGCAGGTCGGCTGTCCCGATGGGATCTCGCCCATGTGCGAAACCGTCGGCAGCTGAGACTCCGCCGGCTGCGTGTATCGCTCGAGCAAGCTCATCCGATGTCCACCCTATCGTCGGACGCGCCGATGTGCAGCGGGTGCAGGGTCGGCTCCCACGTCACGGCTGCACCATCGTTTCGTACCGGCGTGAACGAATCGGCTTGCAGATGCCCTCAGGACACTTCTTGTCCTGGATGTGGACCCGGTAGTCGTCGGCGAATTCCCGCATCGTCGTACGGAGAATCGACGGCGCCGTGATGCCGAAGCCGCAGAGCGAGAAGCGCTCCATATGCGTGCCGAGCTCGTCGAGCCAGGCGAGGTCCGTATCGCGCCCCAGGCCCGAGTACGTGCTCTCGAGGATCGCCTGGACGCGCTTTGTCCCGACGCGGCACGGCACGCAGATGGCGCAGCTCTCCTTTGCGAGGTAGGCGAAGAGCGTCGCAGCTTCATTGACGATGCAGGTGCCCGCCGGGATCGCGCGGACCTGCGCCGAGCCCATGTGCGTGCCCGCGACACGAAGGTCATCGAAATCGAATCTCGTGTCCGTCCGCGAAGCGGCGAGGATCCCGCCGGTGGGTCCACCGACGTGGAGCCCTTTGAGCGTGCCGCTGGGCCCTCCGGCCTCGCTCAGGATCTCGCCCAGCTGCGAGCCGAGGGTGACCTCGTACACGCCCGGCCGCACGACGGCGCCGGTGACCGAAACGAGCTTGGTCGAAGCGCGCGCCTGCTCCAGGGCGATGAGCGGCAGCCACGCCAGGGTCTCAGCGCTTGCGACCAGGGTCGGCCTCATGCGGAGGCCCTGCGAGGCGGGGTACGGAGGCCGCTGCCGCGCCATCGCCCGGCGCGATTCGAGGACCGCCAGGAGCGCCGACTCCTCGCCGCCCATGAACCCGCCGGGCCCGAGCGCGATCTCGACCTCGACGTCGAGGTCGTCGCCGATCGCGCGCTCGGCCGCGGCGCGCGCCTCGACCGCTTCGGGATGCAGGTAGAGGTACGCCTGTGACGCGCCCACAGCGCGCGCCGCGATCGCGATCCCGGCGAGCACGTTTTCGGCATTCCGTGTGAGGAGGGTGCGCGACAGCGGGCTGCCGGGATCCGCGTCGTACGCGTTCGCGACGAGATACACCGGGCCGCCGTCGGCGTTCCGGCGCACGGCGCGGACCTTCTCGACGAATGGGTAGCCCGCACCGCCGCGTCCGCGGAGCCCACTCTTCTCGACGAGCTCGAGGAGCTCCTCGATCGGAAGGTCGCGCGCTCGGGCCAGCGCACCGGGAGCCTCGCCGTCCAGGAGGCGCGGCGCCGTGCTAGCGGGCAAAGGCCGGCTCGAGGACGTGACGGACCTCGTCCTCGTGCAGGTCGTCGTGGGCGGGCGGAGGAGATGCTTCGGGCCACACCCCGGCGACCCCGAGGTCCCCCGTGAACTTGCGGCCCCCGCGTGGGATCGCGGTGCCCTCGCCCTCGGGCGCCCCGCGAAAGTTCGCGAGGAGCGAAGCCGCCGTGTAAAGGTCGGTCATGGTCTTTCCGAACTCGGCGGCAATGATCTCGGCAGCGCCCCATGGCAGATAGCCGTACGCGGCGTTCGCCTCGTAGAGGACTCTGGTCAGGCGGTCTGCGGTTTCGGGTGTGTCGCGGATGATCCGGCGCACCGGCTCGAGGTCGATGCGCTCGTCCTCCGCCGGAATCGTCGTGACCGCGGTCGACATCGGCCGGCGGTCTCCATACGGTGCGGTCTGGACCATGCGGATCCGGTAGTACGACGCGCGCGGCGCGAGAGGCGGCCGTTTGCGGAATCCGTTCTTGAAGCTGTACGAGATCGAGATCGCACGAGGGGGGCACGCCTTCTCGCACATCAGACAGGACTCGCATTTGAAGATGCTCGTCTCAGGCTCGAGCAGAAGAGCGATGAGCCCACGAGACCGTTCCGGAAGGTCGCGCTTCTCATAGGGGTATTTGCGAGTGACCGGACGTGGACGCACGAAATGCTCGAGCGTCCGAAGCATCCCCGAGATGATTCCCCTCATCGGTCTCCCTCAATCTCGCGCTGCTCGCGAGACACGCTCAAGGCTGGTTGTCTCGCTCCTCGCGACTGAATCGCTCGTCGCTCGTTCATCTGTCTACGTCTCCCAGAACGATGTCGATCGAACCAAGGATGGCCACGGCGTCGGCGACGAGGCGGTCCTTCAGCAACCACGGAAGAATCTGCAGATTCACGAACGAGGGCCCGCGCATCTTCGCGCGGAAGGGGTTCGGGCTGCGGCAGTCGCTGATCATGTAGATCCCGACCTCGCCCTTCGCACCTTCCACCGTGTAGTAGGCCTCGCCCTTCGGGCACTTCCACACATGACCGAGCCGTGCGCGCACCGTGCCGCCGGGGAGCTTGTCGATGCACTCGCGGATCAGCGCGATCGCGAGCCGCATCTCGCCGAGACGGACCCGGTAGCGCGCGTACGCGTCTCCCTCTGCAACGACGACCGGCTTGAGCGAGGTGAGCTCGGGGTAAATGGAGTACGGCCGGTCACGGCGCAGGTCCCAGTCCACACCGGAGCCGCGGAGCATCGGCCCCGTGAGGCCGTAGGCTTTCGCGACGTCCGCCGGGATCGTCCCGACCCCGACGGTGCGGTCGAGGAAGATTTCGTTCTGGTCGAGGATGGTCACGTAGTCCTCTTCGATGTTCTTCTCGTAACGGTCGAGGAATCGCGAGAGCTTCGGCACCCACCCCGGCGGGAAGTCGTAGAGGACGCCCCCCGGCCGGTAGTAGTTGAAATTCATACGTGACCCGCAGAGCTCCTCGAGCATGTCGAGGATCTCCTCGCGGTCGCGGAAGCACCATAGGACCGGCGTCGTTGCGCCAACGTCGAGACCGTACGTCCCGAGCCACACAAGGTGCGATGCGCACCGGCTCATCTCGTCGACGATCACTCGGATGAACTCCGCCCGGCGCGGAACGTCGATGTCGCCGATCGCCTCCATCGCTCCGGCGTACGCATGCTCGTTCAGCATGTTCGAGACGTAGTCGGCCTGATCGGCGTAGCGGATGCCCTGGTGGTACGTGCGCCACTCGAAGATCTTCTCGATGCCGCGATGCAGATAGCCCATCACCGGGATGCACTCGACGATCCGTTCGCCCGCGAGCTTCAGAACAAGGCGGAGCACGCCGTGGGTCGAGGGATGCTGTGGCCCCATGTTGAGGATGAGCTCCTCGACCTCGCCCTCTTCGATCTCGATGGTCGGAAGCTCGTACCCCGGTACCCCCGCTTCCTGGGCCCGGCGGCGTTCGGCGTCCGTGATAGCGATGGCCTATCCGCCCTTCATGATCTTTTCGCGAAGGCGGAGAAGGCCTTCGATGAGCGCCTCTGGACGAGGCGGGCACCCCGGAACGTACACATCGACCGGCACGACCGTGTCGACACCCTGGAGCGTCGCGTAGCTGTCCCAGAACTCGCCGCCTGAGGACGCGCAGTTGCCCATGGCGATGACCCACTTCGGCTCAGGCATCTGCTCGTACAGGCGCCGCAGGCGGGGCGCCATTTTGTGGGTCACGGTGCCCGCCACGATCATCACGTCGGCCTGCCGCGGGCTCGAGCGGAAGACCTCCATGCCGAAGCGGGCGGTGTCGTGGTGGGACATGGAGGCGGCCATCATCTCGATCGCGCAGCACGCGAGGCCGTAGCCGAGCGGCCACGGCGAGCGCGACCGTGCCCAGTTGACGAGGTTGTTCACGGTCGTGAAGACGATGTTGTCGTCGTTCGCGAGCACGCCTGGCGTCGGTGACGTGACGTCGGCGGTGCCCAGTCCCGCCTGTGAGGTCACCGGGCGCCGCTGGATCACGTCCTGCTCGAAGTCGATCGGGCGCGCGGGAGCCTTTTCGTCGATCGCCATCGTCTTCAGTCTATTGAGTTTTTTGCCTAGTGCTGGGCCTGCGCTCCGAATCGCTTCATGAGCTCACCTACCGTCATCGCCGCATAACGCTTGCCGACCTGCGGCTCGGCGATTCGCCACAGGATGCGCATCGGCCGCGGCCCGCTGCTCGCCACCTCCGAGAGACGGAGGTGCGAGTAGTCCACCACGTTAGGGATCTCGCGGAGCTTGGCGGCCAGCAGCCGGGCGGCTTCGTCCTCCGCGGCGTGCAAGCCGCTCTTCGCCGTCGCGGTCGCCGCTGCGGTCGTGGCGGCCGCTGCCGCGGTCACGCTCTCGACTCTCGTCGCCGCGGGGGTCGACTGTCCGTTCGTCGCCGTCGCCGCAGCCGGAGCGGCCGCAGACGCCGTGGGTGCCGGCACCGCGGGTGGCGACGGTTGAGCCACCGTCGGTTGCTTCGAATTGCCGCCGCGGTCGCCGTCTTCGGACCGCATCCCGGCGAGATTGCCCGACCGCATCGCGTTGCCGATGAGGTTCGGTACGTCGAGCCCGGTGAGTCCCTTAATGGCGGTCGCGGACTCCGCGACCACGCGCGTGGTGTTCTTCACCATCTCTGATGCGCCGTCCGCGCTCATGACCGTGAGCGAGTCGATGTGCTCCATCGGCTCGGCGGCCGCGCGCACGATATCGGGTAGCGCCGCGAGGACCGTCTGGATGATTGCCGCGTCGTTGAACTGCTTGTACGCATCCGCACGCATGGCGAGCGCTTTCGCCTCGGCCTCACCTTTGGTGAGCACGACGGCCGCTTCGGCGGAACCCTGCAGCCGCTCGGCCTCGGCACCGGCCTCGGCCGCCGCGATGCGCGCGCGCTTCTCGCCCTCGGCTCGCTGTATGGCGGCCTGGGCCTCGGCGGCCGCCGGCTTCACCGTCGTCGAAAGAAGCTCCTGCTCCTTGCGAAGCGCGGCCAGCGTCGCGAGCTCGGTCTGCTTGCGGGTTACCTCCTGCTCCGCGTCTGCCTTCGCGAGCGGGCCCGCCTGCGCGGCCCGCGCTTCGGCGGCCGCCGTCTGGATCTGCGCCTCGGCACGCTTCAGGGCGACATCCCGTTGTGCCTGGATCTTGATCTGCTCGGCCTCGGCCTCGCGCACCGACGCGAGCTGGTCGGCGGCCGCCTTCGCCATACGCGCGTCCTTCTCGACCACGGCGAGCTTCTGCGCGCCGAGCAAGTCGACGTAACCGGAGTCGTCGCTGATCGACTGGATGGTGAAGGCGTCGATCAGCAGGCCGCTCGAAGAGAGGTCGCCCTTCGCAGCGTCCTGCACCTCTTGCTGCAGCTTCTGACGGTCCATGATCAGCTCTTCGATCGTGAGCCGGCCCACGATGGAGCGGAGGCTTCCTTCGAGCACGTTCTTCACGATCGAGTCGACGTGCTCGTCTCGCGCATCCAAGAACCGCTCGGCCGCGTTGCGGAGCGATTCGACGTCGCGGCCGATCTTGAACGTCGCGACGCCCTGAACCTTCACCTTGATTCCCTGGCTGGTCACGGCATCCCCAAGAACGACATCGATCTGGCGTACGGTGAGCTTGAGCCGCCCAACGCGGTGGACGAGCGGCATGACAAACGTGCCGCCACCGACGACGACCTTCACCCCTTTGTCGTCGGCCGCGACCATGAGCTTGCCCTTCTCGTCGCGGACCTTGGCGCCACGCGAGCCGGCGACGATGAGCGCTTCGTTCGCGTTGGCTACGCGGTAACGGCTCGCCACGTAGAAGACGAGCAGCGCGACGATGACGACCGTCCCGAAAACGAGCAGTGGTCCGACACCAGTGAGTCCGAACACGGCCTTCCTCCCCCTACTTCGTCCGACCGCAGGTCGGCGCAGCAGGACGGTCGGGCGAAACGAAGTGACGCACGACCACCTATGACGCCGAGCGCGCGACCGGCTCGACGACGACGTTCGCTCCCGCGATACCTGTGACCCGCACCGAGGATCCCGGCGCCACATCGACATCCGAAGTCGCGGTGAGGTTGTGCGAGGCGCCCGCGTAGCTGATGAAGACGCTGCCGTAGCGGCGGGCCGGGATTGCGACGCTCACCCGGCCGGTCTGGCCGACGAGGTCGCTCAGGCTGAAGGCCTCGGCTCCTTCTGCGCGACGCAGCACGCTGAACATGCCGAATACGAGGCCAAAACCCAGCGCGCCCGCGACAGCACCGAGGAGGGACGCTGCGCCCGTATCCATCTTGAAGATCTGGGTGCCGATGAGGCCGCCGATCCCGAACATCGACACGAACCCGAGGAGCGGCGGCATGAGCGCGACACCTCCGACGTGCACGCCGACGTGAAGCGCATCGAACAACCCACCGATGATGTCGTCCAGGACCACCGTGAGCAGCAGCAGGCCGCCGCCGACGGCGAGGCAGAAAACGAAGATTCCGTTGGCGAGGTCGATCTGGAACACACGCTCCCCTTCCCCGTGGCGGATTCTAGGGAGCGGAAGCGGCGCTTTACAGAGTCAGGCTCAGAGCCCTCGCGTTGCGCGGTCGAGAAGCGCAACGAGGTCATCGTGGATCCCCGCACCGCTCGCCACGATCCGGGGAAATGCCGGATTTCCGGGCGTCAACTCGGTTACCCGACCGCCGGCCTCACGCACGATCATCGCCCCGGCCATCCAGTCCCAGGGCTTGTCCACCGACTCGAAGTACCCATCCCATCGACGTGCAGCGAGCCAGGAGAGGTCGAGCGCCGCCGAACCGAATCGGCGGATGTCCCGGACCTCGGCGATCACGTTTGCGAGGATCCGGCCCTGCGTCGCTCGCTGCGCCGCGTCGTAGCCGAACCCGGTCGCGACGAGGGCGCTCGCCAGGTCGCGCTTGTCCGAGACGGCGAGCCTCAAGCCGCCAAGTTGCGCCCCGCCGCCACGCGTGGCGTCGAACAGCTCGTCCCGCACGGGGTCGAACACGACCGCGGCGAGCGGCCCGTTGCTGTCGGCGCAGCAGATCGAGACCGACCAGTGCGGGATCCCGTAGAGGTAGTTGATCGTTCCGTCGAGCGGATCTACGTACCAGCTCACGCCGCTGGCACCGGGCGCGCTCGATCCTTCCTCTGCCACGAGCGCGTCATCGGGCCGCAGCCGCCGGATCGTGGTCACGATCGCGCGCTCGGCCCGCTCATCGGCTTCCGAGACCAGATCGGTCGCGCTCGACTTGGAGCGGATACCGGTTGCGGGCGAGCGTTGGAGCTCGAGGAGCAGCGCGCCAGCTTCGCGCGCCGCACCGATCGCCAGGGTCAACGCGGCCGCCGCATTGAGATCGGTCACGCGCGATGCGCGCCAGGCTTCCCGTCGTCGACGACGAATGTCGCGGTGGTGCTCACTGTCCCGGTCGGGCTCCTCACGGTCGACACCGCCCGGAACTCCGTGGTCAGCCGGCCTCGTTCGACGGTGCACCGAACGTAGCCGCGGTGGTTGTCGAAGAACCGCAGCTGCGGGTTCCTCGCTGACGGGGCGAACTGCGTCTGCCCGGGGGACGGGTCGCTCTCGGAGCTGATCGACGTCCCGAGAAACTCCGTGCCGACCGTCGGCGAGGTCGGGTCTCCGAAGTCCCGCCTCAGGTCGTACACGAAATTGACGTGGCTGTCGCCGGACAGCACCACGGGATTCCTGGTTCGCGAGAACTGCTCCAGGATGGCCTGGCGATCGGCCACGTAGCCCATCCAGTTGTCCACCCCATCGAAGACGTGCCGTGCGGGCTCGGGGCTGGAGTCCTGTTGCGCGAAACGCACGGACTGCGCGACGAAGTTCCAGCCGGAACGCGAGCTACCCAGACCAGAGAGCAGCCAGTTCCGCTGCGCCGGGCCGAGCATCGTGCGTCTGGGATCGAGGCTCGCGGGACAGTAGCCCGACGGCGTCTGGTCCTGTTCCCGGCACAGCGCAACCTCGGGCGAACGGTATTGCCGGGTGTCCAGCACGAAGAACGTCGCCAGATCCCCGAACGAGAAGGAACGGTAGAGCGTCACGTCAGGCCCCTGCGGCCGAAGGACTCGCATCGGCATGTGCTCGTAGAAGGCTTGGTAGGCGAACGAACGCTGCAGGAGGGCGAACCTGTTGCGAGCCTCCTCCTTATCGATCCCACCGGCGTAGTTGTTCTCGACTTCGTGATCGTCCCAGGTGACGATCCAGGGAAACGCGGCGTGCGCCGCCTGCAGGTCCTTGTCGGTCTTGTACTGAGCGTGGCGGTCGCGGTAGTCGGCGAGGGTGAAGCGCCACCCACGCTTCGCGTACTCCCGGATGTTCCCGGTGGCGGTCCCCTCGTAGATGTAGTCGCCGAGAAAGAGCACCCCGCTCAGATCCTCGCGCGCAAGGTTCGCGTGGGCCGTGTAGTACCCGTGCGCATAGTTCTGGCACG
Source organism: Candidatus Limnocylindria bacterium (assembly GCA_050692175.1). GTDB lineage: Bacteria > Chloroflexota > Limnocylindria > P2-11E > P2-11E > 3-1-20CM-2-70-9. Next base: position 26,794 of record JBOGTG010000073.1, on the reverse strand, counting down.
ATGCGAACGCGAACCGTAGTTCCCGCGGGGACGACCCGGATGCCGGCGCGGTACGAGTGCGGCCGACCGGACTCTCGACACCGCCGGCGCGGAAGCGGTACCAGTACACGCGGTCCGGTTCCAGCCCATTGACCTCGACGTGCACCGAGTGCGCGAGCTCGGGGATCGCGCTGGTCGCGCCGCGTCGCGCCGTGTCCTTCATGGCGTCGTCCCGTGCCACGAACCACTCGACCTCCACCGGAGCGCTCCCCATCCCTCCGCCCGCGAGCGGATCGGGTGCGAGACGCGTCCATAGGACGACGCCGTCGGGGAGGGGATCCCCTGAAGCGACACCGAGCGTGAACGGGTCTTTGTCGAACTTGAATGGCTGTGCCTGCGTGCAGGCGGCGAGCTGACCCAGCGCCGCGAGCGTCGCGAGCTGCGCGGACGCGCCGAGAAACGCGCGGCGATCCATTAATGCGCTCGAGTGGCGAACACGGTCTGGTGACGATAACGAAAGGAGGCGGCCGACCAGACATGAATGAGCGTGGCCCATCGGCGGGGACCCGGAGGTCCCCGCCGTGGTCGTGCTCTCAGACGGTGACGCGTCGCCCTTGGGTGTATCGGTAGATTGCGAGAACGATGAGCGCGCCGATGATCGAGCCGATCCAACCGGCTGAAGGCGGAGGCAACGAAGCGTTGCCCGCGAACAGGATCTGCCCGAGATAGCCGCCGACGAATGAACCGACGATGCCGAGAACGATGGTCGGAACCCAGCCCATGGGATCACGGCCAGGCATCAGGAATCGCGCGATGACACCTATGATCGCACCGAAGATGATCCAGGTGATGATCGCAGTAAGGTCCAAGTTGTTGTCACTCCTTTCCGCTGACTTCCGCCTGCTCGCCTGTGACGCAGGGCGCGTGCCAAGGCTGACGGCGAACAGCGCTGGGTAAACCGGCGGCTCGGAGTTGCGTCGTGACGTTTTCGTCATGCCGAGGCTCGGATGACTCGGTAGCGTCCTTCGGCGACGGGGTCGAAGAACATCAAGAAGGCCAGCGCGCTTCAGCTCGGGACCCGCATTTTCGTCTGCACGTCGCATTCGGCAGAGGTCGCCACTGTGCCATGCATGAGCAGCAGTGGGCCTACTGCCCAGGCGGCTACATCGCTGCTCAAAAGGGCCACTTTTGGACCGCGATCGAGCTCACGAGCGTGAGCGAAGCGGTGACGACGCATATCGGGCTCGTGCGGGCGCAGCGGTTGAGCCGGAGCACGCAGCGGTAACGGTTTCGGCTGCGTTTCTACTAGGCCGATTTCATTGGGGACTCTGACTCGTGGACGCGATACTGCAATTCGTAGAGCCGGTGGTAGACGCCACGCTGGGCGAGCAAGTCGCGGTGCGTCCCCATCTCGACCACGCGGCCCTTGTGCAGAACGATGATCCGATCGACGTTCTGAATCGTCGACAGCCGGTGCGCGATGATGATCGACGTCCGGCCGACCATGAGCTTCGCGAGCGCGTCTTGGATGAGGTGCTCGGTCTCTGTATCCACGGAGCTCGTCGCCTCGTCGAGCACCAGCAGGATCTCGGGGTTGAACGCGATCGCCCGCGCGAACGCGAGGAGCTGCTTCTGCCCAACGGAGAGCGTGGAGCCGCGCTCGGTCACCACGGTGTCGTACCCCTGCGGGAGCCGCTCGATGAACTTGTCGGCGTTCACGAACGTCGCCGCGGATCGCACCTGCTGATCGCTGATGGCCTCGTTGTTCAGGCGGATGTTCGAGGCGACCGTTCCGGCGAAGATGAACGGGTCCTGCAGCACCACACCGACATGCCGTCGCACGTCCTGCTGACGCAGGTCGCGCAGATCGACGCCGTCCAGCAGGATGCGCCCCTTCTGGACATCGTAGAAGCGCGAGATGAGGCTGATGATCGAGGTCTTCCCCGCCCCGGTGGCGCCGACGATCGCGACGCTCTCAGCGGCCGAGATCTTGAAGTTCACGTCACGGAGAACCCAATCGCCCTCGTTGTACGCGAAGCTCACGTTCTCGAAGGTGATCTCACCACGTACATGAGCCAGCTCTCGTGGGTGCGGCGGGTCGGTGATGGTCGGCGCGGTGTCCATGAGCCGGAAGACGCGCTCGCTGGAGGCCATCGCCGCCTGCATGATGTTGTACTTCTCGGAGAGATCCTGGATCGGCGAAAAGAAGCGCTCGACCAGCTGCCAGAAAGCGAAGAGCGTGCCGAAGGTCATCTGCCCGCCCAGGATCCAGTAACCCGCCGCGATGAAGAGCGCAGCACTCGTGCCGGCACGGGTGAACTGCACCGACGGTATGAACAGGGCCATCGCGCGGATCCCGCCTTGGTTGGCATTCAGCAGATCGGTGTTGAGCGCGTCGAAGTCCTTGAAGGAGCGCTGCTCGCGCGTGAACAGCTGCAGGATCGCCATCCCGCTGATGTTCTCGTTCAGGTATGCGTTCACCCGTGCGAGCCGAATACGGATCTCCCGGAATGACTCGCGCATCATGCGCCGGAAGTACATCGTCATTGCGATGAGGATCGGCACCGCCGTGTAGGTCACGAGCGCAAGGCGCCAGTCGAGGATCGCGAGCGCGACGGCGATGACCACGATGACCACGATGTCACCGAAGATCGCGACCACGCCCTGCGTGACCATGTCGGTGAGCGCGTCGATGTCATTCGTGATCCGCGTCATGAGCCGCCCCACGGGGTTACGGTCGAAGAAGCTGAGCGAGAGCCCCTCGAGGTGCGCAAACAGACCGACGCGGAGGTCGAACATCGCGTTCTGACCGACGTACGACGCGAGCATGCTCTGCGCGTAGCGGAAACCCGACGACACGAGCAGCACCGCGATATAGAGGAGCGCGAGCGGACCGAGGCGTGCGAAGCCTTCGTCGGCCGGGATCTCGCCGCTCACCGCCGGGGCGATCGCGTCGTCAACGATGAACTTGGCGATGATCGGCGGGGCGATGTCCGCAAGGGAAAGCCCGAGGAGGATGACGAGCGCGAGGATCACGAGCCCTCGGTACGGCCTGAGGTAGCCCAGGAGGCGGCGCATGAGCCTTGCGTCGTAGGCCTTTCCGAGGATCTCGTCCTCCTGGAAGAAGCCGATGCCCGCCCCGCCACCGCCGTGCGCCACTAGCTGTCCTCCGGTTCCATGCCACCGAGCCGCCGGTGGACGCCGAAGGACACCTCCTCGGCGGTCTCCGCCTTGACCCGCTTGGCGTGCTCCTCGCGCTCCTCATCGACCTCGAGCTCCTCCTCGAGCAGCTGCCGCCGGTACATCTGCGCGTACAGGCCGCCGTGCTCGAGAAGGTCGCGGTGCGTGCCGCGCTCGGCCACGCGGCCGTCGTCGAGGACGAGGATCTCGTCGGCGTCCTTCACCGTCGAGATGCGGTGTGCGACGAGGATGCTCGTGCGCTCGCTCATGACCCCGCGAAGCCGGCGCAGGATCTCCGCCTCGGTGTATGTGTCGACCGCGGAGAGGGCGTCGTCGAGGACCAGTATTTGAGGGTCCTTCGCCACGGCGCGCGCGATCGCTGTGCGCTGCTTCTGTCCGCCGGACAGCGTGACGCCGCGCTCGCCGATCAGCGTCTCGTATCGCGCAGGAAAGTCCTCCACGTCCTTGTTCAGCTGAGAGACGTCGCCCGCCCAGTCGATCTGCGAGTCGGTGAGCGCCCGGTCCAAGCCGAACCCGACGTTCTCACGCAGTGGTATCGAGAACAGAAAGGTTTCCTGCGGCACGTAGCCGACGGCCCGACGCAGGTGCTCCAGCGGATATCGCCGGATGTTGATGCCATCGAGGAGCACCTCGCCCTGTTGTACGTCGAAGAGCCGCGGGATCAGGTTCACCAGAGTGGACTTCCCCGATCCCGTCGGGCCCACGATCGCGAGCGACCCGCCGGCCGGAACCGCGAACGAGACGTCGTGCAGGACGATCGTCTGTCCGTACGCGAACGAGACCCTGCGCACCTCGATCGCGCCTTTGATCGGGGTGGTCACCGGGTCGATCGGATCTTCGATAGCCGGCTTCGCGTCGAAGAGCTCCTGCAGCCGAATCACAGACGCCCATCCGGCTTGGAACATGTTCGAGATCCACCCGATCGCGATCATCGGCCACGAAAGGAGGTACAGGTACGCCACGAACTGAACGAGCTGCCCGATCGTGAGCTCGCCGCGGATCGCGTCCTGTCCGCCGATGTACAGCACGGAGAGAACGGCGAGCCCGAGGATGAACGACATCGCCGGCCAGATGAGCCCCTGCATCGCGGTGAGGCCGATCGCCTTGCCCACGTAATCGCGGTTCACGCGCGCAAAGTCGCGCACCTCCGGCTTTTCCTGGCTGAACGCCTTCACCACCCGAATGCCCGAGAAGTTCTCCTGTGCTTTCGTCGAGAGGTCGCCGAACTTCGCCTGAAGACGCTCGAACCGCACATGCACGTTGCGTCCGACCCACCAGAAGGCAACGGATGCGAGCGGCATGAGCACCATCGCGATGATCGTCAGCTTCACCGACACGCTGACCATCGAGAGCAGCGCGAAGATGAAGGTCATCACCGTGAACGCCCCCTGCATGAGCGCTGGTCCATACATCTGGCGCACCGCCGTGAGGTCGTTCGTCATCCGGGCCATGAGGTCGCCAATCCGCTGGTGCTGGAAATAGGCCAGATGCATCTTCTGGAGATGCGCGAAGAGGTCGTTCCGCATGTCGTATTCGACCTGCCGCGCGAGGTTCAGGAGCAGGTACCGCGCGACGCCCCGGAAGACCGCCTCCGCTGCCGAGAAGCCGACCGAGGCGAGTGCGAGGATCACGACGATCTCGAACGTCGTCCCGGTTTGAAGTGAGTCGATGATCGCGCCGATGAAGCGGGGCGGCACGACGCTGGCAAGCGCCGTCGCCGCGGCACACGCGATGCCGATCACGAGCGGGAACTTTCGCCTGCCGAGGTAGTGGAAGAAGGTCGCGCGTGCGGAGGTCACTCGCTTGCGAGTTTAGCTTTCCTTGTTCGCATCTCGCGTGTCGATTTGCCGCCGATCCAAGCGATGACCACTATGACCGCGAACCCGACGAAGACGGGGGCGACTCCCCAGAGGTCCGCGATCGGCCCGACGATGATCAGCGGCACCAGGCTGAAGATCGAGACGAGCATGTTGAGGAAGCCGAACACCCGGCCGCGGATGTCGTCGCGCAGCTCCTCTTGCAGGAGGGTCATCGCGGGAACCGTGATGAACGCGTAGGAGACGCCGAAGACGAATGCCGTGCCCGCGACAACGGCGACGAACACGGGGAACGCAGCACCCAGTCCGGGCGAGCCAGCGCGCAGGAACAGTTCCGTGAGCGGCCGAGCCGCGGCGAGGAACAGAAGGGCCGAGGCTGCGACGATCAGCCCGGTGCCGATGGCGTTCGGCCGAGGCCAGCGCCGGCCGATGGCGTTGAGGAAGGCGAGCCCGGCGATCACCCCGACGCCCGCCGGGGCCACGATGATCACGACGTTCCGCTCCCCGACGCGCAGAACCTCGCGAACGAATCCCGGAGCGAGCGCCCCGGCGACCGCGACCAGCGTGTAGGTGAGGGCGATGTAGATGAGCGACCAGGTGATGATCGGCGCCTGACGCAGGTAGTGGAACGCCTCGGTGATCCCCGTTGCCGTCTGCGCCACCGCCATCTCAGCAACGCGCCGCGAGAGATGTTCCGTTACCGCAGGCGCCTTGGGGAGCGTGACGCATAAGATCGACGCGGCCGCGAACATGAAGGCGATGAGCACCCAGAGGATCTCGTAGCCGAACAGATTGACGACGATCGGAGCGAGGATGATGAACCCGACCAGGAACGCTCCGTTGAACGTGAAGGTGAAGAGCGAGTTCGCCACCATGAGATAGCGATTCCCGACGATCTTCGGGAGCAACGCGGCCTCAGCCGGAACGAAGAAGATGGTCACGGTCGCGACGAGGAAGTTCACGAGATAGACGACCGTGAGGCTCGTCCCAAACAGCAGCAGCGGCACCACGGCCGCCGCGCGAAGGGCGTTGGTGATGATGAGGACCAGCCGGCGGTCGGTCCGGTCGACGATGACGCCACCCGCGATACCGAAGAGGATCGCCGGGACGACCGCGAGCAGGATCAGCACGGACGACGAGGTATTCGAGTGCGTTATCTCGGCGACGAGGATGATGAGCGCGCTCGTTACCGCGTTCGCGGCGACCTGCGAAAGGATCTGGGCTCCCCAGATCGCGAGGAACGCACGGTTGCGCATCAGGCCGCGATCGGCCGCGGCCATGCCTGTCTCGATCACGCGCTCCTAGTCGGCCGGTGCGAGCGGTCCGCGCTCGGCGAACCGCTTCATGTCCTTCTCGAGATCGCGCCGTGCGACAAGAACCCGCCGGCTGCAGGTGCCACAGCGAAGGCCGATGTCAGCCCCGAGGCGCACGACGCGCCACGTGTCTCCGCCGCACGGATGCTGCTTGCGCAAGACCACCACGTCATCCAGGTAGAACGGCACCGGGCCTTTCGTGCGCGCCTGAGTCATGGCGGCGAAGTCTAGTCGGCGCTCGGCCTCATCTGGCCGCGACGACGTGCGCCGGAAGGTCCAAAGCGGTCTCTTTGGTGACCGCGAACTGGGTGCTCCGGTAGATCAGCTCGAACTGACCAATGATGCCGCCGGTGCGTGTCATCGCAACGTATACGACATCGGGCGAACCGATCGCCCGGACCATCCACGGCCCGCGAAGCGGCCGGCCATCGACGGCGATCGAACGGTCTGCCGCGCCGGTGAAGTAGCTCTTTGGACCGACGCGCATCTCGTTGACCGAGATTGCCTCCGCGCCGGCGTTCCGCAGCTCGTTCACGAGGTCCGAAAGCGCGCGCTCGTCGAACGACCCGTCGATCTTGATCGAGATGCCGGGACCCGAGACCGCGCGTTGCGCGCTGAACACGCGCAGCTGCGTGATCTGACGTTCGGCCTCGGTCAGTGTGCCTCGGCCGCTCGAGACCGAGTCCTGCGCATCGGAAACGTCGCGCCTCAGATCGAAGATCTCGTTTCGGAGCTCGCTGTTCGTCTCGGACAGATTCGCGATGAGAGTGGTGAGCGACGAGGGCGTCTCGAGATTGAGGCTCCGCGAGAAGATTTCCTGCGAGTTGACCTGGGTCACGGCCGCGAATCCGAGGAACAGCGCGATGATCGACGCCCAGACGGCGCCGCTATTGGTCCGCATCAGCGCGGCACCGCGAAGCGGACGTTGAGGGCCCCGCTGTAAGCGGGCACATGGATGGCGCTCGCCCGAGTGACACGGAAGCCCAGACCGTGCACGTCATGACGCTGCTTGATGTCCTGGAGCTGGTTCGGATCGTCGAACGCGCCGAGCAGCGCGTTCTGCGGCCCGATCACGGCGATGTTGAAGGCCGGCGACATGAGCGTCCCGTTGACCATGATCGTCGCGCCCACGCAGTACACGCTCGACGAGCTCACGATCCGCTCGTCATTGACGGCGATCGCCTGCGCGCCGCCCTTCCAGGCGGTGTTGATGATGTCCGTGAGATCGGTCGCGTGGCAGATCGATTTGTCGATGTCGCGCGTGGCGACGCTCACGTTGCGCGCGTCGTCGAGCTGCACGATCACGCCGTCGCCGCTCTGTGGCGTGAGGCCGGCACTCGCCTTGAGCTCGTCGAGCCGGGTCTGGAGCTCCCTGGCGGCGCCGCTTTGCGAGGAGGCGTTTCGTTGGATCTCGTCCAGGCGCGCGCGGAGGACCGCAAGCTGCGTCTTCAGCTCGTTCTGCTCGTTCTGAAGCGCGTTCGCCGCATCGATGAGCGGCGCGTTGTAGCGGACGGACAGCTCGCTTCGCTCTGCCTGGGTGCGCCACTGGAGCGTGACGAGCAGGCCGAAGAGGACGGCAGGGACAAGGAGGACGAGGGAGTGCTGGAGCTTTCTCGGAGGCTGGGCGCCAGCGGCGGTCATCCTGAAAGTGTGAGGCATCGACATCTGGGGGCTGGGGAGAATCGAACTCCCGACGCCCGCCTTAGGACGGCGGCGCTCTATCCACTGAGCTACAGCCCCAAAGCGCTAGCGAGCAAGCGTACTCAGTCGAACAGCGTGAATCTAGGACGGCGGGTCGACGCGGCTCTGTCGGGGCGGAGAGACTTGAACTCTCGACCTCAGCGTCCCGAACGCTGCGCGCTACCAAGCTGCGCTACGCCCCGAAGATGAATGAGTGTAGCGGTCGCCTCAGGAGAACACGATGTATCGCAGCCAGATGTCGACGGTCGCGACGACCATGGTCGCGAGCGTGGCGGGCACCCCGTAACGGAGATAGGACATGAAGGTGATCGGGTAGCCACGGGCCTCGCTCATGCTCGCGACCACGACGTTGGCCGACGCTCCCACCACGGTGGCATTGCCACCGAAGTTCGCGCCGAGCGCCAACGCCCAGATGAGCGGCTCGACGTCCAGGGTCTGCCCGAGCTCCTGAATGAGCGGCACCATCGTGATCGTGTAGGGGATGTTGTCGACGATCGCGGAGATGACTGCGCTCATCCAGAGCACGACGAGCGCCGCCACATCGGTACGCCCTCCAGTGAAGGCGAGCACCGCGTGGGCGAGGTCGCTGATGATTCCCGTCTTTACCACGCCACCGACGACGATGAACAGACCCACGAAGAAGAACAGCGTGGGCCACTCGACCGTCTTCAGGATCTCGTGAACGTCCTCACGGGCCGCGATCATGAGCACGACGGCTCCGGTAAGCGCGATGGTGGCCCCCTCGAGTCCGAGGACCCGGCTCAGCACGAAACCGAGGATGGTGAACGCGAGGACGACGGCGGAGATCCGCATGAGACGAGGGTTCGCGATGCGGCGCTCCTCGTCGACGAGCCGTTCTATGTCGTCGGCGTCGAGGACGTTCTGAGCCGCTCTGAGCTCTGCCCGGAACAGCCAGCGCGCCAGGAAGAGATAGAGGATTAGAGCGACCGTCGCGACCGGTGCGAGATTGACGAGGAAGTCGTTGAAGTCCTTCCCCATCTGGCTGCCGATGATGATGTTCGGCGGGTCCCCGATGAGGGTCGCGGTGCCTCCGATGTTTGACGCGAGCACCTGCGAGATCAGGAAGGGGACCGGGGACGTCTCGAGGCGCTGGGCGATGAAGAAGATGACGGGCGTGAGGAGAACCACCGTCGTGACGTTGTCGAGGAGCGCACTGACTATGGCCGTCGCGAGGGACGTCAGCACGAGGAGGGGGTAAGGCCGGCCCTTGGCGCGTCTCACGGCTTCGACCGCGATCCATTGGAATATCCCGGTCTTCGCGGTGATGTTCGCGATGATCATCATTCCCGCGAGGAGGAAGATGACGTTGAAGTCCACGGACGTGAACGCCTCGTGCTGGTCGACGATCTTCAGAAGGATCATCAGCGACGCCCCGAGGAGTGCGGCGAGCGTCCGATGGATCTTCTCCGTCACGATGAGCGCGTAGATCGCGAGGAAAATGACGCCGGCGACGATCTGTGGGCTCATGGCGACGCTACTCTGGGCGGTATTCGCCTTCGATGCTTGTCGGGGGTGCCCCCGCGAAGTCGTTTCACCAGGATCCTGCCGTCGGGGCGGAGAGACTTGACTCTTCGACCCCAGCGCCCGAACGCTGCGCGCTGCCAGCTGCGCGACACCCGGAGAATCGACGAACGAGCGATTGCTCTACGTGGAATGTATCCGGCGCCTCAGCTCACTGGTCGTAGATGATGCGCGGCAAAGCGAGAGCCATGTCCGGAAAGATGTAGAGGATCGCGATGGCGACGACCTGCACGGCCATATAGGGGTACATGCCATTGAAGATCTGATTCAGCGTGACGCCGCGCGGAGCGACGTTCTTCAGGTAGTAGGCCGACATCGCTACGGGCGGCGAGAGGAACGCCGTCTGCATGTTTACCGCCGCCAGCACGCCGAACCAGACGAGGTCGACCTCGTACGTCACGAGCAACGGCAGGAAAAGCGGCATGAAGATGAGCGTGATTTCCGTCCACTCCAGCGGCCAGCCAAGAAAGAATATGAGGACCTGCACCAGGATGATGAACGCGATCTTTTCCAGCCCGATGCCCAGCAGGAAGTCGGCGATGAGCTGGGCGCCCCCGAGCCGCGCGAACACCGCCGCGAAGACGCTCGACCCCAGGATCAGCCAGCCCACCACGGCGGCCGAGCGGATCGTCAGGATCGCGGTCTCCCGCACCATGGTGAAGCTGAGCCTGCGGTTCGCCGCGGCGAGGATCAGGCCACCCATCGCCCCGAGTGACGCGCCCTCCGTGGGCGTCGCGATCCCGAAGAAGATCACGCCCAGGACCGCCAGGATGAGGACCACGATTGGCACGAGACCGGTGAGAAGCAGGAAGACGATCCTCCCGGCGGGGACGTTCCGCTCTTCTTTGGGCAGCGGTGGCCCGAGCTTCGGATTGCGAGCGACCCTGACCAGCACGTAGATGAAATAGAGCGCCGCCAACGTGAAGCCGGGAATGAACGCGGCCGCGTAGAGCCGCGGCACGGATATGCCAGCGACGAACCCGTACAGGATGAGGAGCACGCTCGGTGGGATGAGGATGCCGAGCGTCCCGGAGGCGACGATGATCCCGCTCGCGAAGGACGGTTGGTAGCCGCGACGGATCATGGCCGGGAGCGCAAGGAGACCCAGGAGCGTGACCGAGGCGCCGACGATCCCCGTGGCGGTCGCGAACAAGGCGCCGGTGACGAGCGTGGCGATCGCGAGCGCCCCGGGGAGCGGACCCATGAGCAGCTGCACGCTGTAGAAGAGCCGGTCCAGGATGCCCGCGCGTTCCACCACGTACCCCATGAAGAGGAAGACGGGCACCGCTATCAGCACATCGTTGCGCATCACGAAGAACGTGCGATCGACGAGGAGGCTGAAGACGACGAATCCGAACCCGAGGAAGCCGAAGATGATGCCGAGCGCCATGAGGGTGAACGCCGTCGGAAAGCCGATCATGATCATGACGACGAGCAGCATCATCATGACGACGGCGAGTACCTCAGGACTCACAGCGTCTCGACCTTGACGAGGTCGGGCTCGACCTCCTCGACATCCGAGAGGCGCGCGGGCCAAACGCCGTCGCGGAGCGCCAAGATCGACCGGATGAATTCAGCCAAACCCTGCAGAAACATGAACGCGCCGGCGATCGGGATGACCGCCTTCAGCGGATAGAGGGGAAGCTGCACGAAGCTCGTTTGGGTGCGTTCCAGGTTTCGAAGTGAGATCTCGAAGAACTGGTAGCCGGTCGAGACGAGCGCGATGATCCCCGGGAAAAAGAACAGGATCATGAGCACCAGTTCGACCGCCGCCTGCACGCGTACTGGCCAAAGCCGGTAGAAGATGTCGCCGCGGACGTGCTGGTTGCGGGCGAGGGCGTACGCGCCGCCCATCATGAAGATCGTCGCGTAGAGAAAGTACGAAACGTCGTACGCCCACCCCGTCGGGTTGTTGAACACGTATCGGAGGAGGACGTCGTAGAACGTTTCCACGACCAAGATGACGACGAGCCACGCGAACGCTTTACCCATCCACGTGCTGATGCGGTCGATCCACAAGAGGTGTCGCGCCACCTACCGTCCCCCTCCCGCCCCCGCGGTCATCCTATTGAAAAGAGGGCCCTGGAGTTAGCCAGGACCCTCTTTCGGTTCACCTAGAGCGGCTCAGCGCTTGAACGTGTAGTTGAACGCGTTCTGGTCGGTGCGCGGCAGGTCGAGAGCGTCCCGCCACGGGACGACTCGCTGCGCCCAGGCCCTCTGCGAGTCCAGGATCTGCTTGAAGATGGGGTTCTCGGCTGAATCCTTTGCGATGATCTCGTCCCACGCCCTGAGCTGGGCGTCGAGGACAGACTTCGGTGTCTTGATGAAGCGCACGGGCTTGGCCAGCTTCTGCAAGTCGATGTAGTCCTGGCTGTTCTGGTTCGTGAAACGCCAGCCGAAATCGGCCGACGCCGCCTTCGTCCCCTCCCGCACGATCGACTTGAGGTCCTCCGGGAGCGCCTCGAACTTCTGCTTGTTGATCAGGACCTCCAGGAACTCGGTCGCCTGGTGGTACGACTGCGTCATGACGATCTGGCGCACATCTTGAAGGCCGAGCGCTCTGTCCGACGTCGTGTTGTTGAACTCGGCGCCCTCGATGACACCGCGCTCGAGAGACGGCACGACCTCGGCGCCCGGAAGCGCCGTGACGACGGCGCCCATCTTGGAGTACACGTCGATCGCCATGCCCACCGTCCGGAACTTCATGCCCCTGAAGTCCTCCGGACCTTTGATCTCGTTGCGGAACCAGCCGAGGGGCTGGGTGGGCATCGGGCCCCAGAAGAACGACTGCACGTTGAGCCGCAGCGTCTGCTGAATGAGGTCGTCGTACATCTTCTGGCCGCCGCCGTAGTAGATCCACGAAAGGATCATGTCGGCGTCCATGCCCATGGACGGACCGGTGCCGAAGAGGCTCACCGCGCGGTTCTTCCCGAACCAATACGCGGGGACGCCGTGGCCAACATCGAGCGTGCCCGAGTGGACTGCATCGATGATGTCGAATGCGCCGACGATCGCTCCGGACGCCTGCGTGTCAACCTTGATCCGGCCGCCGGACATCTGACCGATGCGGTTGCCCCACTCGACGCCCAGGATGTGGAAAATGTCGCGCGCGCCGAAACCCGTCTGCGCCTTCCAGGTCACCGTGGGTATCTGCGTAATCCCGGTCGTCGTCGGTTGACCGATCCCGGGCGCAGGCGTCGTCCCTCCTGAGGGTGCGTTCTGCGGAAGGCAGGCCGCGATGAACGCTCCGATCCCCGAGAGTGATGCGTACTTGAGAAGACCTCGTCTGCTGATCCGTGGGATCCCCATGCCACTACCTCCTAGCAAGGCTCGCGACCGCGCAATGAGAGACCCGGCCTTTGCGCCTGTCAAGTGAACGTTTTCGCGGTGCGCGAATCCGCTATGAATGACTACGTCCATGGGGTGGATACAGTTCACGACCCTCAGCGTGGATGACGATCTCGTGCTCGATGTTCGTCTGTCGCCGCGCGACGCTTTGTCCCGCCTCGAGCGAGCGATCAACCAGCGCCCGCGGCGCGTCCTCGGAGTCCTCAAGGTCAATCCCGAGTACGTCGGCGTCACAAGCCCGAGCAAATTCGAGATCTGGGAGCGCCGCCAGCACGCGGTCCACGCCTACGGACGGATCGACCGGCGCCAGGGTGGAGCGCGCGTCAGCGCGAGCTTCGTCCAGTCGGGGCGGTCCTGGACGCTCCTGGTCGTGTTTTTCGTCCTCTACGGGCTCTTCGGAGCGGGCTTCGTCTCGCGCGACGCGGGTCCATTGGGTCCAGCCCTATCAAGCGTGGTCCTGGTGGTCGGCGGGATGGCTATCGCGGTCTATTTCTTCCTGAGCGCGCGCCGGCAGCGCGCAGACCTGCGACGTTTCGTGACCGTGGTCTTCGCGGAGGTCGTGGACGGCGGCGGCGACGGGTCCGCTCCGGCTAAAACACCTAGTGCGAGCCGACACGAAGAAGTGCAGTCGCACCATGGGTCGTGATCTGGGTGAACTGCCGGCCGGTGGTCGCGTCGATCACCCAAACGGTCCCCTGATCGGACAGCGCGTACAGGCGATCGCCGTCAGGGCTGATCGAGATGCTGGTGATGACACGGTCCGGAAGGAACAGCCCGCGCAGGCTGAAGTCGCTTGTGTCGACCAGGGCGACGCCACGGGCCGGGGCGAACCAGAGCTTGCGCGCGTCGTGCGCAACCCTCGCGCTGGACGAGTAGCTGGGCTGCGTCGCGGCTGCTTGGGGAAGACCTCCGACCGTCGCGGTACGCGTCACCTTGAGCGTGCTCGCGTCGATGGACGACACCACGCCGAGCGCTCCGTTGACGGCGTAGAGCGTCTTCCCGGATGGCGTCAGCGCGAGCGACCAGCCAAGATGCTTCTCGTCGCCGCCCGACACGACGGGCAAGTCCAGGATGCAGTACGCGCTGCGGGAATTCAGGTGCAGCACGTGGATGAAGGGTCCGCGACTCGGGTTGTAGTAGAAGCTGAAGTTCCACTTGCCGTCCCGGCTCGGGACCGACGACTGGTAGATGCCGTTCATGATCCCGTCGACCCGCGTTTCGGCGTTGTTAGCGATGGTCTGGGACGCGAGCTTCACATCCACGACGAGCGTCTCCGACAGCTTCCCGGCCGGTACGTCATAGACGCGGACGCGGTAGCCGTAAGGCGTGTTCAGGCCGAGGTCCCGGGCCGTCTGCGGCGTGATCTCCTCGATCAGGTAGAGCGACGTTCCGTCGTTGCTGATCGCGTCGTAGGTGAACGGGCCGGGCACCGTCGCGACCGCGGCGAGCTTGACGAGGGCGGTGTCGATCACCGCGAAGCCGCTCGAGGCGTCATGTTCGCCGACCAGGACGAGCCAGCGCCCGTTGGGCGAGAGTCCGCTCGGTCCGGGCGTGCGCTCGTCGGCGAACGCGTACGAACCCGGGAGCGCGACCGCCGTGATCTTGCGGCCGGTCTTCGCCTCGATCCAGCTCAGCGTGCTCGGCGATGCGCCCTCGAGCGTGTAGTAGACGGACCCGTCCGGCGACGCGACCGCGCGGCCGAGCGAACGGACGAGGTCGCCCTTCGCATCCCAGACCTGCAGCCCCGACGAGGTGCGGAGGACGAGCTGGTCGCTTGCGGCCGACGCCGGAGGGGCGGAGACCTGGGCCGAGCACGCCACAAGGAGGAGCGCAACCGCCGCAAGCCCGATCCCGGTACGCATCGTCACCACTACACCGGGCGACCCGGCTTGGTTCCGGTTAGCGCAGCGTCGACGCGATCCGGACCGCTTCCTCCCTGCTGACCTGAGCCTCGAGGCGGTACGTAACGCCACCGGTCTCCCAGAGCAGCGTGTTGCCGGCGAGGCGCAGCGTCTCAGGTTGCATGTTTCCGGCGGTGTCGCGATAGAAGAATTGGTGTGGCTGGCCCGCGAGCCAGTAGGCAGCGTTTCCGCTGCTGAGCGGCACCGCCTCGAGCGTCGTGTTGGGGCCAATCGCCTTGCCCAGCACCGGTGCGTCGAGCGTGCCTTTGAACTGGACGACCAGGGCGCTGATCCCTGGCAACGCGGTAACGGGCAGCCCTTGCCGCGATCGGTATACCAACGTGACCTTCAGGGGCGCCGACTCCACGTAGATCTCGTCCGGCTGCCCGAGCGCGGCGGGCTCGCGCACCGTGAAGCCGGCGATGCGACTCGCTTCGGCGAGAGAGGTCGCGCGCTGTCCGGTGAAGGTCACGAAAGCGCCCGTCGTCGGGATCGGCGAGGGTGTGGTCGTCACGCGGAAGATCTGCGCCCCCGGTAGGCCGAGGACCTCGGCGGCGCGCGCCGCCAGATCCGGCGTCAGGAGGAACGTGGCGACGAGGATGACGGCGAGCGTCGCCGCGACGGGCGCGAGCGTTCGCCGGTCCAGGGCGAGACGAGACCACCAGGGCACGGCGCGCCGCTCGGCGATCCGCGTGCCTACCGCCGGCCACAGGTCGCGCCTCGGGCCGTCCAGTCGCCCGCCGATGTCGGTGAGCGTTTGCTCAAGCTCGCGCTCGTCCATCCGCTCAGGCATCCGCGATTCCCTCGCCCGCGGTGATCTCGCGAAGGCGACCGATCGCCCGCGAGAGTCGCGACTTCACGGTGCCGCGCGCGACGCCGAGCGCATCGGCCATCTCGGCCTCCGAGAGCTCCATGAAGTAGCGGTATGCGATGACCAGTCGATCCTCCTCGCGAAGTCTGCCCAGCGCCGCAAGTACGAACGTACGCCGCTCGCTCGCCAGGGCCGCCTCCTCGGGCGACAGGGCCGTGTCACCCGAGGGGCGATCCTCGGCGACGCTGAGGTCGACCGTCGGTCGCCGGCCGGCCGCCTTGCGGCGGTTCTTGGCCTCGTTCGCGACGATCCGTAGCAGCCACGGACGAAAGGGCGCTCCCGTCCGGAAGCGCCCGAGCGCGAAGTACGCCTTGGTGAAACCATCCTGCGCGGCGTCCTCGGCCTCGGCGGACATGCCGGTGATCACGTACGCGGTCCTGGTGGCGAGGCCCTGATAACGCCTCACCAGCTCGCCGTACGCCTCGGTGTCTCCGTGCTGTGCGCGTTCCACGAGTACAGCGTCCTCCGCCGGCCGGCCCTCCACGGAGTCGGTTCTCACCCTTCGTACAACCGTCCCGCCAAGCGGTTCCCCGGTCACGCCGAAACGAGGGCCTCGAGCTCGCCAACGCGCCGCTCGACCGTCTTCTGATCCGCGCGCTCGATGCCGTCCACGCTGAACTCCTCGACGGCGAAGGACGCGCAGACGGTGCCGTGAAGGACCGCCCGGCAGAGGGTCCGGTCGTCAAGCTTCCCAGCCTGGGCAAGGTGGCCGAGCAGCCCGCCGGCGAACGCATCGCCCGCGCCCGTTGGGTCGCGCACGTCTTCGAGCGGGTACGCCGGCGTCCAGAAGACACGGTCGTTCGTGAGAAGAAGCGCGCCGTACTCGGCGCGCTTGATGACCACGGCGCGGGGACCGAGCGCGAGGATCTGGCGTGCCGCCCTGAGGACGTTGTGGGTGTTGCAGAACTGCCGGGCCTCCGCCTCGTTCACGGTGACGATGTCGACGCGCGCCATCACGGAGGCAAGGGCCTCGCGTCGCCTCTCGATCCAGTAGTTCATGGTGTCGAGCGCCACAGCCTTCGGAGCGCGCACCTGGTCGAGCATCCGACCCTGGATCTCAGGAAGGATGTTGGCGAGGAAAACGAACTCGCTATCGACGAAGGCAGGCGGGACGGTGGGCTCCCAGTCGCCGAACACGCCGAGATCGGTGTTGATCGTCTCCGCCGCCGCGAGATCGTGGTCGTACTTTCCGAGCCAGCGAAACGACCGTCCCTTGGCGTGCTCGACGCCGGTAAGGTCGATCCCCTTCGTTCCGAGGCGCTCGAGGTCGCTCGCACGGAAGTCATCACCGACAACCCCCATGAGCCGGACCGGCGCGTAGAGACATGCGGCGAGCGAGAAATAGGACGCGGCGCCGCCGAGCACTTCGCGACGGCTGTCGTAGGGAGTGTGCACGTCGTCGTACGCAAGTGAGCCGACGACGAGGATGTGCGACGGCACGGGAGGCGGATATTAGTTGCTGGCTGTGTTCACGTACGTGAGGACCCAGCTGAGGAAATACGCGGCCGCTGCTCCCACGCCGATCCAGTCCGTCTGCAGCATGCGCTCCTCGACCGACGGACCCGGACGAGCGCGCCAGTACTCGTTCAGGGCACGCTGTCCGTACACCACGACGGCGGTCGCGGCGAGCACCTCGAGCATGTCGAATGCCACGAAGATCGGCTCTTGCGAATAGTGAAGGAAGGTCAGCGACCAGAGCACCACACCGATCGTCGCCGAAAGCGGATCGACCCTGATGGTCGTGCCAAGGCGGTCGAGCCCGGCGCCGATCAGCGCGAAGTGACGGTAGACCTGCCAGTACCCGTACCCCGGGACGAAGATCGAGAGAGCGTGTCCGAGGGGCTGCATCCGCTGGTCGCCCGTCTCACGACGCAGCTCCGCCCAGGTGAAGCCGAGCCAGAGCGGAAGGTAGAGCCCCAGCGAGAGCATGGTGAGCGCGGCGACGAGCCACAGCGGCCGGCGCCGCGGTGGAATGTCACGCTCCGTGATCAGACGGCGCCGTCCGCGCGGAGCTTCTCGATCTCGGCCGGCTCGTAGCCGAGCTCACGAAGGACTTCATCGGTGTGCTCGCTGAGCAGAGGCGGTGCGCGACGCACCGACGCCGGCGTCTCCGACATGCGAACGGGAATGCCCGGTGCGCGGACGCGGCCCGCGACCGGATGGTCGACCTCCGCGATCAGCCCGAGATGTCGAACCACCGGATCGTTGAACACCTCGGCGAGATCGTTGATCGGCCCGACCGGGACGTTGGCCTCGCGCAGTTTGCGCACGACCTCGCCCTTCGTCATCCCGCGAACGCGCGCCGCGATGAGCGGAACCAGGGCGTCCCGGTGTTCGACGCGGCTCGAATTCTCAGCGAAACGTCCGTCGTCGAGTAGATCTTCGAGGTCGATCGCACGGCAGAGCCGTTCAAAGAGGGCGTTGTTCGCGCAGCAGATGTTCACGAAACCGTCTGCGGCGCGGAATGTTTGATACGGAACGATCGAGGCGTGCACGTTGCCCTCGGGCCGGGGAACCGTGCCGTCGGCGAAGTAGCGCGCGGCCTGCCGCGAGAGCAGTGCGACTTGCCCGCCGATCATCGTCGCGTCGATCACCTGTCCCTCCCCAGTCCGGTGCCGCGCTTCGATTGCGGCCACGATCGCGAACGCGGCGAACATCCCCGCCACGATGTCCGCCTGCGGCACGCCGACCATCACCGGGTCGGCACCGGGTGGGCCGGTCAGGCTCATGACTCCGCCCATGCCTTGCACGACGAGGTCGTACGCGGGCCACGCTCGGCCAGGCCCGTCCTGCCCGAACCCGGAGATATGGCAGATCACGGCTCGGCGGTTCATCGCGCGCACGCGGTCGTCGGGTAAGCCGAGGCGACTCATGACGCCGGGGCTGAAGTTCTCGACCACGACATCGGCGCGCTCGATCAATCGCTCGAGGACGCGCTTTCCGTCGGGATGCTTGAGATCGCAGGTGAGGCTGCGCTTGTTGCGGTTGATAGCGAGGTAATACGCGGAGATTCCCTTGATGTGGGGTGGCGCCCACTCACGGGTCTCGTCACCCGTCCCAGGTATCTCGATCTTGACGACGTCGGCGCCGTGATCGGCGAGCATCAGCGTGCAGTACGGACCCGCGAGCGCCCGCGTCAGATCGACGACGCGGATGCCGTCGAGAGCGCCGCCCTCGCCGCCGGTCATAGCAGCTCGTCGTGGAGCAGGACGCTGATCAAGCGGGGACCCTCGCGAGAAGCCGAACGAGTACATCCTCGTGCACGGCAGGTGAGAGTACCGTTGAAACGTGAGCGAACTGCTTCCGCTCTTTCCTCTCGGCACGGTGCTTTTTCCCGGCGCCCTGCTGCCGCTCCACATCTTCGAACCGCGGTACCGCCTCCTGATCCGGCGTTGCATGGAGAGGCACCTCCCCTTCGGCGTCGTCCTCATCCGAAACGGAAGCGAGGTCGGCGGGGGTGCCGAGCCCTACGACGTCGGGACCGAGGCGAAGATCGTCGCCGAGTCCGCGTTGCCGAACGGACGCTCCTACATCGTCACGCGCGGCGAGCGTCGCTTCGCGGTGGAGAGCCTCATCGCGGACGCCGAGCCTTACCTCGTGGGACGAGTGCGCTATCTCGAGGAGCACGATGGCGACCGCGTGTCCGACCATGCGAGTGTCGCCCGGGAGGCACTCGGCGCGTACCTCCTCGCGGTGGTCGCTGTCACCGAGGACTCGCGAGGAGAGCGGGCGCTCGCGGATGAGCTTCGCGATACGCCGCCCAGCGATCTCGCTTACCGGATCGCCGGAAGCCTCGCGGTCGACGCTCCTCAGCAACAGGCGCTGCTCGAGCTCGAGACGGCATCAGCCCGCCTCGAGGAAGAAACGCGCATTCTCAATCGGGAAACGGAGCTCCTCCGCGACCTGCTGGTGCGGCTGCGAGCGCGCGGAGAGCGACCCGAGCTCAATTAGGCGACGCCGTCGGCGTAGCGGACGATTCCGTCAGTGATGGTGGCGCTGACCTTCGCCTCGAGGAGATCGTCCTCCTTGAGCTTCGCGAGATCACGATCGACGACGGTGGCGTCGCACCGCATGCCCACCTCGAGCGTTCCCAGCTCCCGCTCTCGGCCGGTCGAGTACGCCGCCCCCGCGGTGTACGCGTGCAGCGCTTCGTCGAGCGTGAGGCGCTGCGCCGCGAACCACACGTCTCGATCGCCGGGCCGCCGGCGGGTGAGCGCCGCATGGATGCCGAGCAGCGGATCGATCGGCTCGACCGGGGCATCAGAACCGAAGGCAAGGACGGCGCCACGCTCGAGGAGCGTGCGCCACGGATAGGCGCGCGGCGTTCGCTTGGGACCCCAGTACCGGTCGGCGAGATCGCGGTCGCTCGTGCAGTGGATCGGCTGCATCGAGGCGATCACGCCGAGGGCGCCGAAGCGGCCGAGATCCTCCTCCCGCACGAGCTGGACGTGCTCGAGGCGCTGACGTAAGGCTGGCGAAGTCACGCGCGTCGGCGCGACGGCATCGAGCGCGACGTGCACCGCCCGGTCGCCGATCGCGTGTATGGCCACGGCGAGTCCCGCCGCCGCGGCACGCGCGACGTCGGTGCGAAGCTCCAGCGGATCGACCGTGAGGATGCCGCGATCCTCTGTCCCTTCGTACGGCTCCTCGAGCGCGGCGGTCTGAGAGCCGAGCGCGCCGTCGCTGAAGAACTTCACGTGACCGAGCTGCAGCCACTCGTCGCCTTGGCCGGTGCGCATGCCGGCCTGCAGAGCCGCCTCGAAGTCGAACGGCGCGGTGTCACGGATCTGCGGGGGCGCAGGGGCAGGGGCCCCTGGGGGCGAAGCGACCGTTGTCGGGATCGAAAGCGCGAGCGATCGATGCGGGATGCCCATCAGCACGCGGACCGTGAGGTCATCGCGCTCGCGCACCCGCCGGAGCGCGGCGTAGGAGCTCGCCTGCTCCAGCGACTCGACTCCGGTGACGCCCCGCTTGAGCGCTTCGCCCTGCGCCCGGAGCGTGGCGGCGTCACAGTCCGCCTCGGTCGCCGGCGGAACGGCCCGGTCCGCGAGCTCGTTGGCGCGCTCCTGGAGGACACCGGTAGGCGCACCAGAGGTATCGCGGAAGATCGCCCCGCCCTCGAGGACGGCCGTGTCCTTGCCGATCTTCGCCGCGCGGAGGGCCGCAGTGTTCAGCCAGCGCGAATGGCCGTCGCGGCTGCGCATCACCGCGGGGCGGTCGCCGGTGACGCGGTCGAGATCGGCCGCGGTCGGCCACCGGCCCCAGTTGTTCTTGTCAAACCCCCCGCCGATGAGCCACTGCCCTGGCGCGAGATCGCGCGCGCGGCCACCGATGAGCTCGAGGGCCTCATCGAGCGTCTTGGTCGCGCGAAGATCGATCTCCGCCATCTGGAATCCCCACCACATGAAGTGGACATGAGCGTCGAACCACCCCGGAGTCATCAGGCCACCACGGAGATCGACGCGCTCCACTTTTCCCGCGTCACGAGCCAGATCCCTGGCGCGCCCGATCGCAGCCACGCGTCCATCACGCGCGAGGAGTGCCTCGGCTGAGACTCCGGAACGGACGTGTATCCGACCGCCGTGAAAGAGCGTGGCTGTCACGAGTGGAAACCGGCCCGCCCCCGGAGTGGCACGAACTTCACCGCGCCGTGCCGGGTCTCGCGTCCGTCGGGGTGGCGCACGACGAGGTGCTGCATGTCCTGGTCCCCCACGGGCGCCACGATGAGCCCGGTCGGGGCGCATTGGCGCACGATCTCGGGAGCGATGCCCGGAGACGCGGCCGTCACGAGGATGCGGTCGTATGGAGCGTCGGGCGGATATCCGATGGAGGCGTCCCCCGCGACGACGCGCACGTTCTCATAGCCGAGCTCGGCGAGCAGAGCGCTCGCCCGATCTGCGAGCGATGCGTGCCGCTCGACGGTGATCACGTAGCGAGCGAGCTCCGCGAGCACCGCCGCCTGATAGCCGGACCCCGTGCCGACCTCGAGCACGTGATGCGTCGAGTCAACTTGGAGAAGCTCTGTCATACGGGCCACGACAAAGGGCTGCGAGATCGTCTGCCCCTCTGCGATTCCCAGCGCGTGATCTCCGTACGCCACATCCTGATCTTCCAGACGGACGAAGAGTTCGCGAGGGACCTTCGTCATCGCCGCGAGCACGCGCTCGTCGCGAATGCCCATACGACGGAGATCGCGGACCATCAGGTCGCGCTCGAGCTGGAAATCCACCCACCGAATAGTGCGCCGACGCGGTCCTTGTCGCGGGCAGCGGCGCGAGCGACCGAAACCCTCTATACGCGCCGGGGTCCCCCCGGCCCCGGACGCCGGGGCCGGCTCCCCGTCGCGCGGGGGCCCTCGGTCGCTCGCGCCAGCGTCGGTACTGCTAGCCGGCGCCCTCTTCGATCGGGACTCCGATCAAGCTTCCCCATTCGGTCCACGAGCCGTCGTAGTTGCGTACGCGATCGTGCCCTAGCAGATAGCGAAGGACAAACCATGTGTGAGCGCTTCGTTCGCCGATCCGGCAGTAGGCAATGGTCTCTTCGCGCCCGTCGATCCCCTTCGCTCCATATATGGATTTGAGTTCGTCAGCGGATTTGAAGCGGCCATCTTCGGCGACCGCGGTCGCCCAGGGGATGTTCTGCGCGCCTGGGATGTGGCCACCGCGCTGGGCGCCCTCCTGCGGGAGGTTCTCGGGTGCGAGCAGCTCGCCCGCGTATTCCTTCGGCGAACGGACGTCCACGATCTTCTTGTTGCCGGAGACGACCTTGTCGAGCACGTAGTCGCGAAGCGCGCGGATCGAGGCGTCGGGACTGCCCGCACGGTACTCGCTCTTCGAATAGCTCGGCGTGTCTCCAGACAGCGGACGCTTGTCCGCGATCCACTTCGCGCGTCCGCCGTTCACGAGCTTCACGTCTTTGTGACCGTAGTACTTGAGGAGCCAGAAGAACCACGCCGCGAACCAGTTGCTGTTATCGCCGTACGCGACGATCGACGTGCCGGGCGTGACGCCGCTCTTCGACATCAGCTCTTCGAGCTGCTTCTTCTCGATGAGATCGCGGACCGGATGCTGCTGAAGGTCGGTCTTCCAGTTGAGCCCGATGGCTCCGGCAACGTGGCCCTGGTCATAGGCGGCCGTGTCGACGTCGACCTCGAACACTCGGACATTGGGATCGTTTGCATGCCCAGCGAGCCAATCGGTCTCGACGAGCACGTCTTTGGCATAAGCGGTCATATGAAGTCCTCCAGAGAAATCGTCAGCGAATGTGTTTGGCGATGGCGGCGCCGACACGGCGCGGATGCGCCGCTACAGGCCGCCTCTGGACAGGCGCAGGTCAGCTGGATGACCGGCAGCGGGACCACGGCGAATTTCCGATCTGCTGAGTCAAGAATTTCGTTTCTAGCACCGGTCTTCGCCTCGGGCAAGGCTGCCTGCGCTACATCCAGCGCTCGAGGAGCGGCGGCAAGGCCGTCAGATCGTCGATCACGCCGTCGGGCACCACGTCGACCGGCTCCTGCGGCGCCCCCGCGAGCGGCCGACGCCAAACCGCGCGCAGACCCAGGCGTTTGGCACCCCAGACGTCCTGGACCATGCGGTCCCCCACCATCACGGCATCGCCCGGCGAGGCTCCGGAAAGATCGAGCGCGCGCCGAAAGATCGTCTCGTGTGGCTTCTGCCACCCCGTGCTGTGCGAGCTGACCACATGGTCGACCGTATCAGCGAGCCCGAAGCGCTCCCAGTCGCGCCGGACCTCCTCATCCCCACGCGAAAGCGTGTTGGTGATGAGCGCGACGACTAGACCGCGGTTCTTGCACCAGCGAAGCGTCTCTGGGGTTCCCGGGACGAGCGCTCCGACGAGGTCAAGCGGCACGGTCGTGGCTACCCGAAAACGGTCGATGTCGATGTCGTCGAGCCCGATGCGGCTCTTGCGGAACCAGTCCGCGTACCAGCGGTTCGTTTCCTGCCGGAGCTCCGCTTCAGCGTCATGCCGATGTTCGATGCCCGGAGCGATCTCCGCGTCGAGAAACGTGTCGTACCACTCGCGCTCACCGAATTCCCGGCGCAGCGCGTCGAGCGTCAGTGCCCGTACTTCGGGGTGCGGCTTCCAGTGTTGAACGAGCGTGTCGCCCACATCGAAGAAGACGGCGCGGACGGGCACGCGGCTATCGTATCGGCGGCCTGATGCTCGACTTCGAACAGCTTGCGTTCATCGAGAAGTGGCGGCTGCGTGCGTCGCGCGGGATCGTCGTCGCCCTCGACGGCACCCGCGGCGACGTGCTCCTTACGATGCGTGTGGGTGACGGATCGCCTCAGGTCGACATGCGCGGCCGCGACGCGACCGGCGCGGTCCGAAAGTCGCGTCTGACCCTCGGTGACCGCGTGACCATCGCGATCGAGTACCGGGCCCGCGATGTGGGCAAAGCGAAGGGCCGTGGCGTCTCGGGCAATCTCGTCGCGCCGGGCGCGAAGGTCGAGGGAACCGTCCTGAGCACCGGCGAGATCGTCGCCGTCGATTGCGGAACTCAGGTTCTCGTCGCGGGCGAGACGCTCCCCGATGTGAGCGCAGGTGACGACGTCAGCTTTGTGATCGCAGACGAGGGAAAGGCTTACCTCATCCCGACGCGGTAGCTCGCTAGGTGAGCTTTCTCAGCTCGTCTGCGATCTCCTCCTCGTCAGGCACCTCGCGCAGCGTGTGCACGTCGATGTAGCGGCAGATCCCCTCCGCGTCCACGACGATGATCGCCCGCTCCGGCCGACCGAGCTCTTCGTTGAAGACGCCGTACGCCTGCGAGACCTCGCCATGCGGCCAGTGGTCTGAGCAGAGCGGGTAGTCGAGGCCGCCAAGCGATTCGGCCCAAGCCTTCAGCGTGTACACGGAGTCGCATAGGATGCCCACGACCTGGGCCTTGTCCCCGGCGAAGCGCTGCTGGAGCGCGTTCAGCGCGGGAGCTTCGCTGTTTCAGGTATTGGAAAACGCGAAGGCGAAGAACGCGAGGACAACACGCTGTCCGCGAAAGGCGGAGAGGTTGATCTCGCGCCCATCGTGGGAGCGCAGCGCGAAATCGGGCGCCGCATCGCCGACCTTGAGTGTTTTCGTTCGGCTGGCGATCTTCGTGCGGCCTTTTGGCGCGGGCACACACCTAGACTAAGCCCGCATGCAGACGATCGACGAGCGGCGGCGGATCACCGTCGATCGCAGGGCGTTCAATCACTACGCGGTGGCGTGTCCGTTCTGCGGCGAGAACGTCGGTCCTCGTTTCGTCACGCGCGAGCATCTCGACATCCCGCCGAACCCGCCGTATGCGGCGACCGTGCGCTGCCCACGCTGTAAGGAAGAGTTCGAGGTGTTGTTCGGCTCGAGCTAGAGCGCCGCGGTTCTAGTTGAGCGAGGAGCGATTCAGTCGCGACGAGCGAATCCGCCAGCCTTGAGCCCGTGGCGAGTCACGGAGGCGGAGCCGACCGGACGAGCTGCTTGATCTAGTTGGTGACGGTGATGTAGAGGAAGACGCCCTGGTCTTCCATCCACGTGACCGCATCGATGACCGGCCGCAGGTGGATCGCGTAGAGGCCGGGCGTCGACGGCGCGCGCACCTGGAACGTGAACGTCGCGATCCCGCCCGGGGTCACGGTCGGCTCCGCCTGCGCCGCGACGCGGTTCGCGGAGAGCCAGTTGACCCCGAGGGATGCCCACCGAGCGTTGTCCTGGTTCACCGCGAGGCGAGCCTCCTGACCGAGGGTGCCGCGGATCCACGACAGGCTTCCTGCGTTGCGGAACGAGATCGAGAGTGGATCGCTGAGCTGTCCGACGCGCAATGTCGGGTACGCCGACTGCGAGACCCAGCGGCTGTGGTAGTCGACGACCGTCGTCACCGGCACGAAGACACCCTGGTCATCGAGCCACGCCACGCCCTCGACGACCGGCCGGACCGGCAGCCGTACCGTCCCCGCCGCGAAGGGGGCCTTGACGCTGAAGGTGAACGACCCGAGTCCGCCGGGCGCGACCACGCCTTCGTTCTGTATCGCGACGCGGTTCGCGGACGGCCAGCCGACGTTCATGCCCATCGTGCTGAACGCGGTGCTGTCGCCGTTGATGCCGAGCACCACCTGGCTCCCCGCCACGCCTCTCGTCCACGTCTTCGTCCCGGTGTTCCGGTAGAGCACCGTCACCTGGGACGTGCTGGCCGGCTGCATCGCCGGCACGGCGGTCTGCGAGGTCCAGGCGGAGTGCAGGCCGTTGTCGGCGGGAACGGACGCCGTCGGGCCGCCTCCGCTGATGGTCGAGCCGGTGCTGAAGTCCCATTCGTTGGTCAGCCATCTACCCGCCACGGTGATGTCGAAGCGGACGTGGTAGGTCGTGTTCACGGCGAGCGGCCGCTGCGGGATGATGACCTGGTAGTCGTACTCGAATTGCTGCGGCGCGTAATAGATCGGCAGCCGCGTCCCGCCCGGCGCGACGAGCTCGGCCGCGCGCATGACCACGTTCTGGCCCGCGGAGTACACCACCATGATCGGATAGCCGACCGGGCCCGAGACGCCCGCCGGAAGCGGGCTCGGCGATTCCTGTCCGCTCCACGAGGTCGGGATGTTCGTCTGCATGTGGGCGGGCGAACGCACGAACTCGACTGGTCGGAAGCCGAAGTTGTAGACGATATTGCCGACGTTCGATTGACGGCCGTTGAGCTCGGAGTGACCCCAGCCGATCGTGGTGGCGTTCGGATGCATCATGCCGAGTCGGTGGTAGGGCGCGTCCCAGAGCTGACGAACGCCGCTCAGCTCGGCGCCACCGGTCGCGACCTCACTCACGAACGATGTGGTCCAACCTTGGGCGATCAATCGGTCACGGGGCGCGTAGCCGGTGTAGTAGGGTCGGCCGGCGGTCTCGTAGTGACCGAGGATGTTGTTGGCGCTGTTGTAGTTCGCGTGGTTCTGCGCCGCCTGCACCAGACGCTGGTCCGACGGGACGGTCGGCGCGCCGATCGCGGCACGGTACTGGTTGGTGAGGAGAAGCATGTCGACGGCCGAGGCGTCGGCCCTCGTCGATAGGGGCATGGCAACGAGAGCCAGGCTCATCGGAAGACTGACAAGACCGCCCAGAAGCGCAGCGCGCGCGAAGTCCCACCTC
>JBOGTG010000072.1:0-29184 GCA_050692175.1 Candidatus Limnocylindria bacterium | reverse complement strand
ATCGAGCAGGCGATCCAGCAGATCGAAAAGCAGTTCGGGAAGGGCTCGATCATGAAGCTCGGCGCCAATGCCGGGGAGAAGATCGACGCGATCTCGACCGGATCGCTCGCCGTCGACATGGCCCTCGGCGTCGGCGGCTTTCCGCGCGGCCGGGTCATCGAAATCTTCGGCCCGGAGGCCTCCGGCAAGACCACCCTCGCGCTCCACGCCGTCGCGTCGGCGCAGAAGACGGGCGGCACGGCGGCGTTCATCGATGCCGAGCACGCCCTCGACGCGGCGTGGGCCCGCACCTGCGGCGTCAGCACCGACGATCTGCTCATCTCCCAGCCGGACAACGGCCAGCAGGCGCTCGAGATCGCCGACACGCTCGTGCGTTCGGGCGCGGTGGACATCGTCGTGATCGACTCGGTCGCGGCGCTCGTGCCGCGCGAGGAGATCGAGGGCGAGATGGGCGACTCGTTCATGGGCCTCCAGGCGCGGCTCATGAGCCAGGCGCTGCGCAAGCTCACCGGGACGATCTCCAAGACGAAGACCACCGTGATCTTCATCAACCAGCTGCGCGAGAAGATCGGTGTGATGTTTGGCTGCTTCTCCTACTCGACGAGAGTGACGCTCGCTGACGGTAGCCAGGCTAAGATCGGGCAAATCGTGAATCAGCGGCGCGCCGTCGAGGTGCTGACCGCTGACCTTGGGACCGGAGAGATCAAGCCAGGTCGTGTTGTGAACTGGTTCAACAACGGTGCCACCAAGGACTTCCTCGCGGTTTCTGTCCATAAGCCGAGTGGCAACGGACGCGCGCAGTTCAGCGCGACGCCGGACCACGAAGTCCTGACACCTGAGGGCTTCGCGCCGTTGCGCGAACTCAGTCCTGGCGATCAGGTCATGACGAGCCAATTCACTCGACTCAGCGAGTTTCAGCTGGATGTTGTCCGCGGAAGCTTGCTTGGTGATGGTTCTCTCTCGCCCCTTCGGCGCAGCGATCACTCGCGCGGAGTCAAGTTCCGGCTGGGACATGGGGCGAAGCAAAGCGCGTATCTCGACTGGAAAGTCTCTCTGTTCTCCAATATCCGCGGCACTTACTGGAGCAACCGGGAGGGCGACTGTTGGTGGGACAGCACACCCCTCCCCGAGCTGCGCAATCTTTACCAGGAGGTCTATCGCGAGACCGGTAAGTCGTTCTCAGAAAGTTATCTCGAGTCGCTGACGCCGCTGGCTTTCGCGCTCTGGTACATGGACGATGGCGGCTTCACGCTACGCGGCCGCAACGAAGACCGCGGACGCATCGCGATCTGCGTACAGGCCATGACGCCTAACACGAGAGAACGCCTTGCTGCCAAACTCGCAGAGCGCTTTGGCATTCAGTCCAGACTCAACGAAGTCGCGGGCCAGGCGATCTTGCGGCTGGAACAGCCTGCAACAGAGCGTTTCCACGCGCTTATCGCACCGTACGTGCATCCCTCGATGGCGAACAAGATCTTGCCGCAGTACCGCGGACGCTTCGAAGTCACGCCAAATTTGGTCGAGCCGAAGCGAGAGCTGGTTCCAGCCGTCATCGCCAGCATCCGACCAAAGCCACCGCTATGGGCCAACCGGCGCAGCTACCGGTATGACCTCGAGGTCGAAGGTACTCATAACTACCTCGTTGACGGCGTCGTCGCGCACAACTCGCCGGAGACGACCTCCGGCGGTCGCGCGCTCAAGTTCTACGCGTCGGTGCGCATCGACATCCGCCCCATCGAGCCGATCAAACAGGGCGACGTCGTCATCGGCCGCCGCGTCAAGGTGAAGGTTGTGAAGAACAAGGTCGCTCCGCCGTTCCGCATCGCCGAGATCGAGATCCTCGCAACTGAGGGCATCTCGCGCGAGGGCGGGCTCATCGACATGGGCATAACCACAGGCGTGCTCGACAAATCCGGCGCGTGGATCAACTACGGCAAGCAACGGATCGGGCAGGGCCGTGAGAACGCGAAGCAGTTCCTGCGCGAGCACGCCGACGTCGCGGCCGAGATCGACGCCAAGGTGCGCGGCGGCAGCCTGGCCGCCGGAGGCGAGAGCGCGAACGGTGAGGAAGGCTAGCTCCCGGCCGAGGCCCCTCGGCAGCCCGTACGAGGCTGCGGTCCTGTTCCTCGCGAACCGACCGCGGAGCGTCGCCGAGATCCGCCGTCACCTGCATACCAAGCGCTACGACGACGAGGCGATCGACGGCGCCATCGACAAGCTCCGCGCGCAGCGCTATGTCGACGACCTCGACTTCGCCAGGTACTGGGTCGAGCAGAGATCGCGCTTTCGCCCGAAGGGCGATCGCGCGCTCGTGAGCGAGCTCAGCAACAAAGGCGTGGCCCGCGAGACCATCGACGCCGCGCTCGGGGACATGCCCGCTGAAAGCGAGAGCGACCGCGCGCGCCGAGCGATCGTGCGACAGCTCAGGCGCTGGGACTCGCTCGAGCCTGCTGAGCGGAAGCGCAAGATCCACGCCTTCCTCGCGCAGCGCGGGTTCGGCTACGACGTGATCGACGAGGTCATCGCCAGGCCCGAGGTTGAGGCACTTACGGACTAACGCGTGCGTCGGAAGACCGGAAGCGCGGCTGCGAGCGCGAGCACGTGGATCGGCAACAGGACGAGGGAAGCGATGCGCGCCACAGCCGTCGTTGGGGCTCCGGCGAACGGCGCGAACGAGGCGAGCGCGAGAGCCATCTGCGTTATCCCGAGATTCCGCGCGCGGTCGCTCTTTCCGACCGCATGCACATCCTCGTACGAGATGGGCGACGCCATCGCGAGATAGCGGAGCGACGGCGTGACCAGGCAAAGGGCATCGAGCGTCCCCAGCCGCGTTCCGGCGAAGGTCGTCGCGAGCGTCAGCCAGCTGTCGAGCTCGAGATCCAGCACTCGGCCGAGACGCGTCGGACCCCGCCCTCGCCGCCGCGCCAGCGGCCCGTCGATCCAATCGGTGAGCGTCGACCCCGAGAGCGCGAGTGGCCACGCGAGTTTCGCCGCATAGCTTCGTCGATCGCGAGGTCCGGCCAGCGCCGCCGCGGCGACGATCGACGCCCCGAGCCCCCTGCTCAGCGTCAGCGCGTCGACGGCATCGAGGTCGTGGGGCTCGCCCTCATCGTGGTCGGTGAGCGCTCTTGCGATCAGGAGCTGCTGGACGAGGAACGATCCTAGGGCCGCGGCAGCGAAACCGGCGCCGCGACGCCGGCCATCTTTCACGAACGGGACGGATGCGACGAGGATCGCGACGACCCCGACGCCGGTGATGCGAGCCCATCTTGCGCCCACACCTGCGCATGATGGCGCGAGTATCGTCCCGGGCGGTGGCGGAGACTGCTGACCGTTCGTCCCCCCGCATCGAGATCTTCGGGTGGGCGGCGACGCTCGCCTTCGTCGCGTTTTCGTATGCGCTCCGACGTTTGCTTAATCGTCCGCGTGGTCGGTGACGCGCCGCGCCGCGCGGGCCGTGTGGCTCACTGCGCCGATCCTGATCGCGGGGCTGGCGCACGTTGCGGTCATCACCCTCGACCTCGCGCCCGGTCTCGCCAGGCCGATCGACGCCGGTCGCCGTTGGCGCGGGCGGCCGATGCTCGGGGGCAACAAGACCTGGCGCGGCTTCGTCGTGATGCCCGCGGCGACCGCGGTCACGATCGCGGCGCAGCAGACTCTCGTGTCGCGGTCGCGGCGCCTCGCCGCACTTGCTCCGCTCGCGCGCGGCGCGCCGCCCGCATGGATCGTTGGCGCGATCTGCGGAGCCGCCTACGTCGTCGCGGAGCTTCCGAACAGCTTCGTCAAGCGAAGGCTCGGGATCGCGGCGGGGACGTCCGCACCTCGGGCGCGCGCCGCGCAGTACGTCGTCGATCAGCTCGATTCGGTGATCGGCTGCGCGATCGCGATCCGCCTCTTCTATCGGATCGACACGGCCGACGCGGCCGCGTCCGCGCTACTGGGCGCGGCTTTCCATGTTGCGGTCGAGCGGACCACGCGCGTATTGCTGCGGGGGCGCCGTGCACGTCGCTGAGCTCGCCGCGTTCCTGCTCGCGATCGCCGCGCTCCTCGCGTCCGCGGAAGTCCTGCGACGGCGTGGGGTCAGTGCCGACGCGACGCGCCGCTATACCCATGCGGCGGGCGCGTCTGTCGCGGCGCTGCTTCCGGCGTTCCTGACCCTTGACGAAAGCGTGGCACTCGGCGCTGTGGTCGCCGCGGTCCTCGCGTGGACCCGTCGACGCGGCATCCTCCGTTCGGTGCATGGGGTCGAGCGGCCGACGCTCGGGGCGGCGCTGTTCCCGCTCGGGCTGGCGCTCGCGGCGATCGTCGGATGGCCGCAGCCGGCCTCCTACGTGCTGGCGACGCTCACCTTTGCTCTCGCGGACCCCGCTGCCGCCCTCGTTGGCGCGCGGTTCTCCAGTCCGCGCTGGGCGGTATGGAAAGGAACGAAAACTCTAGGTGGCTCACTAGCGTTCGCTGGCGTCGCGCTCCTCATTGGGCTCGTCGCGACGGCCTGGGCCCCGCTCCCGATCGGCGCGATCGTGCTCGCGGCGATAGTCCTGGCCGTAGTCGAGGGTTCGCTTGGCTTCGGCCTCGATAACCTCGTGGTGCCGCCGCTTGCCGCGTTGACCTGGCAGGCCGTGCTCGGTGCCTAGCCGGAGTCTCACCCCGCCGGACTCACACGTTCGACGGCGTCGATCGCCTTAGCGAGGGCCACATCCGCGTTCGTCAGCCCGTGCGCGATGTGTGTCGTGAGGACGATCCGAACCATCTTGTAGGCCTCCAGGTGGATGTCGGGGTGATGGTTCGCCGCGTTCGCGGCCTCTGCGACCCGGTTGACGAAGGCCACGGCGCCCTTGAAGCCCTTGAAGGTGTAGGTCTTCGTGAGGGCGTTGCCATCTCGGGTCCAGCCGGCTCCCGAGGCGAGTAGGGAAGTGAGCGCGGCCTCGTCGAGTCGCGTCTCGCTGTCAGGGACCGCCACGCCCGCGAGCCTAGCCTGTACGCGTTTCGTACGCGCCGGATGACCGTGCGTTATCCTGACCGCACCAAATCTTTTGTGAACCAACTGGCTGGCGGAGCGCCCCGTTCCGCCGGTCACTTACGCGAAGACGGGGGCGAGCGCACACCAAACCGAGCGAGCGTCCCCGCACACGCGGCACGGAAAGGACTCTGGCATGCCCGACCTCCTCGTCGTGGGCCTTGCTGCCCTCGTCGCGGCTCTCGTCGGCTTCGGGATCGCCCTCCTACTCCGGCGTTCGTTCGCGCTCGCGAGCGAGACGACCGCACGGGCGAACGCTGACCGCCTGCTCGCCGAGGCGCGAGCCAGGCAGAACCAGATCATCCTCGAGGCCAAGGACGAGGCACTCAAAGTCGCCAAGACCGCCGAACTGGAAAATCGCGAGCGCC
The DNA here is from genome assembly GCA_050692175.1 of Candidatus Limnocylindria bacterium. GTDB lineage: Bacteria > Chloroflexota > Limnocylindria > P2-11E > P2-11E > 3-1-20CM-2-70-9. The sequence goes on along the minus strand of JBOGTG010000072.1, from coordinate 23,799 downwards.
GCGCCGAGCTCCAGCGCTATGAAAGCCGGCTCGACAAGAAGGACGAGCAGCTCGACCAGAAGATCGCCCAGGTCGACGAGCGCGACCGCCGGCTCGGTCAGAAGGAACAGGACCTCGACAGCGAGCGAACGAAGATCGCACAGCTCCAGGACGAGCAGCGCACCGAGCTGGCGCGGGTCGCTTCCCTGACCATGGAGGAGGCGCGCAGCCTGCTCCTGGACCGCGTTGAGGAGGAGATGCGCGACATCACCGGCCGGAAGGTCCGCGAGCTCGAGATCGAGGCGCGGGAGCGTGCGGACGACCGTGCCCGCGACATCATCACAATGGCCCTCCAGCGGTACGCCGCCGAGCACACGGCCGAGCACAGCGTGACCGTCGTGGCCCTACCGAGCGACGACATGAAGGGCCGAATCATCGGACGTGAGGGCCGCAACATCCGGACGCTCGAAACGCTCACCGGCGTGGACCTGATCATCGACGACACGCCTGAGGCCGTCGTCGTCTCCGGCTTCGACCCGATTCGCCGCGAGATCGCGAAGCGCGCGCTCGAGCGGCTCCTCGTCGACGGGCGCATTCATCCGGCGCGCATCGAGGAGATGGTCGGCAAGGCTCGCACCGAGATCGACCAGGTCATGAAGGAAGCGGCCGAGGCGGCCATCTATGAGGTCGGCATCGGCGGGCTCAACCCGGACCTCGTGAAGCTGCTCGGTCGATTGCATTTCCGCACGTCATATGGCCAGAACGTGCTGCGTCACTCGATTGAGGTCGCGCACGTCGCTGGGATGCTCGCGTCCGAGACCGGATACGACCCGCAAACGATGAAGCGCGCAGGTCTCCTGCACGACATCGGCAAGGCGATCGACCACGAGGTCGAAGGTCCGCACACCGTGATCGGCGGCGAGCTCCTCAAGCGCTACGGATTCCCGCAGGCCGTCATCGACGGCGTCGTCGGTCATCACGGCGACGTGGAGCCCGTCACGATGGTCGGCACGCTCATCTCTGCCGCCGACGCGATCAGCGCCGCGCGGCCCGGTGCTCGCAGTGAGATCGTCTCGAACTACATCCAGCGTCTGCAGGAGCTCGAGAGCGTCGCGAACAGCTTCCCGGGCGTCGAGAAATCGTTCGCGATCCAGGCGGGTCGTGAGGTTCGCGTCGTGGTCAAACCAGAACAGCTCGACGACCTCGAGACCGCACGCCTCTCTCGGGACATAGCCCAAAAGATCCAGGACACCCTCCAGTACCCCGGTCAGATCAAGGTCACGGTGATCCGCGAAACTCGCGCGGTGGAGTACGCCAAGTAACAGCGACATCGGTCGCGAACAGACCCGAAACGCTCCAGTACGGAAACCCGTCCGGCTAGGACCGGACGTCACAATCAGGCGCGGCGAAGTGAAGGCTTCTGGGCTCGTCCTCGCGGCGGGCGTGCTGCTCTCGGCTTGCGCTCCGACCGCTCCGCGCGGCGGGCCGGATGCGACGGGCCATGGCGCTGCGACCGGGATCATTGCCCCCACGGCGTCCCCGGTCCCACTGACGGTCGTCAGCGCGCGGTACGGCGCGCTCGACATAAAGGCGCGACCGCTCGATAGCTGCGACGTGGCGATCAAGGTGTACGCCGGCACGTTCGGCGACGGACCTCCAAAGACCCTTGCGGGCAAGGCCGACGCGGCCGGCATCTTGAGCTGGACGTATCCGGCGCCGCTCATTCCGGCGGGCCACGGTCAATACGAGGTGACCTGTACCGGCACCGGTGGCTCGCAGAGCGCGTGGTCCGAGTTCGACGTCGCGCTCAAGAGCCTTGACGCAAAGAGCTTCACGGCGCGGGTGGAGGCGGTCGATCCGATCGCCGGGCTCGACGGCCTCACGACGAAGCTGGATCCGTCACTCGTTGCCGCGCGCGATAGGAGCGTGGCGCGCCTGAACGAGACCCTCGTCAAGGAGTGGTCCACGGCGACAAGGGGACTCAGTGCGGTGAAACTGGTGCCGTCGTCTGCGGACATAGTCGTCTACGTCGTGCCCGGGCGGAGCAGCTCGCTGCACCTGACCTCACCCGACGGCTCGCAGCGGATCCTCCTCTTCATGGTCGACGACCTCGGCGCGGTCTCGACCGAGAACTCGGTCGCTGTCGCGCTGCACGAGCTCGGTCACATCTGGTGCTGCCGTGGCGCCGATGCCGGGTCGGATGGGCACTGGCTCGAACCGATCGCGGACCCGCTCCTTCAGGGCGTCGATCGGTTCGGTCTGATGACGCATCCGGTCACCTGTCTTGTGTTCCCCGGGTTTGTCACGTGCCCGAATCGCTTTAGCGAGCGCGAGCTGCACACCATGGGGTTCGCCGACATCCCAGCGCCCCCCGCCGACGCTTGCGTCACCAGGGTCAACGCCCTGGTCGCTCAGATCAACAGCCTGGACGCGAACCTTGCGTCGTCGCGCGCCGCGATTGACGCAGCCAACAGGCAGCTGGAGGAGATCGCGGGTCGGATCAGCACGATCGAGGGCCAGTATCCCGGCGGTAGCCTTCCGCCTGAGGTCTACGCGACGTACACGGCCCTGATCGCGCAGTACAACCGATTGCTGGCCGAGAACAACGCCCGTATCGACACCTTCAACCAGAACGTGGATCAGCGGAACACGCTCGCGCGACAGCCGCTGCGTTGCTGACACTCGTCGCTCGCGCGCGATGAGAGTCCTCTTCGTCGGCGATGTTGTCGGGAAGCCCGGCCGTCAAGCCGTCGCCGCGCTCGTCCCCGCGCTCAAGCGCGAGCGGGCCATCAAGCTCGTGATCGTCAACGGCGAGAACGCGGCGGGTGGAGCGGGGCTGACGGGTGAGATCGCGCGCGAGATCCACGACGCCGGGGCGGATGTCATCACCAACGGGAACCATGTCTGGGATCAGCGAAGCTTCCTGAAGGAGATCGACACGCTCGAGTTCTGCGTTCGCCCCTTGAACCTCCCAGCGGGGAATCCGGGCAAAGGCTGGGTCATTCAAAACGGAGTGCTCGTCGTCAACGCGATCGGGCGGGTCTTCATGGCGGAGCAGGATGATCCGTTCCGCGCGGTCGATGCGCTTCTAGCGCAGCTTGGCGCGGGCGCGCCGAAGGTCCGCATCCTCGACTGGCATGCGGAGGCCACGAGCGAGAAGCTCGCGATGGGGTGGCACCTCGACGGGCGGTTCTCCGCCGTGCTTGGCAGCCACACCCATGTGCCGACCGCGGATGCGCGAATCCTCCCGCAGGGCACGGCGCTGATCGCGGACGCCGGCATGGTCGGTCCGCGCGACTCGGTGCTCGGGATCGAGCCGTCGATCATCGTGGCGCGGTACCTCGACCATCTCCCGCGGCGCTTCGAGGTGGCCTCCGGCGTCGTGCAGTTCAACAGCGTCATCGTCGACATCGACGACGAAACCGGCCGCGCGCGTTCGATCGAGCGCCTGGACCGGGAGTGGGAGCCATAACCGCGGGCAACGCGATCGACCTGCACACGCATTCGCTGCGTTCGGACGGCGCGCTCTCGCCGGCAGATCTGGTGAGACGCGCGGCCGCTCGCGGTGTGAAGGTCCAGGCACTTTCGGATCACGACACACTGGCGGGCGTCGCCGAGGCCGCGGCAACGGGCGGGGATCTCGGGGTGCGGATCATCCCGGCGACGGAGCTCAACACGGAGTCGGAGTGGGGCGACGCGCACGTGCTCGGGTATTTCGTCGATCCCGAGGACTCGGAGCTGGAGGAGCGCCTCCGCTGGCTCCGCTCCAATCGCGGCCGGCGGATCGAGCTCATGGTCGAAAAGCTAAACGCGCTGGGGTACGCGGTGGACCTCGCGCGCGTCCTCGAGATCGCGCAGGGCGGCGCGCTTGGACGGCCGCACCTGGCGCAGGCGCTCTTCGAGAAGGGTTACGTCAGCACATACGACGAGGCTTTCGACACGCTCATCGCGAAGGACTCGTCCGCGTACGTCCCGCGGGTCGGACTCGATCCGATCGAGGCGGTGACGCTCGTGCGAACGCACGGCGGCGTCCCGTCGCTCGCGCATCCCGGGACCGTGATCGGCCTCGATGCGGTGTTACCGAAGCTGGTCGCAGCGGGACTCGCTGGGATCGAGGCGTACTACGGCGACCACTCCCCGGAGATGACTGCACGCTGCCTCGCTCTCGCGCGCGAGCACGGTCTCGTTCCCACTGGCGGCAGCGACTTTCACGGACGCGGCGAGCACGGCGCCGACATCGGCGGCGTGTTTGTCCCACCGGAGACGGTCGAGCTTCTGGAAGCACGCCTGCGGGGCACGTAGGAATAACATTCGGCCCGGGAGAGAGGGGGGGTCTTCGGGTTGGCAGGGGCGCTCCGGCCGGTCGTCCTGCTCATGCTGTTCGCCTCGCTCCTCTTTGTCGTCGACGGCTTTCTCGATGGCGCCTACCCGGGCGGCCCGGCCTGGTTCACCGACCGGTACAACAACCTCGCCGAGATCTCCTATGTCTTCGCGATCATCAATACCGCCGTCGCGATCATGGTCGCGCGCGGAAGCGAGCGCAGCCTCCAGTCGCGCATCGGCCTCTCCGTCTTCTTCCTGATCGAGCGTCCGATCACGGCGTTCGCGCTCGGACCCAAGCCCATCGAGTCGGTCATCACGCACTTCGCGACCGCCGGGGTCGAGCTGCTCATTCTGGTCACGGCCCTTCGCGTCTGGCGCCTGGGTAACGCGGCGCCGGACGCCGACACGCTCTTCGCGCTCGAGGGGTCGGCACCGGCCGTCGCCCGGGTGGAAGCGGGCCCAGGCGAACAGCGACGCCGCAGCGGCGCCGCCGCGACGCGGAACGTGTGGCTCATCGGCGGAGTAACGCTTGCCCTCGCCCTTGCGCTCGTCGCAGACGGCATCTATGCGGGCTACGTGCCGGGGGGGCGGGGCTGGGCCGCATCGGGTAACGGCTCGGGGTGGTTGGTCTATGTCTTCGCGGCGGTCGCGCTGCTGGTCGCGGCGCGTGCGGTCCATGGCGCCAAACTCGCCCTCCGCTCGCTCATGGCGATCGCCCTCATCCTGTTCATCGAGCGGTCCTTCACTCCGTTCTCGATGCGCGAACAGGATCCGATCGTGCTCGCGCTTCACGCCGTGGGCGCGTTCGTGAGCCTGGCGCTCGCGCTCGTCACCGCCGGCGTGATTCGCGATGGTCCCGCGCCTGGCCAGGCCTCTGTCCGGACACTGGAGGCCGCATAGTTCTCGGGTGACTCTCACCGTTCAGAGCGCGACCGAGCGCCTCGTCGAGCACGTCGGCACGGTCGTCATCGGAAAGCGCGAGGTCACCGAGCAGCTGCTCGGTGCCCTTCTAGTGGAGGGTCACGTCCTCCTCGACGATGTGCCCGGGGTGGGGAAGACCACGCTCGCGCGCGCGCTCGCCCGCTCGCTCGACCTCACCTTCCGGCGCATCCAGTGCACGCCGGACCTCGTGCCGAGCGATGTCACCGGTGTCTCCATCTACGAGCAACGGGCCGGCGCGTTCGAGTACCGTCCCGGCCCGCTCTCGGCGAACGTCGTGCTCGTCGACGAGATCAACCGCGCAACCCCGCGGGCGCAATCCGCGCTCCTCGAAGCGATGCAGGAGCGCCAGGTCACCGTCGACGAGACCACACACACCTTGCCGGATCCGTTTCTGGTCATCGCGACGCAGAACCCGGTAGAGCTCGAGGGCACGTTCCCGCTGCCGGAGGCGCAGCTCGACCGATTCCTCTTCCTCCTGAATCTCGGCTACCCCGACGCCGAGGATGAGGACAATATTTTGAGAATCCACGGCCCAGCGAGCCTCCGTCCCGAGACATTGGAGCCGATCTTGAGTCCGGCCCAGATCGCGGAGCTCCGCGAGGAGGTCCGCGGTGTGCGCGTGGGCGACGCGGTCCGCCGCTACGCCGTCGAGATCGTGCGAGGGACTCGACGCGTCGACGGCGTCGAGCTCGGCGCGAGTCCTCGAGCGGCACTCGCGCTCTATCGCGCGGCCCAGGTCCACGCCGCGATACGCGGGCGGCCCTACGTCTTGCCAGACGACGTGAAGGCACAGGCGCTCGCGGTCCTCCGCCATCGCCTCTTCCTGAATGCCGATGCGCAGATGCGCGGACGAACGACCGCCGCGATCATCGGCGAAGTCCTGGCGCGCACGCCCGTGCCCGCGGAGGACAGCGCCACAAATCTCCATGCCGGCTGAACCGACGGAGACCAATCCGCTCGACGCGCGCACGGGCCAATTCCCGTTGTCGGTCGCGCTCCTCTTCGTCGCGGTCGCCGCGATCAGCCGAGCGCCGGCGCTCATCGTTCTTGCGGCCGGCGCAGTCGTGACCTGGCTCGTCGTCGAGATCACCGGTCGACTTGCGCTGTGGGCGGTGGACGCGCGCGTGACCCTCGCTCCCGATCGGATCGTCGCCGGCGAACGTCCGGTCGCGACCGTCGAGATCGTCAACCGCAAGCCGCTGCCGATGCCGTGGCTGGAGGTGCGCCTCTTCCTCGGCGAAGGCGTCGAGCCATCGAGGGGGGCATGGCCCCCCTCGGACCCCCCGCTTCCCCGCAGCTGGATCGACTGCGGATTCCCTCTGCGCGGCCGCGAGCGCGTCGTCGTGCGTCTGCCCGTCAGTGTCCCGGCCCGCGGTGCCTATTCGATCGGACCGCTGCGTCTGCGCGCCGGCGACTGGCTCGGGTTCACGCAGACCGAGCGCACCGTACCGGTCGCGGTGGAGGTCATCGCGTACCCGGCCCCGCTGGCGGTGCGCGACCGCGCGCTCGCGTCGCTGCGTCCGCTCGCCGAGACCGCCACGCGCCGCGGATTGGTCCCGGATCCGCTCCGCTTCCGCGGCGTCCGGCCCCACCGCCGCGGCGATGCGCGCAAGGAGATCCACTGGAAGGCGTCGGCGCGACTTCGCGAGCTTCAGACGAAGCTCTACGAACCTGCGACGAGCCTCGATTCGATCTTCCTCGTCAACGTCGCCTCGTACGAGCAGTACTGGATCCAGGCGGACCCCGAGGCCGCGGAGCTCGTCGTCTCCGCTGCGGCGGAGCTCGTCCGGCTCGCGGCGGCGGCCGGCCGGCAGGTCGGACTCGTGACGAACGGCATCGACAACCTCACGCACGAACGGCCTCGATCCGCGCTCGGACGCGGCCCCAGGTCGCTCACCCGAAGCCTCGAGATCCTTGCGCGGCTCGGCCCGTATGCCGTCGGCGCACCCGAGACGGTGTTTCTCCGCGAGCGCGGCCGCCTGCCGTGGGGGGCGACGCTCGTGATCGTCACTCCTCGGCTCGGCCAAGGTCTCGCCAACGCGGCGGTCGCCCTTCGTCGCGCGCACCACCGCGTGCTCATCGTGTCCGTGGGCGAGATACCCGCGACGCTCGGCGCGCACCTGGTGGTCCAGGGCGTGTCGCACGACGTCCTCAGCCAGCGAGAGCGGCGTGCGGCGGTCTAGCTCCCGCGCCTTCGCGGCGCTCCTCGTCGCACGCGCGGTGATGGAGGCGATCGGATTCGCGTGCCTGCTCGCGCTCGTGCACATGATCGGCGGCGTCGAGGCGCTTGCGTTGACGCCGACAACGCTCGCGTTCATCGGCACGACGCTCGTGCTCGTCGCGGCGCTCCGCGAGACGGGCTCGGAGGCTCGCGGCACCGCGATCGTGGGAACCACCCTGGGCATGGGCGTACTCCTTGCCGTGCTCTTGCCGACCCTTCCGCTCGATGTGGTGACCTGGGGCGGACGCATCATCGCGTTCGTCATCGTCGGCGAGGTCTACCTCTGGCGGATCGTGTCGCTGGCACGCGGTGCGGTGCGCTGGAGCGATGCGCGGAACGCCGTGCCCTTCGGCGCGGTCGCGCTCGGCATCGCCGCGGTCGCGCCGATTCCGGTCGAACGCACGCCGCTCGTACCGCTCGCCCTCATCTTCGTCGCCGCGTCGGCGGTCGCGCTCTCGGTCGCGCGCTCCGCCGAGGAGCTCTCGCTCACGACCGGGACCGCCGGTTCGGCTCGGCTGTCGTCGGCGAATTCGGTGGTCTTCGCCCTCGGCATCGCGGCGGTCGTCGCAGCGCTGGCCGCGCCGGCCGTCGATCAAGCACTCCGCGATATGGGGAACGCTCTCGCGCCCGTGTTCGACCAGGTCATCTTCTACCTGCTCCTGCCGCTCGGCTATCTCGCCGCGCTGGTGTACGCGATCCTTCAGCCGATCCTCCGGCAATGGAGCATCTTCGGGTCACCACCGGCCCAGGCCGCTCCGAACGACGACCTTGCGCTGTTGCGCGAGATCGAACGGACGCGCCCACTTGTGGTCGGCGGTATCGAGGTCATCGTCGTGCTCGTCGTCATCCTCGTCGCGATCGTCCTTCTCGAACGCGCGGTTCGAGAGCGTCGCCTCACACTGCCCGAGGGCGTGCAGCTGGAGCGCGCCGCCACATCGGGTCTCACCCTCGGCGCGACGCTTCGATCCCTCTTCCCGCGACGCCTCGCGCGTCGCCGCGCGCCGCGCGACGACGGAACAACCTCGGCGGCGCTCCGAATCGTCTACTGGCGCCTGCTCGCCCTCGCGGAGCGCGCGGGTCAGGGCTGGCGGATCGCCGCCGAGACGCCGTCCGAGCACCAGCGTCGCATCACGGCGGCGGATCCGCGGTGGGCCGCGGCCTCGCCGATCGTGGCGGCGTTCGAGGATCTCCGCTACGGCGAGCAGTCGCCGGACAGCCGGACCGTCGCCCGCGCTCGCGAGGCGCTCCGAGCTGTGGAGGTGGCGGTACGGACGTGATCGCGATCGTCGGCCCGACGGCGTCGGGTAAGAGCGCGCTCGCCATGCGTGTCGCGGAGCGGGTCGGCGGCGAGATCGTCTCGGCCGATTCGCGTCAGGTGTATCGGCACCTGTCCATCGGCACGGCGAAGCCAACCGCGGAGGAGCAAGCCCGCATCCCGCATCACCTCATCGACGTGGTCGACCCGGGCGGGCGTTACGACGTGCTTCGCTGTCAGCGGGACGGCCGCGAGGCGCTGGCCGAGATTCGCGCACGCGGGCACGTCGCGCTCGTCGTCGGCGGGACCGGTTTATATGTCCGCGCGCTCCTCGACGGGCTCGATCTCGCGTCGCTCCCGCATGATCCCGCAGTGCGCGCGCGACTGGAGGCCGAGGATCCCGCCATGCTGCACGACCGTCTTCGCGCCATCGATCCCGATGCGGCCTCGCCCGTCGACCCAAGGAACCGGCGGCGCCTCGTGCGCTACCTCGAGGTCGCCACGATCGTGGGTGGACCGGTGTCGCGGGTCCGCGGAGCGTCGGTCGCCGCGCTCCGGATCGGGCTGCGCCCGCCGCGAGATGTCCTGATCGCGGCGATCGAGCGGCGGGTTCGCGAGATGGTCGCGGCTGGCGTGCTCGACGAAACGCGCGCGCTCGTCGCGCGCGGTATCGACCCGCGGCTCCCGAGCATGAGCGCGCACGGGTACCTGCACTGGGCCGCGCATCTGCGCGGCGACATTGATCTGGAGACCGCGATCCTTCTCACGGCCCGCGACGTGCGTGCGTACTCTCGCCGTCAGATGACCTGGTTCCGGCGCGATGCCGCGATCCGCTGGTACGACCCCACGGCGGTGGACCCGCTTGATGAGATCCTCGAGGCAGCCGCATGAAGTTCACGAAGATGCACGGCTGCGGGAATGACTTCATGGTCGTCGCGGGACCGGCCGAGCTGACCGTGGAGCGTGTCCGCGAGCTGTGCGACCGGCGGCGCGGGATCGGGGCCGACGGAATACTCGTGATCGGCGCGCCGCGAGGGCGGTGCTGGCCGGTGACCATTCACAACGCCGACGGTTCGCTCGGCGAGTCGTGCGGAAACGGCGCGCGGTGCGTGGCCCGATATCTCTTCGACCGTCACGGCGGTGAGACGCTCGAGCTCGCATTCCCGGGCGGCACGGTTTCCGCGCGTCGGGAGGACGAGAACATCGCGATCACGTTCGCCGCGCCAGCCGCGCCGCAGGCCATCGCGCTCAACGGCACTCGTGGATATCGCGTGGGCCTCGGGAATCCACACGTCGTGCTGTTCGTCGCGGACCCATCCGCGGCTGACCTGACGGGATTGGCGGCTGCGGCCCGCGCTGTGGCCGGCGACGCGAACGTGGAGGTCGCGCGCGTGATGGCGGCCGACCTCATCCTGCTTCGGGTCGACGAGCGTGGAGTGGGCGAGACGCTCGCGTGCGGCACCGGGGCCTGCGCGACCGTCGCAGCCGCGATCGCTGAACGGCGCATGGCCGATCGGGTCACGGTGCGTGTGCCCGGCGGCGATCTGTTTGTCCGCGCCGGTCCGCGCACGTTCGAGCTCGCGGGTCCGGCCGAGTACGCGTTCGAAGGGTCGACGACGTGATCGAGACCGCCGAGCCACCGGAGCGCGCATACCTGGTTGGCGTCGAGCTTCCGAGCTCGCGCCTTGACGGAGACGATTCGCTCGACGAGCTCGGGTCGCTTGTGGAAGCCGCCGGTGGCATCGTCGTCGGGCGCTCGCTCCAGGCGCGAAGGACGCGCGATCCAAATTCCTACGTCGGCAAGGGCAAGGCTGGCGAGATCGCCAGGGAGGTCGCGCGTCTTCAGGGCGACATCGTGGTATGCGACGACGAGCTCAAGCCGTCGCAGCAGCGCACCCTCGAGGAGATCACGGGCGCGGCGGTCCTCGATCGCTCCGCCGTGATCCTGGACATCTTCGCGCGGCACGCGCGCTCGCGCGAGGGTCGGATCCAGGTCGAGCTCGCGCAGCTCGAGTACCGGCTGCCCCGGCTCACCGGACGCGGAAAGGAGATGTCGAGACTCGGAGGCGGCATCGGCACCCGCGGCCCTGGCGAATCGAAGCTCGAGAGCGATCGGCAGATCATCCGGAAGCGCGTACAGGATCTGCGCAAGCAGCTCGACGAGGTCGCGCGACAGCGTGAGCGAGCGCGCGGCTCGCGTGCGAGCGAAGGACTCTTCCTCGCGGCGATCGTTGGTTACACGAACGCCGGGAAGTCGACGCTCATGAACGCCCTCGCCGGTTCCGACGTGCTCGTCGCGGATCAGCCGTTCGCCACGCTCGACCCGACCACGCGTCGCGCGGCGCTGCCCAGCGGGGCCGCCATCCTGCTTTCGGACACGGTCGGATTCGTGAACAAGCTGCCGCCGACGCTCGTTGCGGCGTTCCGCGCGACACTCGAGGAGCTCGCCGACGCTGACCTGCTCGTGCACGTCGCCGACGTCAACCACCCCAATCTTCACGAGCACATGCGTGTTGTCGACGAGACGCTCAAGTCTTTGGGGCTCGATCGGCCCCGCCTGCTCGTGCTCAACCAGTCCGATCGCTTGCGCGGCGACGAGGGCGCGGCACTCCGAGAGGCGCTCGGGGCCGAGTTTCCGGCGGCGGTACTTACGTCCGCACTCAAAGGCGAAGGCCTCGACGAAATGCGCGCCCGACTCGCCGAGGCGGCTGCCGCGAGCTGGAAACGAGTCAAGACCACGCTGCCCTACCACGCCGGCGCGCTCGTACAGCAGATCCGCACCCGCGGATCGCTCAAGAGCGTCGACTACGAGGAAGGTGGAATTCGCATCGAAGCCGACGTGCCGCCCGGGCTCGCTGCGGAAATCCAAACCGCGGTTCGCCGCCGGTAGTACTCGCGGTGTATGGCGTCCCAGGCAGGCAAGCGAGCCCGCCGGATCAAGTCCGCATCGACCCCTTTCCTGACACCTTGACGCGACTCCTCGCGGCCATGCCCGCATCAAGCATGGGCCCCACCCAGGGGAGTGACGATGCCGTTTTCACGTGCTGTTCTCGCGGGCGTGCTGGCGGTCGTGGGCCTGCTTGGGCTGGCCTCACCGCAGTTCGCCGAGGGAGCGAGCCTCGATAGCGCCGAACAGGACCTCGTCGCGCGCATCAACGCGTTCCGCGCGGCTCGAAGTCTTCCAACGCTCGCCGTCTCGGACACCCTGACCAGCGCCGCGAAGTGGATGTCCGTCGACATGGCCGCCCGCAACTACTTCGCGCATACGTCGCTCGACGGCCGCTCGCCGACACAGCGCATGTCCGATGCGGGATACCCCGCGTTCGGCACGTGGACCGGGGAGGACCTCGCCGCGGGGTACGCCACGAGTGCCGATGTTCTGAACGGCTGGATCAATAGCCCCGCGCACCACGCCGTCCTCGTGAACCCGCAGTACCGCGCGATCGGCGTGGGCCGCGGCTACACCGCGGGGTCGAAGTACGGCTGGTACTGGACCGCGGACTTCGGCGGGGTCGTCGACGTCGCCCGCGCGGCGCCCGTCGCTCGGGTGGCGCGCGCTCCCGCCGCGGCGACACGTTTAGGCATCCCCTCGAAGGTCACGCTGCCCGCCCAGGTCGTGCTTCCGCCCGACTCCGGCTATCACGCGCGCTGGAGCGCGCAGAGTCCCGATCCAACCGTGTACCCGGGGGCGTTCGCCACGCTCGTCGTGGCAATACAGAACACCGGATCCCGCGGCTGGTACCGCGGCGTCGCCACTCAGCAGGCGAACCTCGCCACAAGCGATCCGCAGGATGCCGAGCTGCCGGAGCTTGCGACGGACTGGCTGTCGGCGAATCGCCTCACCACGACGACGACGGACTATGTCGGGCCTGGTGAAGTCGGCTGGTTCGAGTTCAGGCTCCGTGCTCCGACGACCACCGGCGACTACGTGCTGGCGCTCCGGGGCGTCGTGGACGGCGTCGGCTGGCTCGAAGACGACGGGATCTTCTTCACGCTCCACGTGCGCCGGATGTTCGTCGGACGAGGCGGCCTCAGCTTCGTCCGGTGATGATCGGGAGGGCGGGGTCGTTGCCCCATTCCTCCCACGAGCCGTCGTACGTCCGGATGTCGATGTGACCGAGTGCGGAAAGCACCAGATGCGTGAACGCGGCGCGCACGCCCGCCTGGCAGTACGTGATGGTGCTCGTCTCGGGTCCGAAGCCCGCGTTCGTGTAGAACTCCTCGAGCTCGTCCGCATCGCGTAGCGTCCAGTCGTCCTTGAGCGCGTCCTGCCAGAGGATGTTCACGGCTCCCGGGATGTGGCCGCCGCGCGCGGCGCGCTTCTCGACCCCGGTGAACTCGCTATCGCGGCGCACGTCAAGCAGCCACGGATCGCCGGTGCGCACCGCGGCCAGGACATCCTCCTTCGAAGCGACGACGCCGTCGCGCGGACGAGGGGTGAAGACGGCTGGCTTGTCGACCGAGCGCGCTCCGCTCTCGAGGGGCCGGCCTTCGGCGATCCACTTCTGGATCCCGCCTTCCATGACCGCCATGCGATCGTGGCCAAAACGCCGCAGGGCGAGCCACAAGCGCGCGGCTTGGTGGCCGCCTTCGGAGTCGTAGCCCACGACCGTCGTGTCGTCGCCGATCCCGAACCGAGCCATGGTCCGAGCGAACTCATCCGCGTCCTGCAGCATCCAGCGTGGATGCCCCGACGACGGCGGGGGAGCGGAGAGATCCTCCGTCCAGTTGACGTAGATGGCTCCCGGAACATGTCCATCGAGGTAACGCGACCGCATGTCCTCGTCGAAGCTGAATCGGCAATCAACTGTGCGCACGTTCGGATCGCCCACGACGGACGCGACGCGCTCCGTCGACCAGAAGAGGTCGGTGCGCGGCAGTGTGCTCACGAGCGTGACTCTAATCCGCGTTAGTCTCGATCCGCGACGTGCTCAGGAGAGGACAAGGAACGCGAGGATCTCTGGCCGCTGCGTCCACGGCCGCGCTGCTCGCTGCGGCGTGCATTGGCACGCCGACACCTGATGCGACGAGCACGCCGAGCCCGAGCGAGGTCGTGAGCACGAGCGCGCCCGCGCCCACACCGACGCTCGTGCCGCAGCCGGCGAACGTCCCTGCCGTGAGCTTCGCCCGCGCCGACCTGTCTCGCGGCTCCTCGAGGGGAGTGACCGGCACCGGGCCGCTCGAGCTTGCCACGAGCGGACTCACCGCAGGTTCGTACGACGATCCCTACGGCCAATCCGGCATCACCCACCAGAGTGGGGAGTGGACGAGCGACTGGATCCCGGTCGCGTTCGCATTCGACGAGCTCGTGGCGTCGTGGAACGCCGAGACGCCGGCCGGCACATGGATCAAAGTCGAGATGCAGGCGCGAGGCGGTGGCCGCGAGACGAAGTTCTACACGATGATGACGTGGGCGTCCGGTGACACGGACATCCATCGCGCGTCGCTCTCCGGCCAGCAGAGCGCGGACGGCGATGTGAGCACGGACACCTTCAAACGGGCGGCAGGTGCGGCGCCGCTCGACTCTTACCGCCTTCGCGTCACGCTCTACCAGCGCACCGGGACCACGGCGACGCCTTCCATTCGAATGCTCGCGGCGATGGTGTCGGCGCCGTTCAAGCACGAGATCCCGAGCGCGTTCGACGGCACGCCGATCCAGCTGCAAGTGCCGACGCTTTCGCAGGAGGAGCACGCCGGCGAGTTCCCCGAGTACGACGGCGGCGGGGAGGCGTGGTGCAGCCCGACCTCGACCGCCATGGTCCTCGGCTTCCACGGCGCGGAGCCGTCCTCGAACGACGTCCTCGCCTTCCCGGGGCCGGACTACGACGAGCCGCACGTTGCGTACGCGGCGCGCTATACGTACGACTGGAGCTACAAGGGCACCGGGAACTGGTCGGCGAACGTGGCCTACCCGACGCGCTTCGGCCTCGAAGGGTTCGTGACGCGCCTGCGCTCGCTCAACGAGGCGCAGCGTTTCCTCGCCACGAGCATCCCGCTCGTCGCGTCGATCAACGGCGAGCTGCCGGGATTCCTGTTCGGCAAGACCGAGGGGCATCTCCTCGTCATTCGCGGCTTCGATCCGAACGGCGACGTGATCACGAACGATCCCGCGGCGATCACGAATGACCAGGTGCGCAAGATCTACGGCCGCGCCGACTTCGAGCGCGTCTGGCTGGAGGGATCGGGCGGGATCGTCTACGTCATCTACCCGCGAGGCAAAGCCCTGCCGCCGAATGTCCCGGGGCTGCCACCGAACTGGTGATGCGCGGCGATCTGCGTCGCGCGCTCGCGCTCGTGCGCCGCCGGACGCATCGCGGTGCGCCAATCCACCTCCGCCTTCTCGAAAAGCCGGACTGCGGACTCTGCGCGGAGGCGTACCGCGCGCTGCGGCGGGTCGGGCTGGACGTGCCGCTCGACGTTCACCGCGTCGACATCACGGAAGACCCCGCGCATTTTGAGCGGTACGCCCTCCGCATTCCGGTCGTCGTGATGGGGGAGCGGGAGCTCGACGTGGCGGGGGTCGATGACCAGGCGCTGCGCGCGTGGCTCCGGGCGTGAACATCGAATCCGACGCGGTCGGGTTCTTCACCGGTCGGCTTCGGCGCGCTGGCTCGGCCGCGCGCGCCATCGGGGAGAAGGCGTATCTCAAGAGCGACCTTCGGTTCTGGGGAACCGGTCTGGAGCAGATCCGCGCGGCCGTGCGCGAGTACTGCGACGCGCATCGCGATCTGTCGCGTACCGACCTGCGCGCGATCGCCGAGACCATGTACGCGACCGACGTGCACGAGCTGCGCGCCTCGGCCATCGGGGTGCTCGAGCGCAATCGCCAGACGCTCGTCGATCGCGACTTGCCGTGGCTCATCGCACTCGTGCGAAAGTCGAAGACCTGGGCGTACGTCGACTGGATCGCGCCGAAGGTGATCGGCGATGTCATCGCACGCGATCCGCGCTCGCGAAAGCGCCTTCCGATATGGGCGAGGGACGACGACTTCTGGGTGCGAAGAGCCGCGCTCCTCGCCGAGCACGACGCCCTTCGCGCCGGCGGAGGCGACTTCGCGCTCTGGTCGCGGCTCGCGGCGCCGATGCTCGAGGAGCGCGAGTTCTTCATCCGGAAGGCGATCGGCTGGGTGTTGCGCGAGGTGTCGAAGAAACGGCCCGAGCTGACCTACGAATTCCTGCGGAAGCACCGCGACCGCGTGTCGAGCCTCTCGCTGCGAGAGGGGGCCAAGTACCTGCCCGAGCCAAAGCGGAGGGCCCTCGGTCTGCCCGGCCGAGGCTAAAAGCGGTTGCGCACGAAGAATGCAGCCAGCCAAGCCATGGCACGGAAGCGTCGGCCGGTCCGGTGCCGGAACTGTGGCTACGTAGCGACCCCGGTCTCGGGTTTCTGCCCGAACTGCCTGGAACGCTTACCACTCGGAAGGCGGGTCGCGCTTGTCCCGCTCGTCGCGGTCGTCGCGCTCCTCGCACTTGCGGTCGCCGTAGTGGCCGCTCAACCGAGGACAGTCGCGCTCGGACCGGTTGGCGGCCAGGCCAGCCCGAGTCCCTCTGCTCCATCCCCGGTCTCTGCCACCGCTTCATCGCCCGTCGCGCCCGGTACGGCATCTGGGGCGGCGTCGACAACTCCCACGGCGTCGCCACTTCTCACGGGCTCGTCCTCGCCCTCTGCCGCGCAGTCGGCACCGCCGACGCCGCCGCCAGCGTCGCCAAGCGCCATCGCAACGGCGACCTCATCGGCCTCGCCGACTCAGACCGTGCTCGGCAGCCAGACCCCGCCCGTGCCGTCCGGCGGACTCCCGTCGACCGCGACATCACCCGGAACCGGGACGGGCGGAAGGCGGTACTGATACATGACTTGGCGACGCTCGAAGACGCTGAAGCCGCGCGCAGGGCGCACCAGGACCGCCTGGCGGCGATGGGTGCCCATGCGATCGAGATTCAACCGCTTGACGACCTCAGCGGCTACGAGCTGATCGTCCACTTCGCGCAGCTGCCGACCGCGGCCCTCCCGAGCTCGCTCGTGACGACGAACGGCGGCCGGACTTCCATGGTCCCGATGCGGGCGGTGACGCCGCCGGCGTAGCCCGAACGGCGCTACAACGCACGAGTCGCCCCCACGGCCGCCTTTCCCTTTCACAACCAAATCAGCACCGTCGGGCAACCGAACCTGACGGTACAGTCGAGGCGCACGCGTCCCGATATCCGCATGTGAGGGAGTCAATGGGCGTTTACCGAGCCGAGTACATCTGGATCGACGGCACCCAGCCGACGCAGAAGCTCCGTTCGAAGACGAAGATCGTCCCGGACGGCGAGAAACCGCCGATCTGGGCGTTTGACGGCTCGAGCACGCAGCAGGCGACGGGTGACAAGTCCGACTGCGTCCTCCAGCCCGTGTTCGTGTGCCCGGACCCGATCCGTGGCGGCGACGACAAGCTCGTCCTGTGTGAGGTCATGCTCGTCAATGGCGAGCCGCACAGGACGAACACGCGCCGCGGGAACGTCGAAATGGCGGAGCGGTTTGCGAAATTCGACACCTGGTTCGGTATCGAGCAGGAGTACACGTTCTTCGAAGGCTCGCGGCCGCTCGGCTTCCCGGACACCGGCTTCCCCGCGCCGCAGGGCGGCTACTACTGCGGTGTCGGCGCGGACGAGGTCTTCGGGCGCGACGTGGTCGAGGCGCACTTGGACGCATGCCTCAAAGCGGGGCTGAAGATCTCGGGGATCAACGCCGAGGTCATGCCGGGGCAGTGGGAGTTCCAGGTCGGGCCGCTCAACGCTCCGGAGATCGGCGACCAGCTGTGGATGGCGCGCTGGCTCCTCTACCGGGTGGGGGAGGACTACGGCGTGAGCGCGACTCTCTATCCGAAGCCGGTCCGGGGCGACTGGAACGGCGCGGGCGCGCACACGAACTTCTCGACGAAAGACATGCGCGAGAACTACGACGCCTGCGTAGCGGCCGCGGAGGCACTCGCCACGCGGCACGAGCTTCATATCGCGAACTACGGTTTCGGCATCGAGGAGCGGCTCACCGGTCTGCACGAGACCTGCTCGTACAAGGAGTTCCGCTACGGCATCAGCGACCGCGGCGCGTCGGTGCGCATCCCGTGGCAGGTTGCGAAGGATCGCAAAGGCTATATCGAGGATCGTCGCCCAAACGCGAACGCCGACCCTTACGTCACGACACGTCTCATCATCGAGACCGTGTGCGGAGCGGCGGGGTCGAAAGCCTCGCGGAACGGTAGCCGACCCGCGGGCGCAGTGAAGCCGAGCACCACACGAAAGGTGGCCGCTCGGGCGTAGCTCTCGTGCGCGCTTTCGTGCTGCGGCCGGGCGAGGGACGCTCGATCGATCTGGGCGGCTTCCGCATGTCCGTGAAAGCGACGCAACAGGACACGAGCGGCGCGTTCACGCTGCTCGAGGCGGACGAGCCGGCCAACTTCGGTCCGCCGCTACACGTCCACCGCGACGCTGTCGAGGCCTTCTATGTCCTGGACGGCGAGTACGTCCTCTTCATCGAGGGACGGGAGTACCGATGCCCAGCTGGCTCGTTCATCCTCATTCCGGCAGGCATCGAGCACGGCTTCCGGGTTGCTGCCGTCGCGAGCCGCAAGCTGAATCTGTACGCGCCCGCCGCGATGGTCGGCTACTTCGATGACCTGAGCGCAGCGATCAAGAGCGGCCACCTCGAGCCCGATGCGCTGTCCGAGATTGCGCTCAAGTACGGAATGGAAGTCCGCGGGCCCGTGCCCGAGGGGTACGCCTAGTCGCCGCAACGTGCTCTAGACCACACCGCATATGTCGCGGCGGCCAGGTCCGCGATGCCCCGTGCGACCTACACCTCCTCTGGCATCGCCAGTCGATGCGATGGACAAGACGAGGACAGGAACATGCGCACCCATCCGAATCTCACGCCAAGCGTCCTCGCGCGAACCGTGATGGTGGTCGCGCTCGCGGTCGTCGGCCTCGCGGGACTTCCGGGCGCCGCGGCCGCCGCTCCACCCATACGCGAGACTGCAGCCTTCAGCAGCGCGGTCGCCGCGCACGACGAGTGCACCGGAGCCCTCTGCACCACTACCTCCGTCTTCGTGAACAGCTCAACTGCGTTCCCGAGTCAAGTGTGCGTCGACATACAGCGGTATGAAATGCCAGCCCCAGGAGTGTTCATCTTTCTCGGCTTCGAGAACGGCTGCGCTCCTCCTGCCGAGGGCGCGTTCTCCATCGATACGAAGACGCTCACCGGAGCGACGCTCGCGTCGACCCCGGTAAGGCTGGAGACGATCGCCTGCGACCAGATCAGCTGCCAGCCCACCGGCGCGAGTCGAGTCGTCAACGTCAGTGCGGCGTACAGCGGTGTCGGCCCGATCAACACGTTCAGGGGCAACAGCAAGATGACGTTCGGCGATTGCACGATGTACTTCACGGGCAAGGGCAGCTCGCGTGAGGCCACCGCGATCCTGACGATCCAGGGCGAGTCCCTCGACGCGACCGGGTTCCTCTCGACATCGACGCAGAAGACCAAGGTCATCTGCCACTAGGCACGGGGGGCGGCTCCCGACGGAAGCCGCCCCCCTCCCAGCCGCCGGAGCGATCACCCTCAGTCACGTGGCTCGATGACGTTCACCTCACGGGTTTTCGAATCTGCTCCGATGAAATTGAGGAGGCGATCCCCTTCCGCCTCTACCGCGACTCGCTCCCGCTTCGGCAGGCGATCGAGGAGCGCGATCCGCAAGGTCGCGGCCTTTGGGCCGCGTTTGACCGTCCATGTCGCACCGACGAACCCATCGATAAGGACGCTGCCGAAGTTCGCCCCCTCCATGTAGCCGAGGCGCCTCGGGTCGAGCGGGCGGACGACGCGTGCACGGTCGGCGTGCGACAGCACCAGGTTGTCGTAGACGGGCAGGAAACGAGGCGGAGCGGGGGTTGCCGGATCGGGTAGGGGACCATCGGGCACGTCGAACAGCTCGCGGCCGCGCTCGTCGCGGAATATCCGGAGACGTGGCCGCAGCCGCTCGAAGACCGCCGAGAGCCCGCTCAAGCCGGACCAGGTCCGCGCGTCGCCTGCTGTAGCGGGTCCGAAGGCCGCGAGGTAGCGAAGGATCATCGCGTCGGGTGCCCGCGTCTTGCCGAGCGGACGGCCCAGCCACGCCTCGAGCGTGGTGCGACGCGGTTGTCCACTCTTTCCCCAAACGCCGCGCGGCGGGACCTGCACGAGCGGCAGGAGATAGCTCACCGCCATGACCAGGGAGTCCTGGTCGCGCTTCGGCCAACGCCTGTGCACGAGCGGCCGGAGGTCCGCGCTCGTCCGCGGCCGCTGGTCGACCAGCGCGCGACCGATCGCGAGCAGCCGGTCGATGTCGACGCCGACGAGCCGGCGGCCGAATGGGCTGCTCGTTTGAAAAGTGCGCTCGAGGGCTGGCTGCACGACCGGACGTAGCGCCAATCCGTCGCGGGCGGTGACCAGATGGATGGTCGCCCGCAGCAGCCCCATCCGAACCGCCTTGCGATCGGTGATGAGCGTCGAGAGCTCGTCGGTCTGGAAGTCCACAAGCCGGCTCCACAGAGCCACGTACGGATCGCTCGGAATCTGAGCCTGCATACCGACGAGCCGCTCGATGGCGTCGGACGCCGGCATCGTGTGTCGGCGGAGAAGCAGCTGGCGTTCGAGCAGGGCGCGATTCAGCGCGCGCGTGCCGAGCTCCCGGGTCACGCGGACCATGATGGCTCGGCACGCGGCCGTCCAGCCGCGGGGACTAGGACCGCGTAGCTTCAACCTCGCGCGACGAACCCCCCGCGCGGTCCTCGGATGACGTTGCGGCGACGGAGTTTGGCGCACGGCGCGTTGCGAGCACCGAGCCGAGCACGATGAGCACGAAGCCGATCGCGATCCCAAGCGTGAAGCGCTCGTTCAGCAACGCCACGCCCAACAGGAGGGCAACGGCCGGGTTCACGTACGTGATCACGGTTGCTCGCGGCCCGCCCACCTCCGCGATCAGAGCGAAGAAGAGGACGAACGCGAGTGCCGTGCAGACGACCCCGAGCACGGCAACCGCGAACAGCACCGATGGTGATGGAACGGTCGTCGGCAGCTGTGCCAGGCCCAGGGGCGCGTACGCGATCGCGGTGAGTCCGAGAGACGCTGCGACCACGCCGAGCGCAGGGAGACTTCCGAGTTTGCGCTCGATGATCATCGGTCCGATCGCGTAGCCAAGGGTGACGAGGCCGACCTGGCCGATCGCGAAGAGATCGTCGGCGTGAACGTCCAGACCGACCAACGCGGCGACCCCGAGGAAGCCGACGGCCAGGCCGGCGACGCGGCGCGAGTCCAGTCGTTCGCCGCCCGTGACCAGTGCCAGGCCCGCCCCGATGGATGGGACGGCCGCGATCAGAAGACCGGCGAGCGAGCTCGAGATCCGCCGCTCCGCATCGGATAGGAGGTACCACGGTGCGGCCACCTCGACGAACGTGTACGCGAGGATCCATTTCCAGTACGGACGGAGGGGCGCCAGATCCTTTCGCGCCAGAGCGATGGGTAACAGGAACACAGCGCCCAGCGCGCTGCGCAAAAAGACCAGCGTCGCCGGCGTGAGCTCGCCGACCGCAATCTTGATGAAGAGGTAGGGGATGCCCCAGATCAAGGCCATCGCGATGAACAGCACCCAGCCTCGCCGTGTCACCGGACCACGTTAGCGGGGGAGCGTGGCGCGGTTTATCGCCGGGTTTACATCCGGGGCTCTCTCGATGCGGCGGATTTGAGCACCGCGGTGAGCACGCGTTAGGCACTTTCCCGCACGTTCCGGGGCTACTCTTCGCGGCACTCTCCCGGCGGGCGCCAGGAGCGCGAGAAGGAGTCAGGGGAATGCGTCGAGCACGAACGTTCGTCGCGGTCCTCTTCACGTTCGCTTCGCTTGCATCGCCGGCGATCGCCGCCCGGCCGCCGGCACCACCGTCGTTGAGTCCGGGCCCGAACTTCACGACGTTCGAGACCTTCAACGGGGAGATCGAGCACCTCGAGGGTCTCTGCCAACCCGGCGGCACGACCTTCGAGTTCAACGCCGCCGGGATCGCGACCGGGCCCTATCCCGGGACGTTCACAGAAACCGGGACGGTGACCATCGGGCCGGCGAGCGGGACCGACCTTTTCAACGCAAGCGTGGTGGCGTTTGAGTCGTCGTTCCGCATCGACTCGGTCTTCGAAGGCCGTCCTGTCGAGGTGACCGGTACGAAACGCCTCGCGTTCGTGGGAACAGGGCACTGCGCCGACGTCGCGGCCGGTGACCCGTTCCGATCGAGCCGTATCGCGATCGTTCAAGCCACCTACCAAGCCAGGATCAAGACGAGCCGGGGCACGTATTTCGACCGCGGCGCAGCCGATGTCCGGCTGTTCGAGTTCTATGAGCCAGAGGATCCGTCTGTGGGTCAGAGGGGCTTCAGCGAGCTGTTCATCTCCGCGCTGGAAAACGAAGCCGCGAAGCCGGGCAAGGGTTGTGGCGACGAGAACCACGAGCACATCCGATCCTCGGAGTGCGGCGGAGGATGAGGTGGGAACCGGCTAGACCTTCGAGGTAGCCCGGATCTTCCTTTCGAGGTCGACCTTCTGCCGGAGGAGCTCCTGCTTCTCCGGCAGATGCGTCTGCCTCGCGGCATCAGGGCGGGTCACCCGCCCGATCTTGGACAGATCCTGATTGACGCGCTGCAGCTCGTCCTTGAGTCGCTGGAGCTCGCCCCGGGCGACAGGTGGCGCCGCGGCCGGCGCAGCCTTGGCGGCAGGGCGAGATGGGGACTTGCGGGCGGTGCTCGTCTTGTTCTTGATCCGCTGAGCATATGTCGCGGCACGCTCGATCCCCGCCAGGGCAGCGTCCCCTCGTATGTCGCCTCAGACTGCACCCACCGGCCACCACGTCACCGGCAGTGGATGGGCGTCTCCAAGGCCGAAAGGGGGATAAATGAAAGGGCTTGTCGGTTGGCTCGGAACACCGATCGGACGCTTCGTCCGCGACGTAGTTGAGGGCGCGATTCGCAGGCGCGGTCGCCGCGGTCGTGGCGCTTCAGCTCGACATCGCGACCCCGCAGGTGATCCTGGTGGCCGCGGTCACGGGCGCGATCGCTGCCGCAATCGCCGTCGCGCGGCGCGCGATCGTCGAGAGGGTCTCGCCCACCGCGCCGGGACAGCCTTAGCGCCACCGGGCCCAGGGCAGGCGGCGACCACGACGAGCGCATGCAAAATGCATGCTATCGTCCGACCAAACATGGTCGCTCGCAAGACCGACGTCCAGATTCGCGGCGTCCCGGTGGCGCTACGTGACCGGCTGAGGCGCCGCGCCGCGGGCAAGGGGTTGTCGATGAGTCAGTACGTCATCGAGATCTTGAAGGACGACCTTGCGCGTCCAACCGTCGCCGAGTGGGCGAGCGAGGTAGGGAAGCTTCCCCCCATCGACCTCGGCGGAAGGACGGGTGCCGAGCTCGTGCGGGAGACCAGACGCGAGATGGGTTTCGAGGACTGATCGTCCTCGACGCCTCGGCGGCGGTCGAGATGCTCGCAGAATCAGCGACCGGCCTCGTGGCAGCCGCGGCAATCGCGAATGAACGGCTCGTTGTGCCCGCGCACTTCGACGCCGAGGTCTATGGGACCTTTCGCCGGCTGTTCCGACACGGCACGCTAAGCCGACGACGGTTCGATGCAATTGTCTTGCGTCTTGCCACGCTCGCCGCGGAGCGGGTGGGGCTGTCGGCGCTTCTGCTTGAAGCTCACGTGATCGCCGACCGCGTCTCGGCGACCGATGCGTTTTACGTCGCACTCGCTCGAGCGCGCGATGTGGATCTTCTAACCACCGATGCAGATCTCGCGCAGGGCGGGGTGACGTCGGCGCGCGTGCGCTTGATCCCGCCGGCGTGATCGGTGAAGTCCTTCCCGATCATACGTCGAGGTTCCGGCCGATGATGCGTGTTCTGTCGATCGCGCCCACCAGGGTCGTATACGGCTGGTCTGCCCGAACCAGCGGGTCCGCGAGCCATCGAGCTGCACGAGCATGCCGGCAGCCGGCCGGCGTTCGCGCCGGCTGCGGTACCGCGGCGCGCGGTGCCG
>JBOGTG010000071.1:0-1861 GCA_050692175.1 Candidatus Limnocylindria bacterium | reverse complement strand
TGGGCTACCCGCCGCCCGACGCGCGCCGGTTCATCTCGGCGCGCGTGCCGGTCGCGCTCGCGTCCGACCACAACCCCGGGACCTCACCCCTCGAGGGCATGCCGACCGCGATCGCGCTCGGGGTCATCCTCTGCGGGCTTACGCCCCACGAGGCGATCGTGGCGGCGACGATCAACGCCGCGCACGCGCTGGGCCGCGGCGGGCGGGTAGGGGCGCTCATGACCGGACGCCGCGCCGACATCCTCGTGCTCGACACCGACGACGAGCGCGAGCTCGCCTATCGGATGGGCGCACCCCTAATCGCGGAGGTCTACGCCGCCGGGCGGCGAGTCGCCTAGCGAGGGCTAAACTCCGCGCCGTGGGGGATCCGCGCACCGACCGACTCCGCTCGGTACCGCTCTTCAGCAGCTGCAGCGACAAGGAGCTCGCGTTCATCGCCTCACGCACAGACGAGGTCGACATTCCCGCAGGCCGAATCCTGTGCGAGAAAGGCCAGACCGGAGGGGATTTCTTCGTGATCCTCGATGGACGCGCCGACGTGGATGCCGACCAAGGAAAGAAGAGCCTCGGCCCTGGCGACTTCTTTGGTGAGATCGCGCTCATCGACAACGGACCGCGCACGGCGACGGTGATAGCGGCAACGCCGATGCGGTGCCTTGTCCTCGGGCATAGCCAGTTCCGCGACGTGCTCCACCAGAACGGCGACATCGCCGTGAAGATCCTGCGCGCGGTGACACAACGTCTCCGCGCCGCCGCCCCGCTGCCCACCGGCTAGAGACCGCGGCGAGCGCGCCACGAGCACAGCCGTGAAGATGCCTACGACCCATTACGCGAAGAGTGGATCGCTGAACATCGCGTACCAGGTCGTCGGAGACGGCCCCCTCGACCTGATCTATGTCCCTGGATACATCTCGAACGTCGAGATGATGTGGACCGAGCCATCCTACGTTCATGTGCTGGGACGGCTCGCGAGCTTCTCGCGACTTCTCCTTTTTGACAAACGTGGCACCGGGCTCTCCGACCGCGTATCGAACGATCATCTACCGACTCTCGAGCAACGCATGGACGACGTGCGTGCCGTGATGGACGCGGCGCGCTCGGAGCGCGCGGCGCTCTTCGGGCACTCGGAGGGTGGCTCCATGAGCATCCTCTTCGCGGCCACCTATCCGCGGCGTACGATCGCGCTTGCGCTCTACGGCAGCTTTGCGAAACGCTTGCGCTCCGACGACTACCCCTGGGCGCCGACGCTGGCCGAACGGCTGAGCCTCGCAGAAGAGATCGAGCAGGGCTGGGGCGACGTGGACCTCAGGTACTACGTGCCGAGCCGCGCGGGCGACGAACCCCTCCGTCAGTGGCTGTCCGCCTACTTCCGTGGCGGCGCGAGCCCCGCGGCGGCCGCCGCCCTGTTGCGCATGAACAGCCGCAACGACGTTCGCGCGGTCCTGTCCGCCGTGCACGTGCCGACGCTCGTCATGCACGCGAGCGGCGATCGCGACGTCAAGGTGGAGGAGGGCCGCTACGTCGCCGCGCACATCGAAGGGGCGCGCTTCGTCGAAATAGCGGGCGGCGACCATCTCTGGTTTCTGTCTCCGAAGGCCGACGAGATCGTCGACGCGATCGAGGAGCTCGTCACCGGCGTCCGCCCGGTGCGGCAGCCGGACCGGTTCCTCGCCACCGTCCTCTTCACCGATGTCGTCAACGGCACCGTGCGGGCCGCGGAACTCGGCGATCGCCGGTGGGGGGAGCTTGTCGAGCGTCACCATGCCATGGTCCGGGGCGAGCTTGGCCGCCACCGCGGCGTGGAGGTCGACACGGCCGGCGACGGGTTCTTCGCGACGTTCGACGCACCGGGCCGCGCGGT
>JBOGTG010000070.1:0-1683 GCA_050692175.1 Candidatus Limnocylindria bacterium | reverse complement strand
TGGGCAGAGAGGGAATCGAACCCCCACAGCCAAAGGCGGCTGATCTACAGTCAGCGGAGCTCACCACACTGCTCAATCTGCCCGCGACGGGTGCGCTACATCGATTCTATCGGCCCGAAGGCCAATATGGACGATCAGCTCACGACCCGAAAGGCGCGCGTCTGCATGACCTCGACGTCGACGACGGGCTGAGCCCGATCCACAAGGACCGCGCCGTGCCACACGTTGTCGACCTCCACCTCGAGCCGGAACGCGGAACAATCCCCCGACTCGACGGCCGCCGCGACCGACTGCGGGATGCGCAGCATGACCTGAGCGGGACGGCGCTGCCGTGCACTTGGGGACTCGGCGACCGGCCGTCCGGTCGCATCAAGAATCCGCGCCTTGGTTGGTCGCACGTCGGCCGAGGTCGAGCGAAGTCTGAGTGAGTGCGCACTGCCGTCGTACTCGAGCGTCCAATCGAGAGCGAGCGGTCCGCTTGCAGTCGCGCGGGACGCGGGTGACTCGCTGCCGGACGAGACGGTGTTCGCCACGAGGCGCAGCGTTCGCGTGAGATCAGCGACCCGCTGCTCCGCCGTGCGAGCACGCCGCTCCGCGCTCCGCCTATCGCGTTCCTCGTCGCGCACGGCCTGCTCGACGCTCTCGAGCTTGGAGCGGAGGAGATCGAGCTCGCTCGGGCCCATCGCACCGAGCTTCTCGGTCGCGATGCGCAGGTCCTCGGAGTCGCGACGGGCTTGCTCGACCGCGCTCGCCGCACGGTCTTCGGCCTGGACGCGCATCCCCTCCACCCTACGCAGCTCGGCGCGCACGCTGACGAGCTCCTCAACGGCCCACTGGAATTGCCGCGCGACCGCCGCGGCGCGATCGTCGGCGAACGTGCCGAGCGCGCTTTCGCGGTCGCCCATCCAACGGCGCATCGACGAGACGGCTCGGCGGAGCTGAGACACGGCGAGCAGCGCCCCGACGCACGAGGCGGAGAACGCACCGACCGCCATCGCGCGCTCCACGCCGTCGCGTGTGACTGCTCCGGCACCGAAGACCGCGAGGCACAGAAGCCACGGCAGCATCGCGCCAAACCTCTCGCCGCGCGTGCGATCCGGAAGCGACTCTCCTTCGTTTCCCACAAGGGCACCTTGTCACGCTGGAACCGTCGCGGTAACCCCCGTCAAGCGCCGTCCAATCACCCGCCAGTACTAGGACCCCCCAGTCTGTGAACCGTCCCGAGCCCCGAGGGCCCTCGCGACTCGGTGAGCTAGGCCGGCGCGAGCAGGTCGAAGGCCGAACCGACGGCGTCGAGCACGTCGGCGTTGATGTCGTCGGACAAGCGATAGCGGATGACGTTCCGCTCCCGGTGGCCCTCCACAGCGGAGGCCTCACGGAGTATCCGCAAGTGGTGGCTCGTCGCCGAACGGCTCCGCTCGATGACAACCGCGAGATCGCCGGCGGCGAGCTCGGTCGCCTGGAGCGCGCGGACGATCTTGAGGCGGGTTGGATCGCAGAGACACATGAGGACGCGCTGGGCATCGCGAGCCGACCGGGGCGGCAGCATTCGCGCTTGGGCCTGTGCGACCGCGCCGTGATCGATGATCTGGTGTGCAGTCATTACGGCCTCCCCCGACCTAGTTCCACGCTCGTGAAAATTGCGCGCCAGGCCCAAAGCCGCCAGCGTTCGGCTGGTAACTC
>JBOGTG010000069.1:0-6015 GCA_050692175.1 Candidatus Limnocylindria bacterium | reverse complement strand
GGCTTCAGCTCGACCTCCGTACCTTCGACCGTGACCCGACGGCGCGCGACGTCGATCGCGAGACCTCGTAGCTCGACGCGTTCCGGCGGGGAGCCGTGCCGGGGCGCCGCGCGGCGAAGCATCGCCCTGATGCGCGCGACGAGCTCGACCATCGAGAAGGGTTTCGTCAGATAGTCGTCCGCGCCGACCTCGAGACCCACCACGGTGTCCAGCTCGGTGTCGCGCGCCGTGAGCATGATCACCGGCACGTCGCTCTCTCTGCGAATCGCGCGGCAGAGGGCGAGGCCGTCCATCCGCGGCAGCATGAGATCGAGGATCACCAGATCGGGCTTTGTGGTCCGGAAGATCTCGAGGCCTCTTTCGCCGTCCTCCGCGGTCGCCACCTCGTGGCCTTCGCGGCGCAGCGCATAGCCGACGGTATGGCGAAGATTCGTCTCGTCGTCGACGAGGAGGATGCGGCTCATACCGGCTGAAACTCCGCCGTCGGCAGCGTGAAGGTGAACGTCGCGCCACGACCGGGGCCGGCGCTGGCCGCGCGAATTACTCCGCCATGCGCCTCGACGATGTGCTTCGCAATCGAGAGTCCCAGGCCGCTGCCGCCGTCGGCGCGCGACCGGTCGCTCTTGAAGAACCGCTCGAAGATTCGGTCCACATCACTCGCCGGAATCCCGTCGCCCGTGTCGCGCACCGTGAAGACGACGAACTTGCCGTCCCGTGCCGCCGACAGACGGATCTCTCCGCCACCGGGCGTGTGCTTTACCGCGTTGTGAACGAGATTCGCGAACACCTGGCCCACGCGCTCGCGATCGGCGATGACCATTGGAACGCGCTCGGGCCGGTCGATAACCAGCCTCACCTGCGCGCGTTCGACGAGCGGGCCAAGCCGTTCCCGCGCGCCGTCGAGAAGCTCCGTCGCGGGCACGACCGTTGGCGTGACGACTGGCTGACCCGACTCGAGTCGACCGATGAGCAAGAGCTCCTCAACGAGTCGGGCGAGGTCGTCGATCTCAGTGCCCATGCGGCGCACGAAGTCTCGCGCGGCGACGGGCTCATCGATCGCACCCGCGGCGAGCGTCTCGGCCATCGCCTTGAGTGCTGCCAGGGGCGTCCGCAGCTCGTGCGAAACGCTCGCGACGAAATCACGGCGCACCGTCTGCAGCCGCCGCAGGTTGGTGAGGTCCTGGACCACGAGCAGGAGCTCGTCATCCGCCAGGCGGCGCGCTACGGCGCGCTCGAACCGCGGAGGCTCGGTCCGCTCGACGTGCGCGACGCTGTCGCGGTCCGAACGTGCGGCGGCGATCGCCTCGATGACCTCATGGTCGCGCACGACGTCCATGAGACGGCGACCGATGAGCGGCGCGCCGAAGAGCTCGGTCGCCGCGCGGTTGGCGCGCTCGATCTGGCCGTCGGCGTCGGCGATGACGATCGCGTCGCCGAGCTCGTCGATGAGGACCGCCAGGCGATCGCGCTCGCTCTCGGCGTGATGTCGTTCACCGGTGATGCGCTCGGACATCGTGCGGAGTGCGTCGCCGAGGCGTCGCGTCTCGTCGGGCCCGCCCGCCTCGAAGCGGGCCGCGGCGCCGGCAGCTACCTTTTCCGCGCTCCGTGTCAACGCGCCGATGGGGCCGGTGACCGCGCGCGACAGGAGGATGACCACGGCGAGCGCCACGGCCGTGGCGAGAGCACCCGCGAGCGCGATCGATCCGCCGAGCCGCGACGCGAAAGACTCGAGCGTTGTGAGGGGCAGTGCGGTTCGGGCGACGCCGAGGATCGGCCCGCCCTCGCGCACGGGGACGGCGACGTAGAGCAGATCTCGTTGCACGGTTGAGGAGAAGCGGACCGCGCTTCCCTGGTTTCCCGCGAGCGCAGCTGTGACTTCCGGGCGTGAGGCGTGATTGTCCATCGTGGCCCGATCCTCATCCGACTCCCCGAGGACGACCCCGGTCGGGTCGACGAGCGTCACTCGCACTCCCGCGCTCGCGGCGATGCGACGGGCGAGGGGATCGAGGACGTTCGGGTCACGCGCGCGAAGGCCATCCCGAGCGAGCTCCCCCACGAGCCGCGCCTCGCTTGCGAGCCACGCCTCGAGCGTTTCTGCGTCGTGCTGATCGGCGAGCCGCGGCGCGGCGATCGCCAGCACGACGAGGCCCGCAAGGAGCCCCACGAACGCCGCGAGCGCCGCGCGGCGCGGAATGGTGCGAACTAGGGCGCGCATTCGCGGCAGATCCCGACGATGGCTGAATGGGCCAGGTCGGCACGAAAGCCCTGGTCGGTGCGCAGGCGCCGACCGAGTGGCTCGAGGGTCCGCAACGGGATCTCCTGCTCCGAGCCGCAGCGGCGGCAGACGAGGTGGCCGTGCCGTACGACGTCCGCGCGATGCCAGCGTGTCACGCGATCGTCGAGATGCGTGTGCGTGACGTAGCCGAGATCCTCCAGCGCCTCAAGGTTGCGGTAGACGGTCGATGGATCGATCCGAGGATGGCGTGCGCGGACCTGACGCGCGATCTCCTCCGCGGTCGTGTGGTGGCGCGCGCGCTGGAGCGCATCGAGCACCAGGCGCCGCTGCACCGTCATCCGCCGGCCCTTCGAGCGGATCTCCTCCGCCACTCCCATGGGGCGAGACTGCGGCAATCGCAAGCGGGTTGCAAGAGCCGCTATTGCGAGGACTTGCGTTAACCTGCGGCGGTGGACGTGAGCCTCGTCCTGCTGCTTCTGGGGATGGCCGCGCTCGGCTTCCGGCACGGCTTCGACTGGGACCACATCGCGGCGATCACCGACATCACGAGCACCACGAGCGCGAGCCACACCGAGGCAGACGTCCCGGCCCGGGCGCCGATGCCCGCTCACGGGCACGAGCCTCAGGAGCTGCGGGGCCACGAGCACGAACACTCGGCTACCGGACCTGGCGCTATTCACGCGCTCGCGGAGTCGCGGTTCGCCCACGAGGAGCGTCACGCCATCGGGCTCGCGACCCTCTACGCGTTCGGCCACGCCTTCGTCGTGCTGATCCTCGGGATCGCCGCGCTTTTGGTCGGCGCCGTCCTTCCCGATTGGGTCGACCCGATACTCGAGAAGGTCGTCGGTGTGACCCTCGTCCTCCTGGGGGTGTGGGTTCTCTTCTCGGTCTATCAGTACCTGCGCGGCAAGGGAGAATTCCGCATCCGCAGCCGCTGGATGCTCGTCTTCGACTTCGTGCGGTACGGCTGGGGCGCGCTCCAGGCGCGGATCCACGGCCACGAGCACACCCCGTCGATGCATGCGACCCAGTACGGACCGAAGACGGCGTTCGGCGTCGGGATGATCCATGGCGTCGGGGCCGAGACCGGATCGCAGGCGCTGCTTCTCGCCGGGATCGCCGGCGTCACCGGTGTCACCGGGATCGTGATCCTGCTCGCGTTCGTCGTCGGGCTCCTCGCGTCGAACACGCTCGTCGCCGTGGTCAGCGCGTCAGGATTCCTCGGAGCGCAGCGGCTGCGGGCCGTCTACGTCGTGGTCGGCTTCGTCGCGGGCCTGGGGAGCCTCGTCATCGGCATCCTCTTCATCAGCGGGCTCGGGACCGCCCTTCCCGATCTGCAAGAGGTTCTTTTCGGCACCAACACCGAATAGCCTCAAGGCGTGCGGTGCCTCGCGGCCCTCCTTGCCGTGCTCGTGCTCGTGTCCTGCGGCTCCCCGCCGCCGCTGATCACACCGTCGCCCGTCGGCGATCTCGTGATCCCGACCACTGTCCCGAACGGGACGGTCGAGGTCATAGTGAAGCGCGGCTACACCGTCGGCGAGACGGTTCGGGCGACTGTGCGGCTCAGGCCGACATCGGGAAGGCTCCGTGGCCCGCTCGATCCCTTCATTCAGGCCAGCGGCTTTCACGGGACGGCGACGGTGAGACACCTCGCGGTCGATCCGGTCAACACGAACGCCGGCGCGGCCGAGATGGTGGTGGTGGTGTGGGACATGCGCGACGACGCCGGGACCGTTGTCGGCGGGGACGACTACAGCCTGGTCTTCAACGTGATCGACGACTCCGGGCGCACGACGACAGTCGGCGCCACCCTGCAGGTGCGCTGACGTGCTCCGTCGCGTCGTCCTGATCTGGGCCGCCGCGGTCCTCGCGGCATGCGGGAACCCCAACACAGGCATCGGCATCGAGGTCATCGACGGGCACGTGGTGAAGGTGCTGCGCTCGGGTGAGCGCGAAGGCGCGAAGTACCAGCGTCTCGCGGTGGAGCTCGACGAGTCGCTCTATCGGGGTGAGGTCGTCGAGGTCGAGTGGGGCGGTCGGCGCGCGCTGAACGAGAACGGCTTTCTCGCACCCGGCGACCGCGTCCTGCTGACGCTCAGCCGCGAGGGGAACACCCGCGTGTACACGATCTCAGAGGTCGTTCGCCTCCCCTCGCTTTGGCCCTTCGTCGCCCTTCTCGCACTTGCGCTCGTGGCGGTAGGACGCTGGAAGGGGATCGCGTCGCTCGCGGGGCTCGGCGCGAGCATCGCCGTGTTCCTCCTGGCCATCCTTCCGGCGGTCCGAAACGGAGATGACCCGTTTCTGGCGACTCTCCTCGGTTCGGTCGGCGTCCTCGTCGTGGCCGTGTTCGTCGTCCACGGATTCAATCGGAAGAGTGTCGCCGCGCTCCTCGGAACGCTCGGGGCACTCGTGATCGTCGTGGCGCTCGCGGCGGTCGCGGTCTCAGTCGCCCGGATCACCGGCCTGGGCACGGAGGAGGCGATCTTCGTGTTCGTTGGGACCGGCGGCACCGTGGACATGCCGCGGCTCGTCCTTGCCGGGGTCGTTGTCGGTTCGCTCGGAGCGCTCGTGGATATGGCGGTGGGTCAGTCGTCCACCGTATTCGAGCTCTCGGCCACGAGCGCGCTTCGCGGACGCAGCCTATATGTCTCGGCGTTGAACGTGGGCCGCGATCACATCGGCTCGCTCGTCAACACGCTCGCCCTCGCGTACTTCGGCGGCGCCCTGCCGCTCATCGTTCTCGTCTCGCTTGGGTTCCAGCCCCTCTCGGTCTCGATCAACAGCGAAGAGATCACCGAGTCGATCATGGCGGTCCTCGTCGCGTGCATCGGGCTCGTGCTCTGCGTTCCGCTCACCACAGCCATCGCCGTGACCCTCGCTGATCGCCCGCTCCAGACGACTTCCTCGAGTTGACGCCGTGGCGCCACGAGTGATACTTAGTCTCAATGGGCGTTGGACGTGCGGCGGCGGTCATGGCTCGGCTCGGCGCTGCTGGGCGGAAGACCACGCCGGCGCGGGCCCGAGTCGTCGCGGCCACCCTCCGGCGCGATTCGCCGTTCACCGCTGAGGAGGTTGCCCGCGAGGTAGCCCGAAGCGGTGTCGGTCGCGCTACCGTCTTCCGGACCCTAGACCTCCTCGTCTCCATTGGAGCGCTGTCGCGCGTTCACGGGATCGAAGATGGTGGCCGCTGTGTGCGCTACACGCCGTGCGCGCCGGCGCATCACCACCATCTCGTCTGTCGATCGTGCGGGCGAGTGGAAGAGATCGACCTCGCCGGGCTGGACACAAAGCTCGCTGGGATCGCACGGGCGCGTGGCTACGCCGCTCTTGGCCACACATTTGAGATCGCCGGAATCTGCGCCGACTGCCGCGAGCCGCACACGTGATCGTTCTCGCGGTCGCGGCGGCAACGTTCCTCTCGACCTTTCTCGGGGGACTCCTGGCGCTTCGGACGAGCGCTCATGTTGGCATGGTCATCGCGCTCGGCGCGGGCGTTCGCGTAGGCGCCGCGTTCTTCGATCTCGGGCCGGAGGCGGCGAAGGAGATGGATTCGGTCGAGAACGCAATGGTCTTCGCCGCGATCGGCTTCCTGATCTTCTATCTACTCGAACGGATCACGCTCATCCATGTAGGCCACGAAGCCGGGATGCCTGTCGACCGCCACGAGCACGTCGGAACACTTGGCGCGGGCGGCATGAGCGTCCACAGCTTCCTGGACGGACTGGCGGTCGGCGCGGCTTTTCACGCCGGGGCGGAGCTTGGCCTCATCGTCGCTGTTG
>JBOGTG010000068.1:0-22331 GCA_050692175.1 Candidatus Limnocylindria bacterium | reverse complement strand
TTTGTGCGGCGTGAAGATGGTCAGGGCCTGGTGGAGTACGCGCTCATTATTGCGATCATCGCCATCGCCGTGATCGTCGCGATGATCTTCCTGCGCGATCAGATCTCGAACATCTTCAGCAACATCGGCAACAACCTGACCTAGCGACAACGGCATGCCGAGCGGCCGCAGACGGTCTCCGGGGTCCGCGGTCGACTCGGCGACTCGCTCGGCGAACAATGCAAAGCCGCTCGACCTATCGACGAGAAAGCGGTATTTCCCCGAGTACGCGCGCGAGATCCAGCGGAGCTAACCGACCAGCGCCGGAGCCGGCGCCTCGAATTGCTTGAGCGAGCGCGCCGCGCGCCAACCCGAGATAAGCCCGTACGTGGCGATCGCGTGCACCGCGATGCCGAGGAAGTCCTGCACCAGCACGAACAAGAGGCCGTCGAGCACATAGAGGCCAATGCCGGCCGCGTACCAGCCGAGCCTGCCTCGGCGCGCCGCGCGCCCGATCAGCAGAAATCCGCCGGCGATCGCGATGTCGATGATGAACGCGTAGATCGGTGTGCGCACCGTCTCGCTCAGCCCCTGCGCGAGACCATCGATGAGATACGTCACGCCGAGACCCAGAGCGAGACCCCACTCCGTTCCAGTTGCGCTGAGCACCGAGTTCAGGATCGATGCGCCGCCGATCCAGTAGAACCACGCGCCACCGTTGCCGCGCTGCTGCGCGAGTTGAAAGCGGAGCAGGTCCCGACTGGTGACCGTCGCGCCCGTCGCGTCGGGTGCGCCCCCGAGGGGCGCCGCCAGCGTCGTTTCCGTACCGAGCACGGGCCTGCCGTCGACGTGGAGCGTTGGCTGGTCGTTCGCGAGGCGCGGGGCATTCACGGTGAGGACGTGTCCGGCGAGGTTCGTGACGTAGCGGTCGCACTCGGGTGTCTGGTCGAAGCGCTCGAGCCTTCGCCGGTCGACGATGACGCGTACGCCGAGGAGCGGCGCGCGATCGACCAGCACGCGATGCTGGCGCCCCGACGGTTCGGTGACCGTCCACTCCGCGATGCGTGCCATAGGCCGCAGATGATGGGCCCCACGGCACGTGCACCTGGGTAGCGGAGCCGTCTCACCGAGCGGCAGTACGTAGACTCGGCGCCTTCATGGGCACGACCGCGGTCGCATGGGTCTTCCCCGGTCAGGGATCGCAGACCGTTGGAATGGGGAAAGACCTCGCCGAGCGCTACCCGAGCGCGGCCCGCGTCTTCGAAGAGGCGAACGAGGCGATCGGAATGGATCTGCGGAAGATCTGCTTCGACGGTCCGGAGGATGACCTCGACCGCACCGCGAACACACAGCCCGCTCTGGTTGCGGCATCGGTCGCCGCGTTGCGCGCGGCGGAGGAAGCGACTGCGCCGCTGCCCGAGCCGGTGGTCGTCCTCGGCCATTCGCTCGGCGAGTTCAGCGCGCTCGTCGCAGGCGGCGCGCTGCGGCTCGCCGATGCGGTGCGGTTGGTCCGCACGCGTGGCGAGCTCATGCAGGCCGCCGATCCGCTCGGTGCCATGGCAGCGGTGATCGGCCTCGACGCGTATGTCATCGCGCGCGCCCTCATCGGAACGCACGTCGTCGTCGCGAACGACAACGCGCCGGGCCAGGTCGTCATCGCGGGACCGCGGAGCGAGCTCGGTCGCGCGACCGACGAGCTCAAGAAGATCGGCGCCAAGCGAGTCATACCGCTCCGCGTGTCAGCTGCGTTCCATTCCCCCGCGATGCAGGCGGCCGCGCCACGGCTCCGGCAAGCGATCGATGTCACCCCGTTCAGCGCCCTGCGCTATCGCCTCATCGCGAACGTCGACGCTCGCGTTCACGAGCACGCGCGCGAGATGCCCGCGTTGCTGGAGAAACAGGTGTGGTCTCCGGTACAGTGGGTTGCCTCGGTCAAGCGGGCGCACGGGGAGGGCGCGTCCGCGTTCGTTGAGTTCGGTCCCGGGACCGTGCTCACGGGACTCGTGAAACGGATCCTCCCCAACGTTGTGACCGGGAATGTTTCGGACGAGAGCACGCTTCGGCAGTCGCTTCCGCTGTTGAAGGGAGACGCGCGATGAAGGTCACGAAGACCTACGTTCGCCTGATGGCCGTCGACGTCGCGAAGACTGCTGGGTTCTATCGACGCGCCCTCGGACTCGTCGCACGTTCCGAGTCGCCGTCGTGGACCGAGCTCTCCGCTGACGGCGGCATCGTCGCGCTTCACGACGGCGGCGCGAAGGCCGCGACCGAGACGCATCTCGGCTTCGAGGTCGACGACATCAACGCCGCGTGCGCGGCGGTGCAGCGCGAAGGAGGCGAGGTCGTCGCGAGACCCGTCGATCAGTACGGCATCCTCGTCGCGCGCGCCGCCGATCCTGACGGCAATCGCTTCTGGCTCGCTCAGGTCTCCGCATCGTGACGCCGATCGAGAAAGTCCTGATCGCGAATCGCGGCGAGATCGCCGTGCGAATCATCCGCGCCTGTCGCGAGCTCGGGATCCAGTCGGTCGCCGTGTACAGCGAAGCCGACGCGCACAGCCTCCCGGTGCATCTCGCCGACGAGGCGATCTGCATCGGACCCGCAAATGCGCGCGAGTCCTATATGAATATCCCCGCGATCATGTCGGCCGCGCTTCTCTCGGGCGCGCAGGCCATTCACCCGGGATACGGATTCCTTTCCGAGAACGCGGACTTCGCCGAGGTCTGCAAGGACCACGGCCTCGTCTTCATCGGGCCGCCCCCCGATGTCCTCCGGCTGTTCCACGACAAAGCGCACACGCGACTCGAGATGAAGCGCGCCGGCATGCCGGTCATCCCCGGTTCGGACGGAGCGGTGCGCAATGTCGCGGAGGCGCTGCGGATCGCGGAGGCGATCGGCTATCCGGTGATGCTGAAGGCGAAGGCCGGCGGCGGCGGGCGCGGGATGCGCAAGGCGACCTCCCCGTCCGAGCTCCAGCGCCTCTGGCCGCAGGCCGCGAGCGAGGCGCGTGCGTCGTTCGGCGACGACGGCATCTACGTCGAGCGATGCCTCGAGGGCGTACGGCACGTCGAAGCGCAGATCGCCGTGGACGAATCGGGCCGGGGAATCTGCCTCGGCGAGCGGGAGTGCTCGATCCAGCGGCGGAACCAGAAGATGATCGAGGAGGCGCCCTCGGCGTCGATCAGCGAGAGCCTGCGCCAGGACATCGCCAAGCTCGCCGTCGACGCGGCCGTGCGCTCCGGCTATCGCAACGTCGGCACGTTCGAGTTTCTCGTCGACGCGCAGAACAAGCCGTACTTCATCGAGGTGAACTCGCGGATCCAGGTCGAGCACACGGTGACCGAGATGACCACCGGGATGGATCTCGTCAAGGAGCAGATCGCCCTCGCCCAGGGCGAGCTCCTCTCAATGAGCGAAGAGCAGATCTGGGTGCACGGGCACGCCATCGAGTGCCGCATCAATGCCGAGGACGCGGAGGCGAACTTCGCGCCCTCGACAGGGGTGCTCACGAGCTGGCTGCCGCCGGCCGGGCCCGGTATCCGCCTGGACTCGCACTGCTTCCAGGGGTACGAGGTCCCCCCGTATTACGACTCGCTGCTCGCGAAGGTGATCGCCTGGGGCCGGGATCGGCACGAAGCGGTGGCGCGGATGCAGCGCGCTTTGGACGAATTCACGATCGTTGGCGTAACGACGAACATTCCGGCCCACAAGAAGATCCTGGCGAGCGATCTCTTCCGCTCCGGCCAGGTCACGACGCATCTCATCGATACAGTCGGGGTGGACGCGCTGACCGGTTGACCGCTTTCGAATCGCACGTGGCGCGTCTACAATTCCGCGGCCCTGGAGTGGGCCGGGGGATATAGCCAAGGCAGGGGGAAGGTCATGTTCCGTAACCGCGTAGGGGCGGCGCTGACTGCGGGCGCGCTCGTGGCGGCACTCACGATCACAGGCTCGGGCTCCGCTCTGGCGGAAGATGGTCCGTCCAAGCAGTTCGAACGTATCGATATCAACGCCGTCCAGATCGCGGGCTTCAAGCCCGCTTCGCTCGCGCCCGATCGGAAGATCACGTTGATCCTCGAGCTGGCGGGCGCATCCGTGGGCAAGCGGTCCGCGGAGGCGAAGATGCAAGGCAAAGAGCTGTCGAAGGCGGAGCGCGACGCTATCCGCGCATCGCTGAAGGCGAACCAGGATGCGCTCCGCGGCCGTGTCGCCACGGCCGGTGCGAGCGTGCTCTTCGACTACCAGGACGCTTACAACGGCCTCGCCGTGCGCGCGCCGCTCAACGCCATCGCGGCGCTCCAGAGCTTGTCTGGCGTCGTCGCCGTGCATCCATCGCGGACCTTCGAGCTGGACAACACGCCGGGAGCCCAGTACATCCGGGCGCACGAAGCGTGGAACGACACCGGTTTCACCGGCGACGGGGTCAAGATCGCCGTCCTCGACACCGGCGTGGACTACTTCCACGCGAACTTCGGCGGGTCGGGTGACGCTGATGACTTCGCGGACAACGACTCCACCGTCATCGAGGCGGGCACCTTCCCGACCGCCAAGGTCGTGATCGGGACCGATCTCATCGGGGATGACTACAACGCGAGCTCGGACGATCCTGAGGTCGCGACGCCGAATCCGGACCCGGATCCGGTTGACTGCAACGGCCATGGCTCCCACGTCGCTGGCTCGGCCGCAGGGTTCGGCGTACTCGGCAGCGGCGCAACCTACGCGGGGACGTACAACGGATCGACACATGCTGACAACACCTTCCGCATTGGTCCGGGCGTCGCCCCGAAGGCCTCGATCATCGCAGTGCGGGTCTTCGGGTGCGAAGGCTCGACCAGCGAGGCCGTTCTCGTCGAGGCGCTGGACTTCGCCTTGGAGAACGAGGCAGACGTCGTGAACATGTCGCTCGGTTCCGTCTTCGGCCGCGACGAGGAGCCGAGCACGGTCGCTTCGAACACGCTCGCCGAGGCTGGCGTGGTGGTGGTCACCTCGGCCGGCAACAGCGGCGGGGGCGCCTACGTCACGGGTGCGCCAGCGGTCGCGAGCCGCGCCATTTCCGTCGCGGCGATCGACAGCTCCGGCGCGACCTTCCCAGGCGCCACGGCGGAGCTTAGCACTGGCACGAGCATCACCATGCAGAACTCGAACGGGGCATCGTTCACGAACGGCACCACGCTGCCGGTCGCCGTGCTGCGGACCAGCTACCCAAGCGGCCCCGTGTCACTCGGCTGCAATCCCGCGAACTACACTGGCTACCCGGGCGGCGTGTCCGGCAAGCTCGTCGTGACCGTCCGTGGTGTCTGCGCGCGCGTTGCGCGAGCCATCTTCGGTCAGCAGGCGGGCGCGGCCGCAGTCGCCATGATCAACACGGACGCGGGCTTCCCACCCTTCGAAGGAGAGATCACCTCTAACCCGGACACGGGCGAGCCGTTCACGGTCACGATTCCGTTCTTTGGCATCCGTGGCGTCCTAGGTTCGGCCCCCACGGCAGACGGTGACAATCTTGTCGCGGCGGACCCCGGGACAGCGACCCTTACCGCCACGACAGTCCCGAACCCCGGCTACCAGCGGCTTGCGGGCTTCACCTCCGGCGGCCCGGCGAACGTCGACAGCGACCCGAAGC
Organism: Candidatus Limnocylindria bacterium; assembly: GCA_050692175.1. Taxonomy (GTDB): domain Bacteria; phylum Chloroflexota; class Limnocylindria; order P2-11E; family P2-11E; genus 3-1-20CM-2-70-9. The sequence continues at coordinate 16,732 of JBOGTG010000068.1, read as the reverse complement.
CGGAGGTCACAGCGCCCGGCGTGAGCGTCCTCTCGACCTCGTCCGGCACCGGCAACAAGGGCACCAGGATCTCCGGCACGTCGATGGCGGCGCCGCATACCGCGGGCGTGGCCGCGCTCGTCACTGAAGCGCATTCGGACTGGAGCACGGAACTGATCAAGAGCGCGATCGTGCATACAGCCAACGCGACGGCCGCAAAGATCCTGCTCACCAGCTCGAACTCGTACGACCCGCGGCGTGCCGGCTCGGGCGTCGTAGATGCCAGGAAAGCTGTCGATAGCGTCGGTCTCGCGACGACAGCCGAAGGAAAGGCGACGCTCGCGTTCGGCCAAGAGGCATTGGCCGGGGCGTATAGCGAGACGCTCCCGCTGACCCTGCACAACACGAGCGGTTCGGCCATCACCTACGACCTCGCGCCGGCGTTCGTCGGTCTCACTCGCGATACTGCGGTCGCGTTCTCTGCGAACCCGGTCACGGTGCCGGCAGGCGGATCGCAGACGATCAACGTCACCCTGTCGCTCACCGCAGCGGCGGTCGCCGCCCTCCCTGGGGCGACGGCATCCAACTTTGGAGGAATCGTCAGCGTGCGCGGCGCGATCGTCGCGACGCCCACAGCGGCTGGCGCGGGCGTCTACCCGCTTCGCGTGCCGTTCATGCTCGTGCCGCGTGGCCGCTCGGCCATCGCGGCTGGACCGAAGTCCGCGTACACGCGTTCAGGAAGCACGTTCACCGCTACCGTGCCACTCAACAACACTGGCATCCATTCCGGCACCGCAGATTTCTACGCTTGGGGCATCACCGACGCGAACGACATCGGCGGGTTCAGCGACGACCCGATGGACATCCGTGCGGTCGGCGTGCAGGCCCTGCCCGGCTCAGCCTTGGGAGGCGCCACGAGCGACCGAAGCCTCGTCTTCGCGATCAACGGCTGGGGCCGCTGGTCGAATCCATCCGTGAACGAGTTCGACATCCTCATCGACGTCAAGGGCGACGCAGCGCCGGAGTTCTTCGTTGTCGGCGTCGACCTTGGAGCGGTCCTGGCCGGCTCCTTCAATGGCCAGTTCGCCTCATTCATCTTCGACGCCTCCGGTAACCTAATCAATGCGTGGGTGGCGATCGCTCCGATGAACGGGTCGACGGTCCTCCTCCCCACGCTCGCGAGCGACATCGGTATGGACCCCTCAGTCAACAGCCAGACGAAGTTCCGTTACAGCGTGGCTGGCTTCTCCATCGTGCCCGGCGGCCTGGTCGACACGACCGGCGTCGCCGAGTTTCGCTCGCACCAGCCGTCGGTCTCTACTGGCGACTTCTTGACCGTCGCGCCTGGAGCGAACACGAGCGCGACCGTGACTGTCGACAAGGCGAAATTCGGTATCGCACCTCAGCTTGGTTGGATGGTCGTGACCCACGACGACGCGAACGGCGCCGCTCAGGCGGATCTGATCGCGGTGGGGGATCTCAACTAACGCGGACACAAGCATCGCGCGAGGGCCCCGGCAGGACGCCGGGGCCCTCGTCTATGTACGGCCGCGTCGCGCGCCGTCGCGATCAGTTCTGCGGTGGGATGCTCGCGTAGGGCGGCCCGAGACTCCCGCCGGGCCGGAAGCTCGGCACAACGGACTCGGTGGGCAGCGTTTCGAACGGCTGACGCGTCGCCTCAGCCGACTGGCTGTCCTGGGTGGGTGCCAACGGCAGGGCTGAGGTGGTGGGCGCGAGCGTCGGGGCGGTCGGCGCCTCCACTGGTGCTGGCGGCGCGACGAGCTGCTCCGGAGCGGGCTCTCGGGCGGGTGCCGGCTGAGCTGGCCCGGGATCGGTGCGTGGGCCGAACGGCGTCTCACCTATGAACGCCCTGACCAGGGCGGCGCCGAGCACGGCGCTCAGCGCAGTGGCCGCGACGACGAACGCGATGTCACGGGTGCGAGGGAGCGCGTGACGAGCGAGCACGACCATCTAACGAGACCACCCCCCGGATAGTTCCGCGGCGGGCTCCTCTCTCTAAACTCGCCGCGTGACCCTGCTGGACCGTGCTGGCATCGAAGCGCTTATCCCGCACCGCGAGCCCTTTCTCCTGATAGACCGCGTCATCGAGCTCGAGCCGGGTGTGCGTGCGGTGGCCGAGCACACGTTCACCGGCAAGGAGTGGTACCAGCCCGGCCATTTCCCGGGTAACCCCATCGTCCCTGGCGTCATCCTCGTGGAATCGATGGCCCAAGCCGCAACTGTCGCCGCGATGGCGCACCCTGATTACCGCGACGGGCTCGGCCTCTTCGCGGGCATCGAAAACATGCGCTTCAAGCGCATGGTCAAGCCCGGGGACACCGCGCGGTTCGAGGCGACGTTCGAGAAGATGCGCCGTGGCTTCGCGCGCGTCGCGGTCCGCACGATGGTCGGCGATGAGCTCGCGGCCGAAGGCGTGATCCTCGCGATCTTCCAACCAAAGGCGAAGTCATGAAGAGGACGGTCGAGATCATCGGCGTTCCGATGGACCTCGGCGGGAGCCGTCGCGGCGTCGACATGGGCCCATCCGCGATCCGCTACGCGGGCCTGCGCGACCGGCTCGCGAATCTCGGGTACTCGGTCCGCGATCGCGGAAACGTCCGCGTCGCCGACCGCGACGAGGGCGCGACCAAGAACTTCCGCGAGGTGGACAGAAACGAGCTCGCGAAAATGAGCGGGCGCGCGCATCACGTCGATGAGATCGTCCGCGTCGTCGAAGACCTCGCGAGGGTCGTCGCGGACATCGAGCGCGCCGGGAACATCGCGATCGTCCTCGGCGGGGACCATTCGATGGCGATGGGAACGCTCGCGGGAATCGCCCGGGGCGGGCGCCGTCCTGGTGTGATCTGGATGGACGCGCACGGTGACAGCAACACGCCCAAGACGTCTCCGTCCGGGAACGTGCACGGGATGCCGTTCGCGGTCGCCTTCGGACCCGCCGCCGATCCGTTTCCGAAGGACCTCTCCGGCTCGGTCGATGGCCGCAACGGCGTCCTCATCGGGCTCCGCAGCGTCGACGCCGGCGAAAAGGAGAACATCAAGGCCGCAGGCGTGACGCCGATCACGATGGCCGACATCGACCGTATGGGGATGAGCGCCGCGATGGAGAAGGCGATCGCGATCGCGTCCAAAGGCGACGGGATTCACCTGTCGCTCGACATGGACGCGATCGATCCGGACGAAGCCCCCGGCGTCGGCACACCCGTCCGGGGAGGACTCACCTATCGCGAGGCGCAGCTCGCGATGGAGATGCTCGCCGCATCAGGAAAGCTCCGCTCGCTCGAGGTCGCCGAAGTCAATCCGATCCTCGATGAGGGCAACCGCACCGCGGCGCTCGCGGTCGAGCTCGTCGCGTCGGCGCTCGGGCAGACGATTCTCTAGAGAGTCGCCTTCTGAGCGAGGCGATCCGCTATCTCGCGGTGCCCTCGCTCCCGGGCAAGATCCGCCGCGGTCTTTCCGTCGTTGTTCTTGACCGCCGCATCGGCGCCGTGATCCAGCAGCAGGTCGAGGCTCTCGCGATCGCCCGTGAACGCGACCGTGTGCAGCGGCGTCGAGCCGGACTGGCTCTTCGCGTTCGGGTCCGCACCTCTATCCAGCAACATCCGCACGATCTCGACATCGCGAGCGCCGGCATCGGTCGCCACAGCGGAGTGCAGCGGTGTGAAGCCGCCCTGGCGTGAAGCCGGCCGCGGATCGGCCCCCGCCTCGAGCAGGTAACTCACGACTTCGCGTCGCTTGAAGAACGCGGCCAGCCCGAGGGGCGAGTACCCGTCCGGGGCCACGCCGTTCGCCTCGGCGCGGTCCCGCCCCACGATCTCGCGGACGCGGGCGACATCGCCGGCAGCGGCCGCCTCGAACACGGTGAGCTTCGGATGACGTCGAAGGATGGCCATGGCGATGTCGCCCTGCCCGTGGTACAGCGCCGCAAGTACGGGGGAGAGCCCTTGCGCGTCGCGCGCGTCGACGAGCGCTCGATCCCGCTCCAGCAGTCGCTCCACGGCCGACCTGTCGCCGCTCTTGATCGCCGTGAAGAGCTCCGTGGCCACCTCGGCCTCCTCTCCGCGGTTAGTTAGCGTACCGAGACCGGACTACCCTCATAGAAGGGGAGGCCGTGCAGCTCCAGATCTACGACACCCTCCAGCGGAGCATCGTCCCGCTCACCACGGAGCGGCAGGGCGAAGTGCGCATGTACACCTGCGGGCCGACGGTCTACCGGCCGGCGCACGTCGGGAATCTCCGCTCCTATCTCCTTGCCGACTGGCTTCGTCGGACGCTCGAGCACTTTGGCAACAGCGTGGTCGCGGTCAAGAACATCACGGACGTCGGGCACATGCGCCAGGACGCGGTCGACCGAGGGGAAGACAAGGTCATCGCCGCGGCCCTCGCCGAGGGAAAGACCCCGAAGCAGATCGCCGAGTTCTACGAGATCCGGTTCCACGACGACGAGCGGCGGCTCGGGATCCTCCCGGCAACGCACTTCCCGCGGGCGACGGATCACGTCCCGGAAATGATCTCCATCATCGAGAGACTCATCGCGCGCGGCCTCGCGTACGAGGTCGAGGGCGCGGTCTACTTCGCGGTGAAGCGGTTTGCCGGCTACGGAAAGCTCTCTGGCAACGTCGGCGAAGCGCTGCGGCAGGGCGTACGTGCCGAGCTCGACCCCAACAAGCGCGATCCCGCCGACTTCGCGCTCTGGAAAAAGGCCGAGCCCGGTCGCGCGCTCACCTGGGAGTCACCGTGGGGTGCGGGCTTTCCGGGGTGGCACATCGAGTGTTCGGCGATGAGCACGAAGTACCTCGGCGAGCGTTTCGATGTGCACACCGGAGGCGTTGACAACATCTTTCCGCACCACGAGGACGAGATCGCGCAGTCCGAAGGTGCCTATGGCCACGCGTCGGTGCGGCATTGGGTGCACGGTCAGCATCTTCTCGCCGATGGCGTGAAGATGGCGAAGTCCGCGCGCAACACGGTGACCATCGACGAGATGGTCGAGCTGGGGATCGATCCGCTCGCCTTCCGCTACCAGTGCCTTCTCACGCATTACCGGACGCGGATGCACTTCTCGCTTGGCGCCCTGCGACAGGCGGCCGAAGCGCTGGATCACCTCCGCCAGCGTGTGCGCCACTGGGCGCAGGTGCCGCGGGGCGATCCGACAGACACCCCACTGCGCCAACGCTGGATCGAACCGTTCGCCCGGGCGCTCGCCGACGATCTCAACCTCCCGGCCGCCGTCGCCTGGTTGCAGCGGTGCGCCGTCGATCGCGCGATCTCGGACACGGAACGCCTCCAGGTGTTCCTCGAGGCGGACCGCGTCCTCGGGCTCGATCTCGCTTCCGTCGCCGCCGAGCACGCGAAGGCCCCGCGCGAAGTGCTCGCCTCGGTCGAGGAGCACCGCGCGGCGCGCGCGTCGCGAGACTTCCACCGCGCCGACGGGCTACGCTCGACGTTCGACGACTATCGCGTCGAAGATCTGGCCGTCGATCGTGCCGTGCTGTCCCGTGGCGATCGTCGCGTCGCTGCACGCGAGCGGCAGACGGTCTCGTCGGCGAAGGAGCTTCCCGATCGCCGAGGTGAGCCCGCGGCACGGTCCTGGTCGGTCGGCATCGTGACGCGCGAGTACCCGGCGGATCTTGCCCGCTGTCTTGCCGGCCTGCTGCCGTTTCTCCCGCCTGACGGCGAGGTTTTCGTCCTCGATTCGGGCTCGCGCGATGAGGCCCAGCACCGGATCGCCGAGATCGCCTCGTCCGACGGACGGGTGGAGGTCTTCTTCGCCGATCGCGATCTCGGTGAGGGCGCGGCCCGCAACGCGCTCATCCGCCTCGCGCGGGGCCGCATGCTCCTCATGCTCGACTGCTCGGTCGAGATCACAGGTGATCTCTTTTCTCCATTGACACGCGTGCTCGGCGACCAGACGGTGGGTTTCGTGGGACCGTGGGGCCTTCGCACGACCGATCTCAAGCACTTCGACGAGGCCACGAGCGGCGAGGTCCAGGCGGTGCAGGGATATTGCGCCGCCGCGCGGCGAGAAGTTCTGCTGGAGATCGGCGGTTTCGACGAGCGCTACCGGTTCTACCGAAATCTTGACATCGCGGTATCGCTCGCGGCACGAGAGTTCGGTTACCGGGCCGTCGCGCTCGGCGCGGAGTGCGCCCGCAGGCACGAGCACCGCATCTGGGAGTCCCTTTCGGAGGAGGAGCGCCTCAAGCGGAGCCGCCGCAATTTCGACCGAATGTACAAGCGCTTCCACGGAAGCACCGTGTCGATTGCTGGGCGCGATTGACGCGCGGCCGGCTGATCCTGGTCGGATCGGGCGAGTTCACGCCGGCGATGGACGACCTGGATCGCGAAATCCTGGCGGGCCTTAACAAAGCCCGTGCTCGTGTGGCCATCGTCCCGACGGCCTCGGGGCTCGAGGACACCTCGGGGAGCTGGGCGGAGCTCGGTACGACCCATTTCGCGGCGCTCGGCGCGGACGTGGTACCGGTCATGGTCCTGCGCCGCGATGAGGCCTGGGAGCGCAAGTGGATCGACGCGCTGCGCGACGTGGACTGGGTTTATTTCTCGGGGGGACGCCCGCAACACGCGATCAACGTGCTCGCCGGGACGCCCTTCTGGGACGAGGTCGTACGCGTACACCGGTCGGGTGCCGTGCTGGCTGGCGCAAGCGCCGGCGCGATGATGCTGGGCGAAAAGAGCTACGCGCCCGACGACTTCGACGCCGCCGGACTCCCACAGAGCGTATCGATCCGTGACGGGCTCGGCGTGCTCGGAGGCCACTTTGTGATCCCGCATTTCGATCTGCTCGCGCAGTTCCCACCCGAGCGCGTCCAGACGTGGGTAAGAGCCTGGCCCGAAGGCTTCCGCGGCATCGGGATCGACGAGGACACCGCGGTCGTCGAACGCGCGGAAGGTTGGACGGTCCATGGCCGCGGGCGCGCCGTAACGATGACCTCATTCGCGCGACAAACGGTCCACGCGAGCGGCGCGCGTTTCGACAGCATCCCAATACTCATCTGAGACCCGACAGCAATCCGCTTGGCCAATCGGACTATGGCCGTCGGGCCCGTTGGTCGATAGCGTTCCTATGGCTTGGTGACCTGGTCGCTTCTCCTCGAGAACCTGTCGCATCGGAGCGCGCTCGTGCGTCTCGCGACCGCCACCACGGTCGGTGTCGTCGCCTTCGTCGTCGCATGGACCGTCGCGTATGCACTGTTACCTGAAGGGGCGACCCGTTTCACGCTCAGACTCCTGCCGACGCTCGACGCGCGCGCGGATTCCGCCGGTGTCGCGGCTACCTTGTTCATCTGGAACGCCGGGTTCGGCTTCGGCGTCATTGCGCTTGCAAGCCTCTACAGCCTTGGGCCGATCTCGCTCGCGTACTTCGCTCCGTGGACGTGGCTGATCCGCTTCGGGATAGCGCTTGGCACCAACTCGTTCGCCTTGTTCGTCCCGGGCGCGCGCGTTCCGCCGCTCGACCTGCGGTCGATCATCTCCCACGCGGGAATCCCGGAGCTCGTCGCGTACATCATCCTCGCGACCGTGCTCGCTAATGCGTCGCTCTGGAGGCAGCGCCGGCTCACCGACCGACATGTCGTCCGCATCCGGCATCTGCGGGACATTCGCCTCACGCGCCTCGAGCTCTCGATGGTCGCGGTGGCCTTCGTTCTTCTCGCCGGCGCCGCGCTCATCGAGACATCTCATATCGCCCGGCTGCAGGCGCTCTAGAAAGACGCCTCGCTAGACTCGACCCGTGCAGAACGGCGAGCGCCGCCGTGTCGTGGTGACGGGTCTCGGCATGATCACCCCTCTCGGCTCGACGGTGGAAAGAACCTGGGATGGCATCGTGGCGGGGAGGAGCGGGATCGGGCCGATCACGCGCTTTGACCCGGCCGGCCTCGAAACGACGATCGCGGGTGAGGTTCGCGACTTCGATCCGCTCGACTACATGGAACGCAAGGAAGTCCGCCGGTCCGACCGATTCGTGCACTTCGCGGTCGCATCCGCCGGCGAGGCCCTCAAATCGGCCCGCCTGGAGATCACGCCGGAGCTCGCGCCGCGCATCGGCGTCGCGTTCGGGTCTGGCATCGGCGGTGTGGAGACCCTCGTCGAGCAGGTGCTCATCCACCAGAAGGACCCTCGGAAGGTCTCGCCGTTCCTCATTCCGATGATGATCATCGACATGGCGGCCGGCGAGATCGCGATGAAGTACCACGCCAAGGGCCCGAACATGGGGCACGTATCGGCGTGCGCGTCGAGCGCGAACGCCGTGGGGGAAGCCGCAGAGATCATCCGCCGGGGCCAGGCTGACGTGATGCTCGCCGGTGGGGCCGAGGCGGGCCTCATCAAGATCGCGATCGGCGCCTTCAACCAAGCGCGTGCCCTGTCCACACGGAACAACGAGCCCCAGAGAGCCTCGCGTCCATTCGACAAGAACCGCGACGGCTTCGTGTTCAGTGAGGGCGCGGGCTGTCTCGTCCTCGAGGACCTCGAGTTCGCGCGCGCCCGCGGCGCGACGATCCTCGCCGAGTTCCTGGGATATGGCATGTCTGCCGACTCGTACCACGTGACCGCGCCGCCGCCCGGCGGCGAGGGCGCGGTGCGCGCGATGCGCATGGCGATCGCGGACGCCCGGGTGAAGCCGGAGGCGATCGGCTATGTGAACGCACACGGAACATCGACTCAGGCCAACGACGGTGCCGAGACCGCGGCGCTCAAAACGGTCTTCGGCGATCACGCGCGCAAACTCGCGGTCTCCTCGACGAAATCGATGATCGGACACACGCTGGGCGCGGCGGGCGCGATCGAGGCCGCGCTCTGCATCCTTGGAATGCGAAACGAGCTCCTTCCACCGACGATCAATCAGGAGACCCCCGATCCGGAGTGTGACCTCGACTACGTCCCGAACCGCGCGCGCAAGACGAAGGTCAACCTCTCTCTTTCGAACTCCATGGGTTTTGGCGGGCACAACGTGGCGCTCGTCATCGGCCGGGACGCGGCCTGATCTAATGCCGGATCCGCGAAAGGTCCGCGCCGACGCGAACGCGCTCGTCGCGGAGCTCCTCGAGCGCCTCGCGCGCGATGAGGTCAGCGAGCTCGAGGTGAAGCGCGGCGGCGTACGCGTGCGTGTCGCCAAGGACGGTGCGCGTGCCGCGACGAGCGCCCCGGGCGCTGCGGCCGCACCCCACGCCGCGGCTGCCCCGGCCGCGCTGGTGAAGGAGCTGCCCACGGTGAACGCGCCGCTCACCGGGATCTTCTACCGGGCGTCTTCGCCGCAGACCGAGCCCTTCGTGCAGGTGGGTTCGAGTGTGACCACCGGCGACGTCATCGGGCTCATCGAGGCGATGAAGCTCTTCAACGAGATCCGCTCGACAGCGTCGGGAAAGGTGCGCCGAATCTTCTCCGAGAACGGTCAGCTCGTCCGCGCGCATCAGCCTTTGCTCGAGGTCGAGCCGACGTGAGCACGGTCCGGTGCGTGATATGCGGCGCGCCGCTCGGCGACGGCGCGCTTCGGGTGCGCTACGAGGACCGCATCTACGCGTTCGACGCGCTGAAGTGCAAGCGGATCTTCCAGGAGAACCCAGATCGTTATCTGGACGCGACGGGCGGCGTCCTCGAGGAGCCGCGTTAGGTTGAGTGGCTCTTCGTTGTTGTCTTGGTTCTCATCCTCTTCGGTCCGATCGTCTGGGCGTTGACCAGGGGCAGGCGCTCCCGGGCTCCCGATCACGAGGACGCTCACGGATCGACGGCATACGGGGAGTTCATCCGGGATAGTGAAGGCAGGCCTGGAGGTCCTCGCTACTAGCGGGCGCTGCGCTCCAGGGCGCTCGTGATCACGTCGCGGATCATTCCGGTCGGCATGCGATCGCTCACATACGCCATCGCCCGCATGAGAGGGGCGGGCTCGTTCGCGCGGACCTGCACCGCGTAAACGACGGTCGGGACGCGGTCGGAAAGCTCCTCCACCACCGCCGCGTCCGCTTTTCCGTACGAGCTCAGGATGGCGAAAGGCGCATCGGCCGCGATTTCCGACGAGTCCTCCACGCGAAATAGCGAGAAGGGCAGCTCCACCGACCGCAGAAGCCGGAAGACACTGCCGTACGGATCGACGACGGGGATCGCGACGTTCAGCGCCGTAGCCATTTGCCGTCAGACTCGCGCTAGCCTCGCCCCGGGGTAACCCCCACGCGGGGGGTGCGACGTCCCCCGTTCGTCATCCGCCCGGTCGCGTAGCACCCGAAGTGCATCCAATCGTGCTTGTCGAGGAGACGGGTCCCGTCCTAAGCGATACCGAGCAGCGAGAGAACCACGTAGGCGACCGAGAGCGTGCCCGCGACGAGGACCGTCCCCCAGCCGAGCAACGTGGCGAGCCGACCGCTCACGAGGTCGCCCATGATTCGTCGGTCGGTCGCCAGACGGACGATGAAAACGAGGATCACCGGTAGCAGGACGCCGTTCGCGACCTGGGCCGCCACGATGAGGGGGATCAGCGACAGGCCGGGTATGAGCACGACGAGGGCTCCGACCAGCAAGAGCAGCGTGAAGAGGCTCATAAAGACCGGCGCCTCGCGGAAATTCTTGCTGATGCCGGACTCCCAGCCGAACGCTTCGCAGATCGCGTACGAGGTCGAGAGAGGCATGACGACTGCCCCGAGCAGCGACGCTCCGGTCAGGCCGACCGCGAAGAGAAGTCCCGCGTACTGGCCGGCCAGGGGCACGAGCGCCTGCGCTGCGTCCTCGGCCGAGGTCACGCGCATGCCGGCCGGGTGCAGGACCGTTCCGGTCACCACGATGATCAGGAAAGCGAAGATCCCGGCAAGAGCCGCTCCCATGAGGACGTCGACCCGCGCGTAGCCCATCGAGCGCCGGTCGAGGCCTTTGTCAACGACTGAGGCTTGGATGTAGAAGAGGAGATAGGGCGTGATCGTCGTCCCGACGAGCGCGACCGCAAACGCGAGCGCCGAGGGATCGGTCGGGAGCGTCGGGACGAATCCGGTGATCACATCGCCGAGGTCCGGTCGCAGGATCGCCACCGACACGGGGTAGGCGAGGAACGCGAGGAGCACGACGAAGAGCGCGCGTTCGATCACGCGATAACTCGAGAACACCACCAGCGCCCACACCAGCGTCGCAGCCACGGGAACGGAGACCTCTCGCGGCACGCGGAGGATCTCGAGACCCGCCGCGATCCCCGCGAATTCGGCGATGACGTTGCTGCCGTTCGCGACGAGCAGCGCGACCATCGCCACGATCGTCCAGCGCACCCCGAACCGCTCCCGGATCAGGTCCGAGAGGCCCTGGCCGGTCGTGAGCCCCATACGAGAGGTCGTTTCCTGGACGACACCAAGACCGACGCTCGCGACGAGGAGGAGCCAGAGCATCGAGTAACCGAACTGCGCACCCACAGCCGAGTACGTGGTGACCCCACCGGCCTCGTTCCCGGCGAACCCCGTGATGATCCCGGGACCCATGACGGCGAGGAAGGCGAGGATCGAAGCTTGGCGAACGCGGGCGCGACGGCGGACCGCGGAGGCGGTCCTGATCACCGTGCGATCGACCGAAGGGACCTCTTTTTCCAGCCCCGCGGGAGCATGAGCTCCACGACATCGTCGATGGTGACGGTGCCGAGCAGCTTGCCGCGAGCGTCGACGACCGGCAGCGCGAGCAGGTCGTACTTCGCGATGAGCGCGGCGACCTCTTCCTTTGGCGTCTCCGCGTCGACGCGGAGGACGTGCGAATCCATGATCGCCTTCACTTTCGTCTCCGGCGCGGCGACCACAAGATCCCGCAGCGACAGCACGCCCTCGAGCTTCCCCTCGTCGTCAACGACGTAGAGGTAATACGTGAGCTCGGGATCCGGCTTCCTCACACGAAGGTCGTCGATCGCCTGCGCGGCCGTGATCCCGCCCGGGAGCGCAATGACGTCGGTCGTCATGATCCCGCCAGCCGAGTCCTGAGAGTGGGTGAGAAGCTCCGAGACGTCCTTGGCCTCCTCCTTCTCCATGAGCTCCACGAGCTCATCGCGCCGTTCCTCAGGCAGGTCCTGCAACAGGTCCGCAGCCTCGTCGGGGTCCATCTCCTCGAGGATGTCGGCGGCGCGCTCCTCCGGCAGATCGCTGACGATCGCGGCCTGCATCTCCGGCTCGACCTCCTGCAACGCCTCGGCGGCCGTCTCGAGGTCGAGCTGCTGGAAGACCGCCACGCGCTCGTCGGCGGTCATCTCCTCGACGATGTCGGCGATGTCCGCCGGGTGAAGGAGCGCCAGCTTTGTGTGCGGGATCGTGAGTCGGACAGCGGTGGTCTTGGCCGAGTCGTTGTTTGCGGGCTCGAGGGTCTCGACGAGGTGCCACGGGATGATCCCGCGCGGCAGCCGCCGTCCGGCGAGCCCGGCCACGCGCTCGGCCACGGACTCGGCTCCGACCCGGCGAAGCAGCCCGCGGAGCCCCACGTCGGCGCCCACCAGGCGCAGCTGGCCGTCGACGTCGGAGAGCTGGAGGTCGTTCACGCGCACGACTTTGGCGCCGTGCGTGTCGACGATCTGCTTGTCGAGGAGATCTCGGGCGAGTCGCAGGGCCTCAGCCGGAAGCTGCGCGTCGGGCGTCGTCTCAAGACGGTTGCGAAGACGGAAATGACCGATCTCTTGCGCGAGATCGCCCCACCGCACGACCTTCTCACCCGACGGCGTCGCGAGGATGGCCCACTGCGCGGCCGGGAATTGCCCCTGCGGCACGACCGCGATGTCCGCGAGCTTGCCCACCTCGTTGCCGTTCGGCTCGATAACCCTGCGGTGCTGTATTTCCGAGAGGTACGGCATTTCAGGCGACAGCGTACTTCGGGGGTCCGAGGGGGCGAAGCCCCTTCGACCGCTACAATTCGTATATCCCAGAGCGCCCGACCGGGCGTACCCTCACGCGTTGGAGGAACACCCCGTGCCACAGATAACAGACGCTGGTCTTCGCGCGCGCGCGCTCGCCGATCAGGCCACCGCGGCTGCGCTCGATGCTGACTGGCCCCGCGCCGCGGAGCTAAACCAAAAGCTCGTCGAAGCGTCCCCGGACGACCTTGAGGCGCGCAACCGGCTGGGCCGGGCGCTCATCGAGCTCGGCAAGCTGGACGAGGCCAAGGCCGCCTTCGCTGAGGTTCTGAAGACCGAGCCGTACAACTCAATCGCGCTCCGCGGTAACACGCGTGTCGCGACGCTGCAGGAGCACAAGGTCAAGCCGTTCACGACAACGACGAAGACGCAGCCCCGCCTGTTCATCGAGGACATGGGAAAGACGGGCATCCTCCGGCTCATCAACCCGGCTCCGGTCCACGTCCTCGCGAAGTACAGCCCCGGCGCGGAGTGCGAGCTCCGCGAGCAGGAGGGCCTTTTGGCGATCCACGCCCGTGACGGCGACCTCATCGGGTTCCTCGAGCCGAAGGTCGGCCGGCGCCTCATCGACCTACTGCGGACCGGCAACCAATACGTCGCGGCGATGGTGAGCAACGACCCCGCGAACGCGCGTGTGGCGATCCGCGAGGTGTTTTCGAGCGCGGAGAACGCGAGCCGCATCTCGTTCCCGGGCCACCACCGGTCGGCGGAGACGAAGGAGCGCGCCTACGTCCGCGGCACCTTCTTCCGCGACGGCGGCCCCGACGAGACCGAGGAGATCGAGGAAACTGCGGTCGCCGAGGAAGTGCTCGAGGAGACCGAGGTTACTGAGGAGCCGCTCGCCGTCGACACCGAGGACGACGACGATTCGGAGGACGACGCCGAAGAGTGAGCGGCGCGGTCACGCGCCGCGCGCTCTCATCCGTCCTCGCCGTCGCCTTCCTCGCGTCCTGCACCGAGTCCGCTCAACCGACGAAGACCGGTCCGTCCAACGATGTCGACGGTGCACCCAAGATGGCTCGTAACGCCGGCGCGTTGCTCCTCCAGGTCTCGGCGTACAACTACGGTCTCGCCGGAGCGCTCACCGGAGAGCAGACCCGGACGGTCGCGGCGGCCCGCTATAGCGCAGTCATGCGCGGCACCGCGAAGACGATCTCCTCCTTCAACGCCACCGTCCTGGCGGGGACGCTCGATCGCACCGGGCCGATCCGCGAGAAGCTCGTGCCGCTCGCCGACGGACTGTCCGACCTCGCGCGCGACGGCGACGCCTACGCCGACGGCGGCGACCCTGCCGCATTCACCCGCGTGATCACCGACGTCACCGCGGGATGGCAACGCCTGCGCGACCTCTCGACCGTGCTGCCGAAGGACGATGCGCTGCAGGCCACGATCGCGCGCGGCATGTCCTTTTCGGTGACCAGCAAGTCATCGACTCAGGCCACGATCACGACCGGCCCGTACGCAAGCCTCGCGGAGGCCAGGCAGGCCCTACAGCGCATGGGCTCGCCGCTGAACGGCTCGTTCACCCAGAGCGCTCCATTCGTCGTGCGCATCGGGCCGTACAGCGATCGCGCCACTGCTGATGCGGCAAGCGCGGGCCTCACGAAGCAGGGGGTCGTCAACATCGTCACCGATGCCGCCTCGTACACGTTTGCGCGAAGCGGACCCCTCCCCGACGCCGAGCTCTGGCGCGAACCCTCCCGCGTGCTCGAGGTGCGAGCGACGTCGCGAAAGATCGGGCTGAGCTCAGATGGCTCGTGGCTCGTCACCGGCAGCGACGACGGCTACGCGGCTCTCTTCAATCCAAAGGGCACGTTGACGGCGCTCCCCCAGAGCTATGCCGGTATGAGCGTGCTTCAGTTCTCCGTCGGCGGCGACAGGCAGACCTTTGCGGTCGGCGGCCAGGTCGTGACTTTCCTCGAGGTGCCCACCGGTGAGAATCTCGGCTCAGGGATGCGCTTCACAGGCGCCGCGACGCAGATCCTGTTCGTACCCTCGACGCGCGTCTTCGTCGCGGCCTCCGCCGGCTCCACCGGCCTTCCCGGCGGAAGCCCGGGACTGATTGGCGGACGTACCGCGGACGGCGAGGTCATCGGGGGTCCGTTCCCGATCGTGACGCCCGCTGCCGGAGCCCGGATCGCGGCGAGCGACGCGGGCAACGTCTATGTCGGCACCACGAGCGGCGAGGCCTTCGACATCGAGGTCTTCCGCCCGGGCCGTGACTCGGAGCTGAGCGAAGTTGCGCGAATCGCGGGGGTCGGACGTGCGCTCGCGGTCGACCAGTCCGGAAAATACGCGGCGGCCGTCACCGACCAGGGCACGTTCCGCTTCGCCCTCGCCGACGCGAAGACGCTGACGCGCGTTGCGGGGCTTGCACGTGACGTCGCGTTCGCACCAGACGGCACCCTCTATGTGCTGGATCGGACCTCGCTCCTCGCGATCGGTCCGGACGGCGCGCCGAAGTGGACGGCTCCGCTCACCGACGGGCGGCGCCTCGTCGCCGGACGCCGTGCGGTCGTCCTCGACGGAACCGACAAGGTCGTCGCGTTCGCTCCGGCCGACGGCGCGGCCGAGGAGCTGGGCGCGGGTGGGACGATCAACGACCTCACCCTGTCGCGCGACGGTCGCGTCGTGGGGGTCGTCGTAGACGCGAGGAGGGCCGTACTCTTCACGTTGCCTTGAGCCAACTCGAGCGCGTCCGCTCCATGGTCCCGCTCGAGATCCTTCCTCTTCCCCGTCCGCTCGACCGCTTCGGCACCGCGTTTCCCCTGCTGCTCGCCGACCTCTACGCGAACGCGTACGCGCCGCGCCGCGGTGTCGTTCTCGATCCCCTTGCGCATCCCTGGTCCGCCGCTGACGCGGCCGAGCGCGCCGACCGGCGCGGCGTCGCGAAATCCCGCGAGCCGCTCGGCGAGTGGGCGCGCCGCGTGATCGCGCTTGCGCCCGCGGCTGACGAAATACTTGCCGCACTGGACCGAGTGGGTGAGAGCGCCCTCGTCGGCATGCCACATCGGGTGGCGATGCGCGAGCTGTACGGCTCGACCTGCGCGACGTGCCGCGGCCCGGTGATCGTCGAGGCCTTCCTCTGGGAGCGCGACGCTCCTGCGCCGACGAAGAAGGCGTTCCGTTGCGGCATCTGCGCCCGCGAGGGGCGCGCTCTGCTCATCGAGGCCACCAACGAGGACGACGAGAAGTCGAGCCAACGGCTCGAACAGCGCGGCATGGCGTTCTGGCAGTTCGTCGAGCGGTTCGGTCCCGATCCGAACGCGCAGGCCCTCGGCGAGAGCACCGCGGCCCTGTACACCCCGCGCAATCTGACCGCACTCATGGCCACGCTGCGTGGCGTCGAGACCGCCCTGCCGGCTTCGCCGGTCCGCGACGTGCTCCTCGTGTGCGTGCTCGAGGTCCTCATCTCGGGCAGCCGCCTGAACACCCTCGCGGGCCGCGGCGCGCCACTTCGGATCGAGAAGGGCCGCGCGCGCCGGTCCCATGCGGCGCAGTCACGCGAGGCGAACGTCTGGCTCGAGTTCGATCGAACCGTGCGCGAGCTCGCGGCCTGGCTCGCGCAGCACCCCTCCCCCGCCCGCCCACGGTCCGCGACGCTCGCGCTGGATACGGGAGACGCCGATCTTGTCCTCTGCCAGGCGCCGGTCGAGGATTCCCTCGGTGGGTGGAGCGCCGTCGCCGCGGTCGCGCTGCTCGGGATCCGCGGGACGAAACCGACCGACGGAGGCGATGGCCGCGCCGTTGGGCGCGAGCGCCTTCTGCGGACGATGCGGGCAGCCCTGATCGACGGTCATCGCGGATCGCGTCCTCTGGCCCCGGCGGTCGTGTACGTGCCGCACGCGGACCTTATGAGCATCG
>JBOGTG010000067.1:0-63828 GCA_050692175.1 Candidatus Limnocylindria bacterium | reverse complement strand
GCAACTGCGGCGGCTCGTCGGCGCCGGTGAGCGGCCTCGCCGAGGCCGAGCTCGACCGGGAGCTCTCTCGGCTCAACGTTCAGCGGACCTGGTCGTCGTTCGGCGAGTACGCCGACGCGGTCGACCGAGTCAAACCCGCGATCAACGTGTGCTCGTTCGTGGGCCACGGCACGCTTCGCTCCTGCGTCATGGGCGCGGACGACCGCGCACCCTCGCACGACGAGCTCGCGCGGATGCGCGCGCTCCTCGCGAAGTCGATGGACGAAGGTGCGATCGGCCTGGCCTCCGGCCTCATCTACCCGCCGAGCGCCTTCGGGACGACCGACGAGCTCGCAGCGCTGTGCGAGGTCGTACGCGACAAAGGCGGCCTGTACGCGAGCCACATCCGCAACGAATCGACGAAGCTTCTGGATGCCGTCGAGGAGAATCTCGAGATCGGACGGAAGGCCCGGGTCCGCGTCGAGCTCTCGCATCACAAGGCGTCCGGGCAGAAGAACTGGGGCAAGGTGAAGGAGTCGACCGCGCTGATCGAGCGCGCGCGGGCCGCGGGTGTTGACGTCACAGCCGATCAGTACCCATACACGGCGTCATCCACCGGCCTCGCGGTCACGATCCCGAACTGGGTGCACGAAGGCGGAACCGCGAAGATGTGCGAGCGCCTGCGCGATCCCGCCGTGCGGGCGCGGATCCGGAGCGAGGAGGTCGAGACCGGGCGCGCCTTCGAACGCATCATGATCGCGCGCGCGCGCCACCACCCCGACTGGGCTGGGAAGAGCGTGCAGCAGCTCGCCGACGAGGCCGGTCGGGATCCGCTCGAGTGGTCCTGCGATGCGCTCATCGAGCACGACGGGGCCGTCGACATCGTGCATCACTCGATGAACGAGGACGACGTCCGCTACGTGATGGCGAAAGAGTGGGTGTGCATCGGCAGCGATTCACGGGCGAATGCCCCATACGGTCGGCTCTCGTTCGGCAAGCCTCACCCGCGCTCCTACGGGACGTTCCCGCGCGTTCTCGGCCGGTACGCGCGCGACGAGAAGGTGCTGGGGCTCGAGGACGCCGTTCGCAAGATGACGTCGCTGACGGCGTCGCGCCCGCGGGTGCACGACCGCGGCGTCGTTCGAGAAGGCGCCTGGGCCGATCTTGTGGTGTTCGATCCCGCGCGGGTAATGGATGCGGCGACGTACCAGGATCCTCACCGCTACCCGGTTGGGATCGAGCACGTCATCGTGAACGGGGGAGTCGCGCTCGAGTCGGGTGAAACGGCGCGCGAGCGGCACGGACGCTTCCTGCGTCAGGGGCGGGATCTCGGCGGCCGATGAAGGTCGCGATCCTCGCCGAGGGCCAGTTCGCCCGCGCCACCGCGAAGACGGCCATCGGAGTGCTCCGGTACGCGCCATTTGAAATCGTCGCCGTCGTCGATTCGACCAGGGCGGGAAAGGACGCAGCGGAGTGCGTGGGAGTCGGGGCCGGCGTGCCGGTGGTCTCGAGCGTGGACGACGCGATCGCACGGGGAGCCACCGTCCTTCTGATCGGCACGGCGACCGCGGGTGGCCGCATCCCCGATGACTATCGAGCGCCGCTCGCGCGCGCGCTGGAGCGAGGCGTCGAGATCTGGAGCGGCCTGCACGAGCGCGTCCTCGCCGATCCCGAGCTCGCCGCCGCGGCGAAGAGGGGCGGTGCGACCGTACGGGAGCTGCGTGACCCCCCGGCGGATCTGCCGATCGGCGGTCATCGCTCCCGCCGCCCGGGCGCGCGCGTCGTCCTCACGGTTGGATCGGACGCCGCGGTGGGGAAGATGACCGCGTCGCTCGAGATCGTGTCGGCGCTGCGTCGCGCAGGCGAGCGCGCCGAGTTTGTAGCCACCGGCCAGACGGGGATCGCGATCGGCGGCGGCGGAATCGCCGTCGACGCCGTGGTTGCGGATTTCATCGCGGGAGCGGCGGAGCTCTTGGTCTGCGACGCGGCGGAGCGTGCTGATTGGGTGATCGTCGAAGGGCAAGGGTCGCTGACGCATCCGGGCTTCTCGGGCGTGACTCTCGGGTTGCTCCACGGCAGCGCGCCCGACCTGATGGTCCTGTGTCATGACGCGGGCCGTCGCAGCGTGAAGGGCTACGAGGAGGGCCTTCCGCTGCGTTCTCTTCGCGAGAACGTCCGCATCTACGAGGAGGCCGCGGCCTGGCGGCGACCGCCCGGCTATCCAGGGACGCGTGTGGTTGCGATAGCGCTCAATACGGCGTCCCTCAGCGACGCATTCGCCGAAGCGGCGATCATCTCGGCTGCGAACGAAACCGGGCTGCCGACCGCCGATCCGATCCGCGAAAAACCCGCTGGGGCCGACCGACTCGCGCGAGCGTTGCGCACGGGGGTACCCGTGTGAACGTCACCGTTCGCACCGTCGAGCTTCACCTCGCCGTGCCGTTCGCGATCAGCCGGGCGACGCACACGACGAAGAAGGTCGTCCTGGTCGAGCTCCGCGAGGGCGACCGCGTCTCACGTGGCGAGGGCGTGCCCGACACGTTCTTCGGAGAGACTCCCGAGTCCGTCGAGCGCGGCATTCGAAGCGCGATCGACGTGCTCGGGGAGGATCCGCAGGGTCTCGCGGCGGTCGTCGCGCGTCTGGACGAGCGCTTCCCGCAGGGCGGCGCGGCCTGCTGTGCGATCGACATCCTCGCGCACGATCGCGCTTCGCAGGCCGCGGGGGTCACGCTTCGCGACTTTCTCGGGCTCGCCCGCGGCGAGCCCCCGCCGACCTCGCTCACGATCGGCATCGCCGAGCCTTCGGTCATGGCAGAACGCGCCGCGAAGGCCGCTGCAGAGGGATTCTCCGTTCTCAAAGTGAAGCTCGGACGCGAGGACGACGTCGCGGCGCTCTCGGCGATCCGCGAGCGGTTCTCCGGAACGATCCGCGTCGATCCGAACGCCGCCTGGACCGCCGAGGATGCCCCGGCTCGCATCGCCGCGCTCGTCCCGTTCGAGATCGAGTTCGTCGAGCAGCCGATCGCGCCGGACGACCTCGAAGGCCTGCGCCGGGTTCACGCCGGGTCTCCGCTGCCCATCGTCGTCGACGAAGCGGCGATCCGCGCCAGCGACGTGCCGCGCCTGGTGGGCGCGTGCGACGGCATCAATGTGAAGCTGCAGAAGTGCGGCGGCGTGGCCGCGGCGCGCGCGATGATCGCGGCGGCGCACGACGGAGGGCTCAAGGTGATGCTCGGATGCCGCGCCGCCGAGACGAGCGTCGCGATCGCCGCGGCCGCGCACCTCGCGCCGGCGGTCGAGTGGGCGGACCTCGATGGCAACCGTCTCATCAACGACGATCCCTATCGCGCGGTCGGCGTGAAGGCGGGTCGCTTCGTCTACTCGGGCCGTCCCGGCCTCGGCGCGATCCCGGCGTGACCACGTATCGAGTCGAGGTCGCGATCTTCGCGATAGCGTTCGCGGTGTTCGGTCTCGTCGCGGTCGCGCTGGTGTGGAGCGGCGGTTGGGCCTACGAGCTCCTGGCGCGGGCAACCGCCCACACAGAGACGACCTTCGTGGTGAAGAGCGGCGGGATCGGCTCGGGTCCCGTGGTCGTCGATCTCCATGGTCTCCTCGACTGGCACGGGAAGTGGGCGTCGTTCGTCACGGGCATCAGCGACTCGGCGCCGAGCAACACCCGGTTCTTCACTGACGACGAGTACGCCCACATGGCTGACGTGCGCGCGATGTTCCGCGGCGCAGAGTTCGCCGCCGCGCTCGCGCTCTTCGTCGCCGGCTTTCGGGTCGCGCGCGCTCGCCGCCGCGGCGACGCAGTCCGCCTCGTCCGCGCCGGTTCCTCGATCGCGGCCGGAATGGTCGCAGTGATCGGCGTGGCCGCGGCCGTGGCCTTCGACCCGCTGTTCCTGCTCTTCCACGAGGTGTTCTTCCCGCAGGGCAACTTCTTGTTCCCGCCGGACAGCAACCTGATCCGGCTGTATCCGGAGTGGTACTGGCAGGGCATAACGGCCGGCGTGGGAATGTCGTTCATCGCGGTCGCGCTTCTTGTGGCCGGGGCCGCCCACATCGCCCTCCGCCGTCGCTCGAACACATACACTCGCGCCGCATGAAACGAGTCCTGCTCATCGAGGACCTGCCGCAGGTCGCGCAGCACCTCCAGCAGATGCTGGCCCGTGAGAAGGAAGCGGAGCTCGTCGGCGTCGAGAAGGACGGCGACGCCGCGCTCACGCGGGTGACGACGGAGAAGCCAGACGCCGTTCTGATCGATGCCCTGCTTTCAGGGAAGAGCACGGGCTTCGACCTCGCAAAGCGTGTCCGAGCCGCGTCGCCCGGCACGCGCATCGTTATGGTCACCGTTCCGCAGCGTCCGATCGATCCCAAACCGGATCAGGGCATCGATGCCGTCTTTGTCCTCCCGGGTGGACAGAACGAGCTCGCGACCGCGCTCGCGGTCGGGAAGCGCGACGTCCGCCTCAAGGGACGGATGATCGTGTGCTTCTCTCCGAAGGGCGGGTCTGGAAAGACGACGATCGCGGTGAACCTCGCCACGATCCTGCGCCGTCGCGGCCACTCCGTTGCGCTCATGGACGGCGTCATGCAGTTTGGCTCGCTCCGTCACGTCCTTCAGGTGCCGCCTGCGACACGCTCGATCGTCGATCTCCCAACCGGACAGGGGATGCGAACCTCGCTCTCCGAGGTCCTCTGGGAAGGACCGAGCGGCGTCGCCGTTCTCCTCGGTCCGCCCCGCCCGGAAGAGGCCGAGCTCATGGCCGCGCCCGACGTCGCCATGGCGATGCAGCTGCTCGCGGAGGATCACGACTACGTCATCGTTGACGCACCGTCAAAGCTCGGAGAAGAGACCCTCGCGATCCTCGACGTCGCCGATGTCATCCTTCTCGTCGTCACATACCTGCAGTCGTCCATCGCCAACACGCGTGCCGCGGTCGACACCTTCGAGGCGCTCGGCTACAAGGGCCAGAAGCCCATCCTTCTCGTCGTGAATCAGTCGGATAGTGCGGCCGGCATGTCGAAGGGCGGCATCGAGCACACGCTCAACCTTCCCGTCGTCGCCGAGATCCCTAGCGATTGGAAGCTGGTCCAGGAATCGCTGAACAAGCAGCAGCCCTTCGTTCTCTCGTCGCCAAACTCCGCCGTCTCGAAGGCGATCGACGGCCTCGCGAACTCCCTCGTCCAGCAGCAGCGCCAGTAACCCTCCGGTGAGCGAGGCCGCCGACCGGCCGATAGGCGTGTTCGACTCGGGTGTCGGCGGACTGACCGTTCTGCGCGAGCTCCGTCGCCAGCTGCCGAACGAGTCGACGATCTACCTCGGCGACGAGGCCCGTATGCCGTACGGCCCGCGAGAGCCGGCGGAGGTGGTGGGTTTCACCCGCGAAGCGATGCGCTGGTTCGCCCGTGCCGATTGCAAGCTCGTCGTGATCGCGTGCAACACGGCGACGTCGGTCGCGCTGGAGACGGTGCGCGAAGAGTTCCCGGTTCCGACGATCGGCGTCATCCGGCCCGGGGCAGCCGCGGCGCTCACCGCCACGGCTCGTCGCGCGGTCGGCGTCCTCGCGACGGTTCTCACCGTCCGGAGTGGAGCCTACGTGCGCGCCCTCCGCGACCTCGATCCGCTCGTCGACGTCGCGCAGCAGGCCTGTCCGAAGCTCGTCCCCCTCGTCGAGGACGGAAAAGCGGAGAGCCCCGAGGCGCTGGAAGCTGTACGCGAGTACGTCGAGCCGCTCCTCACAGAGGGCGGGGTCGTCCGCCCGGTCGTCGACACGCTCCTGCTCGGTTGCACGCACTACCCGCTGCTGCGCGCCGCGATCGAGAAAGTCGCCGGCCGCGACGTTCGCGTCGTCGACTCCGCCACGACGACGGCGCTCGCGGTGCGCGAGGTCCTCGCCTCGCATCGGTTGACAAAAGATGGCGGGCAGTCCGAGCACGCGCTCTTCTGCACAGGATCGGTCGAGCGGTTCCGCACGATCGCGCGCGCGATCTTCCACGAGGATCCACCCGAAGTCCGAGAGACGCGGATCACCGCATGAACGTCGTCTCGGCGATCACGGGGCTGCCCTACGTTGGCAAAACAACGCTCTTCAACCTCCTGACTGGCGCGCACGCGACGACCGGCGCCTTCGCCGGCGCCGAGGCGGAGACGAACGTCGGCGTCGCGAAGGTCCCGGACGGGCGCGTCGAGGACCTCGCCGCGCTCTACCGGCCGAAGAAGATCACCCACGCTGAGGTGATGTACCGCGACATCGGCCTCGCGCACGCGGAGAAACCGGGGCAGGCGATCTCTCCCCAGAAGCTGGGCGATCTGCGTACCGCCGACGCGATCGTCCACGTCGTTCGCGCCTTCAGCGCGCCGTCTGTTCCGCACGTCGACGGTTCGGTCGACCCGGTGCGCGATCTCTCCACGGTGGAGCTCGAGCTCCTCTTTGCCGATCACGCGGTCGTCGAGCGACGCTTGGAGCGCATCGAGCCGGAGCTGCGCAGCTCCAAGGGACCGGAGCGAGAGACGAAGGAGCGCGAGAAGGCGGTCCTGCAGCGCGCACTGGCTTCGCTCGCCGAGGAGCGTCCCCTTCGCGACCTGGACCTCGACCCCGACGAAGAGAAAGCGATCCGGGGGTTCCGTTTCCTCACGCGCATGCCGGTCCTCGTCGCGGTGAACCTCGACGAAGACGATGTCGCCGATCCCGAGCGGATCATCGCGCCGGTGCGCGAGGCGGCCAAGGCTCATCGCGCGAGCGCCGTCGTCCCGGTGTCGGCGAAGCTCGAGGCCGAGATCGCGGAGCTACCGCCGGTCGAGGCGGCGTCCTTCCGGAGGGACCTCGGGCTCGCGGAGCCGGCCCTCGAGCGCCTCATCCGCGCGACGTACGAGCTGCTCGGACTGTGCTCGTTCTTCACGGTCGGCGATGACGATGTCCGCGCGTGGACCGTCCCATGCGATGCGCCTGCACAGCAGGCGGCCGGCACGGTCCACACCGATCTCGAGCGTGGCTTCATCCGTGCCGAAGTGATCGCGTGGGACGAGCTTCTGAAGGCCGGAAGCGAAGCCAACGCGAAGAAGCTCGGCGTCATGCGGACGGAAGGAAAAACCTATCCGGTAAAGGACGGCGAGATATTGCACGTCCTCTTCAACGTGTGATGTTCGACCTGGTCGCGATCGGGCACGCGGCGCGCGACGAGTTCGAGGGGGATCCGGAGTGGCGCATCGGTGGCACCGCAACCTACGCAGCGGCCGCCGCGGCACGCCTCGGCGATCGCGTGGCCCTTCTCACACGCGTCGGCCCGAACGAGCGCGAGCGGCTCGTGGCCCGTTGCCAGGATCTCGGCATCGAGCTGCATCCGCTCGAGAGCGCGGTCACCACCACGTTCTCGTTCCGCTACGTCGACGGCCACCGGCGGTTGCGGCTCAAAGCGCGCGCGAGGGGCATCGGCGCGGACGCGATCCCTACGGCGTTGCGCGAGACACGGTCGGTGGTGCTCGCGTCGATCGCGCACGAGATCGAGCCGTCGGTCTTCGGCGTGTACGGCGGCATCCCTCGCGTCCTCGCGGCTCAGGGCTACCTGCGCTCGTGGGCCGCGGACGGGACCGTCGGGCGGCGCGACTGGGATGAAGCGCATGACGTTCTCGAGCGCGTGAGCGTCGTCGTGGTAAGCGAGGAGGACATCGGGGGCGACCTCGAGCTCGCGCGCGGGTGGGCGCGGACGGCGCCCGCGATCGTGACCATCGCGGAGCGGGGCGCGATCGTGCTACGCGGCGGGCGGGAGGTCGAGGTCGGGGGCTTCCCGGCGGACGAGGTGATAGATCAGACCGGCGCCGGCGACGCCTTCTGCGCCGGTCTCGCGATCGCCCTCGCGGACGGCGACGATCTCGAAGCGGCGGCTCGCTTTGCCAACGCGGTCGCGTCGTTCGCCGTAGAGGGCGTCGGCACGCTCGCCCTGGCGACCCGAGAGCAGGTGCAGGCGCGGATGCAGCGTCACTCGTCGTCATCCCTGTCTTCGTCCGACAAGGCCCCCCCGGGTCGAACGATCCCGTAGTCGGCCTCGACGGGACTCGCGAGCTCGAGGCCGGAAGATCGCATGTGCTCGAGCTCGTGCGCGTAATCGCGGAGCTTGCGCGCGGCGTCTGTGAGCGTCCTCGCGCCCTCGATCGACCACTTGCCGCGGATCGTCACGCTTCCGCAGTCCGGGCACTCATAGATGGGCTCGCCGACCTCGATGTCCTGGGTGTCCTCCTGACTCACTCGTCCTCCTCGACAAGCCGCATTGGCGAGTCCTCACCCGGCCGGACGGCGATGGCGAAGCCGTTGTCGGCCGGCTGGTCCAGCTCGAACCCCGCGTGAGCGAGCTGCTCGAGGGTCTCGGCGCGATCGCGAAACCGTTGCGCCGCCTCGCCGAGGGTCCTCGCGCCATCCATCGTCCAGCGCGCGCGGATGAAGAGGTAGCCGAAGTCGCGCCATTCCTCCATGTACTCGCGGAGCTCGTCTTCGGTCACGTCCCGTACATCGGAACCCGCTTGCCGGCTACGGGCTGGCCTTGGTCTCCTTGGAGAGAGGAGCGATGTGCTGCGCGTAGAGGCGGCCCCACGTGCCGTCGCGGATCACGCCGGCGAGCCAAAAGTTCAGAAAGGGCAGGAAGCCCTGCCGATCGGACGCGTGCTTCTTGACGCCGATCGCGTAGCGATCGGTCGTCAGGAGCCCGCCGACGAGCTTCGTATCTGGGTTCTCGCGGACCAGACTCCAAAGGAGCGGTTCGTCCGCGCCAATCGCGTCGACCTGCCCGGCTTTCAAAGCTCCGAGGCACGACGCGTACGTGTCGAGCTCGAGCGTCCGCGCCGATGGGTTCGCCTCGTCCACGTGGGCGGCAACGCCCGACCCGCGCCGCACGCAAACCGTCTTGGCGTCGAGGTCGGCTATGGCTCTGATGTCGTCGGTGGTCGAGCTCACCACGATTCGTTCGCCGGTGACGAAGTAGGTGTCGCTCAGGTCGATCACCGCCGTTCGCTCCTCGGTCGCGGCGAGCCGCGCGATGACCACGTCGGCTTGCAGGCTCGTGAGTGCGGACACAGCGGTGCTCCGATCGACCGAGACCCACTCGATAACCGAGTCGATGTCCCGCTGCGGGCCGAAGATCGCCTTGGCGAGCTCGCGAGCGAGATCCACCTCGAAGCCCGCGTAGATGCCGGTGTAGTCCCGCACGGCGAACGGAATGTCCTTGTCGAGCGAGGCGATCCGGATCTTGCCCTTCGTCTGGAGCGCATACATGTACGTCGCGAGCTCGAAGCGTGGCCGCGCCGAGGTCGGGCGCGGGGTCGCGGTCGTGCTCGGCTGGGGCGACGACCCCGGCAGGCAGGCCGCGAGGGTGACGACGATCAGGGCAAGAGCGGCAAGCCGAGGAAGGTTCACGAAGTCAGCGTATCGGTCGGCGGTTTCGGCGCGGTCGCTTAGGCTCGCTCCGTGGATGCGTTCGCTCCGGCACGCGAGGGGCTTGCGTCATTGCCGGGTGAGGCGGGCGCTTTTGCCTCCGACATCGACGGACGCGCGCTCTTCTGCGAACGCGAGGACGAGCTCTTCCCCTCGGCCTCCGTGATCAAGGTGCCGCTGGTGATGACCCTCTACGCCGACGCGGCGCGTGGACGCCTCGACCTGGACGAACGCGTCGCGGTCGGCGAGCGGGTCGACGGAAGCGGCGTGCTGCGGCACATGCGCGACGTCGAGCGCCTCTCCCTACGGGATCTGGCGATGCTCGCGATCATCGTTTCGGATAACACCGCGACGAATCGCCTGATCGAACGGATCGGCGTCGACCGGGTGGGGGAGCGCTTGCGCGAGTGGGGCTGCCCGCAGACCCGCCTGTCGCGGAAGATGTACGACTTCGAAGCGGCGACGCGCGGAAACGAGAACGTCATGACCGCGCGCGAGACCGTGTCACTTCTGCTGCGCCTTCAGCGGGGCGAATGCGAAGACCGGCCGACGAGCGATGCCCTTCTCGCGGTCCTCGAGCAGTGCCAGGACCGCACGATGCTGCTGCGCTATCTGCCGTACGGCATGAAAGTGCCACACAAGACCGGCACGCTCGACGAATCGCGAAACGACGCGGCCATCGTCTCCGGTGAGCGGCCGGTCGTCGTGGCCGCCCTCACGCGGAGGGTTCGCGACACGGGCGCAGCGGTCTCGTGGCTCGGAGTGCTCGGTTGGTGCGCGTACCGGGCCGCGGGAAATCCGGGCGATCCTCTTCCCCCGGAGCTCGCTCGTACCGCATGATGCGGGCGTGAGCTCTCGCGGCGGACACCGCCGGACCTCCCGGCGTCTTCGTCTCGGTCGTGGCTTTGCGGCGGTGTCGCTCGCACTGACCGGGCTCGTCCTCGCCGCGGCGTTCGTGGGCCTGACGGTCCAGGGCAACGCCATCGCCCGCGAGATCGCGGGGTACCACCGCGACATCGCCGCGGAACAGGCGCAGCACGACGGGCTCGCGGCGCAGATCGCGAGCCAGAAGACCGCCGACTACGTGCAGCAGAAGGCTCGGGACTTCGGGTACATCGGCGCGAACGAATCGCTCATCACGGTCCAGCGTGACGGGCAGGCGAGCGGTGCATTGGCTCGCACGGTGAGCGAGGGTCCGTCGCGGATCGCGCGATGGTTCACGTTCTTCTTTGGGTCGCGATAGAGGTAGAATCGGTTCGCGGGGTGGAGCAGCGGTAGCTCGACGGGCTCATAACCCGTAGGTCAGACGTTCGAATCGTCTCCCCGCAACAGTGAGCGCGGCCACAGTGGCCGCGCTCTTCGCTCTCAGTCCCATTGCCACGATGTCCGATCCCTGCTAGTTCAATGCTTATGCCGCATGCGGATCCAGAGGTCCGTCGCGCATACGGTCGCGAGTGGATCAAACGAAACGCCACGAAAGCCCGCGACGCGATGAGCCGCTGGCGCGCGGCGCATCGAGACCAAGATCGCGCGAACAAGCGCGATTACTACGCGAGGAACCGGGAGCGTACGAAAGCGGCGGTCGCCGCGTACCGCCTCGCGAATCCCGAGGTCGTCCGCGTCGTCCGACGGCTGCGGCGGGCCCGGGAGGTCGCCGCGCTCGGTGCTTATACGACAGCGCAGTGGCTTGACCTAGTGCTTCCCTACGGCGGCTGCTGCGGATACTGCGGCATTGCGGCGACCCTCGAGCCCGATCATCGGGTTCCCTTGTCACGAGGCGGATCGAACTGGATTGAGAACATCATCCCGAGCTGTCGCTCCTGCAACACGCGGAAGCGAACCGCGACGGAGGATGAGTTCCGCGCGCGGTTGCACCGTGAAGGGCGGGTCGTCCGACCTAGAATCGACAGGTAAGCACGGCTGGGTAGCTCAGTGGTAGAGCAGCCGACTCATAACCGGCAGGTTCGTGGGTCCGATCCCCACCCCAGCCACCAGTGACCCCTTCCGCTATCAGGGCGACCGTCCGCGACTACATCCGCACGCACCAGATCTTCACGCCGGGCCCGCTGGTCGTCGCGGTGTCGGGTGGCCCCGACTCGACCGCCCTCCTCCTCATCCTCGCGGAGCTCGCCGACGAGCTCGCCATCGTCATCCACGTGGCGCACTTCGATCACCGCACACGCCCCAAGCAGAGTGCGGAAGACGCGGACTTCGTTGCCAAGCTCGCCAATCGCGTCGGCGCGCCGATCCGCGTCGGTCGCGCCGACAAGCCGACGAAGACGGAGGATGCCGCGCGGACCGCGCGGTACGAGTTTCTGCGTCGCGCGGCCAGCGAGATCGGCGCGACGGCGATCGCGACCGGCCATACGCGCGACGATCAGGCAGAGACCGTCCTCCTTCATCTGACCCGCGGCTCCGGAATCGCCGGGCTCGCAGGGATGCGCCCGCTTCGTGACGGGATCGCACGGCCGTTCCTCGCGATCGGGCGCAAGGACACCGTCGCGATCTGCCGCGCGGCGCGGGTTCGCCCGCGGACCGACCCCACGAATCGGTCTCTCAAGTTCGCGCGCAACCGCGTTCGCCTCAAGGTCCTGCCCGAGCTGGCCAGGATCAACCCGCGCGCGAGCGAAGCGATCGCGCGGCTCGCCGACGCCGCGGCCGAGCTTCAAACGGACGACGATCGTGATGTCGCGGAAGCGCTGGCGCGCGCGCGCGATGAACAGGGCGCGATCCTCATCGCGGCCCTCGAGACGAGCGTGCGCAGCCGCGCTCTCGCGCTCGCCTGGCGAGGCGCGACCGGGCGCGTGCTCGGCGCGCGCCACCGCAAGTCGCTCGAGGACCTGACCGCGACGGAAGAAGGCTCGCGCTCGCTCGACCTTCCCGGCGGCCGCGCGATCCGCGAGTACGGCCTGGTTCGTATCGTTGGCGACAGACCCGTCGAAAGGAGCGATCCACCAACCCGGATCGAGCTCGGGCGGGAGATAATTTGGAATGACTGGCGGCTCATGCTCGGCGGCTCCGCTCGGACGAACGGAGCGGAGGCGGCCGAGGTTCCCAAGAAGCTCCTAAGAAAGCTGATCGTCCGTGAGCGGCATGAGGGCGATCGGATGGCCGGACGACCGAGAAAGAAGCTCCAGGATCTTTTCACGGACGCGAAGATCCCCGCGTCGCTGCGGAGCCGTTGGCCCGTTATTGCGAGCGAGGACGGTGTCTGGTGGGTCCCCGGGCTCACCGAACCGCCGAAAACAGAGGACGGAACACGGCTTGCGGTAGCGGCTCCGGCGCACTTTGGGAACGAGCTTTGGGATACTCGCGTTAGACAGGTAGCATCGAAAGTGGACTCGGTCGGAACGCGACCGCGGAAAGGGCCCCCGAACTGAATCTCGACAACCGGATCTTCAAGAACGGCATCCTGACCCTGCTCCTGGTGGTGATGGGGCTCGCGCTCCTGTACGCCTACCGCTCGCAGACTCCGGCGATCCCTGAGGTCGACGTCAGTCAGGCCATCCAGGACGTGAACGCGGGGAAGATCAGGACCGTCACCTTTGTCGCCAACAAGGCAACGCTCCAGTTCAAGGACAGCGAAACGCACAAGGAACAAACGACCATTCCCGAGCCAGACACGATCCTGACGAAGGCGCTCCAGGACTACAACGCCTCGCACGCCGACCAGGTCGGCATAAAGATCCAGGAGAACAGTCAGACCCTCTCTGTGGTGGGCTCGATCGTCCTGAGCTTATTGCCGGTCCTGCTGATCGGTGGCTTCTTCTTCTACATGATGCGACAGGCGCAGGGCACGAATAACCAGGCGCTTTCGTTCGGCAAGAGCCGCGCGCGCATGTTCATCGGCAACAAGCCGACGGTGACGTTCGACGACGTCGCCGGAGTCGAGGAGGCCAAGCAGGAGCTCACCGAGGTGGTCGAGTTCCTGAAATACCCCGAGAAGTTCTCGTCCCTCGGCGCGCGCATCCCGCGCGGTGTGCTCCTCGTCGGTCCGCCCGGTACCGGTAAGACGATGCTCGCGCGAGCCGTCGCCGGCGAGGCGGGCGTGCCGTTCTTCTCGATCTCGGGCTCCGAGTTCGTGGAGATGTTCGTGGGCGTCGGCGCGAGCCGCGTGCGCGACCTCTTCGACCAGGCGAAGCGCAACGCACCCTGCATCGTGTTCATCGACGAGATCGACGCGGTCGGCCGCCAGCGCGGTGCCGGCCTCGGCGGCTCGCACGACGAGCGCGAGCAGACCCTAAACCAGATCCTCGTCGAGATGGACGGGTTCGACACGGGGACGAACGTCATCGTCGTCGCCGCAACGAACCGCCCCGACGTCCTCGACCCGGCCCTCCTGCGCCCGGGCCGCTTCGACCGGCAGGTCGTGCTCGATCGTCCCGACATCAAGGGCCGCAAGGCCATCCTGGACGTGCACGTCCGCGGCAAGCCGCTCGACAAGAACGTCGATCTACTGCGGATCGGCCAGATATCGCCCGGCTTCTCGGGCGCGGATCTCGCGAACGTCGTGAACGAGGCCGCGATCCTCGCTGCCCGGCGCAACAAGAAACAGATCGGCCAGATCGACTTCGAGGAGGCCCTCGAGAAGGTCGCGCTCGGGCCGGAGCGCCGCTCACGCGTCATCACCGAGAAAGAGAAGTGGATCGTCGCCTACCACGAGGCCGGCCACGCGCTCTGCTTCAAGCTGCTTAAGCACACCAACCCGGTGCACAAGATTTCGATCGTGGCGCGGGGTATGGCCATGGGCGTCACCTGGTCGCTTCCCCAGGAGGACCGCTACTTCCGCACGCGCAAGGAATTCGAGGACGACATCGCCGCCGCGTTGGGTGGCTGGGTCGCCGAGCAGCTGCACCTGGGCGGAGACGCCACGACCGGCGCCTCGAACGACATCGAGAAGGCGACGGAGATGGCCCGCCAGATGGTGACGAAGTTCGGCATGAGCGAGAAGCTCGGGCCGCTCCAGTACGGCAAGAGCGACGAGCTCATCTTCCTCGGACGGCAGATCCAGGAGGAGCGGAACTACTCGGAAGAGGTCGCGAAGATCATCGACTCCGAGGTCCACGACATCGTCGACCGCGCTCGACAGAGGGCGTACGAGGTCCTGACGAACAACCGCGACAAGCTGGACCTCATCGTGAGCAAGCTGATCGAGCAGGAGACGCTTGAGTCGGACGAGTTCAACAAGCTCTTTGACGGCGAGCCTGACGCCGGCGTTCCCGTTGCCGCTTCGACACCGGACCAGTCGCCCCCCGGCGCGCCGGCAGGAGAAGAGCGTCGCCGCGAGAAGGGCGAAAAGGGCAAGGGTCCCGCCCCCGCACCGACACCGGCCTAGCAAGCGCTGACTCGTAACGAACGGCACGGGTTTTGCTTGTAACTCCTAGCGATGGCAGAGCTGATCGTCACGACACTTGCCCGTGTCGAGCGCAGCGAGCCCGCGCGTGTCGCGGCGCTGTGGGTATTCACGGTCGTGCTCGCGATCGCTTTCCTGGCGCTCCTCGTGGGCGACCAGGTTCAAGCCTCCTCCTTCTAACCCCTACCCGCCCGCGGTAGCGTCCGGCGGGTGCGTCTCTTCATCGCGATCCCGCTCCCGCCTGACCTCGCCGTGCGCGTCTTTGAGATCCTCCCGCCGTCGCTCCCGGCTCTCCGCCGTGTCAAACCCGAGAACCTCCACGTGACCCTCGCGTTCCTGGGGCAGACGCCGGAGGACCGGCTCGGCGATGTCACCGCGGCGGCAGACGAGGCCGCGGCGCCGGTCTCCCCGTTCCGGCTGGCCTTCGACCGCGCCGGCCGGTTCCCGGAGCGGGGCCGGCCGCGCGTGGTCTGGCTTGGGATCGCGGACGGCGGGCCAAGCGTGCTCGAGCTGGGGGCAGGCGTGTACGAGGGCCTCCGGGGCCGTGGCCTGCGTTTCGACGACCGTCCCCTGGCCCCGCACCTGACGCTCGCCCGCGTCGCCGAGGACGCGACGCTCGCGGAGGCGAAGGCGGTCGGCGCTGCCATCGAGGGGCTCTCGGCCCCGACACTGCGGTTCGACGTCACGGAGATCGCGGTCGTCCAGAGCGTTCTATCGCCCAAAGGACCGCGCTACACCGCCCTCGCGACGGTGCCTCTCGCACACATCTAGGCGTTCCCGCGAATTCCGACCGCTACACTCGGATTTTGCGGGAGAGGCGAGAGGAATGCGTCCGATCGGCGTGATCTACGAGAACGAGGCCTGGCTTGCCCCGACGTTCGCCGCGCTTGACGCGGTCGGCGCGCCATACGAGCGCCTGTTCGCCGCTGATGCCATCTTCGACCCGTCTGGCAGGGCGCCCGAGTGGTCGCTCGCCGTGAACAAGGTCTCCCCGTCGAGTTATCTGCGCGACCATGAAGCGGCGATTGGCTTTGGTCGCGCGTTCCTCCCGTTCCTCGAAGAGCGCGGCGTGCCGGTGGTCAATGGCAGCGCCGCGTTTGAGCTCGAGACGTCAAAGGCGCGGCAGCTCATCCTCCTCGGAGCGCTGGACGTCCGTGCGCCACGTGCTCAGGTGGTCACGCAGCCCTCGCAGGCCGCGCAGGCTGCGGAGAGCCTCCGCTTCCCCGTGATCGTGAAGCCCAACGTTGGCGGATCTGGCGCGCTCATGCAGCGTTACGAAACCGTCGACGCGCTCCGTGACGCAGCGGCCATCATCGACTTCGGGCCAGACGGAACCGGCATCGTCCAGGAGTACCTCGCACCTGGGGACGGCTCAATCGTGCGGATCGAGTTCCTCGACGACGAGTACCTCTACGCGATCAGGATCACTAACGATCGCGACCAGGATTTCAACCTGTGCCCCGCCGACATCTGCCAGGTGCCGACCGCGAGCATCGAGTTCGACAACAACCCGCTAGACGCTCCGACGAAGAAACCGCTGCGGATCGAGGCGTTCGATCCACCGGGCGCGATGATCGATACGGTCCTCCGGATCGCTCGAGCTGGGCATCTCGATGTGGGGGGTGTGGAGTATCTCGTCGCCGCCCGCGACGGGCTGCCCTACGTCTACGACGTGAATGCGCTGTCGAATTTTGTGACTGACGCGCCGGCGCTCGTGGGGTTCGATCCGCACGCTCGGTTCGCCCGCTGGCTCCTTGCACGCGCGTCAGACGTTTCCCAGCCCACCCTTGAGGAGGCCTGGCGATGATCAGGAAAGCCGACCCGTATCGCGACACCGACGTGATCGACGCGCGCGCGCCGCGCACCAATCAGGCGATCGTCGGCACGCTCTCGCTCGTCGCGGTGCTTACCGGTTGGTGGCCGATCCTCGGCGTGCTCGCCGGTCAGCTCGCGATCGGCCTGGCCTTCGGGCGGCGTTACTGCATCCCGTGCCTCCTCTATTTCGAGGTCATCCAGCCGCGCCTCGGTGAGGGACCGATCGAGGACAGCCGTCCGCCGCGATTCGCGAATGTCGTCGGCGCGGTTTTCCTTGGCGCCGCCACGCTGTCGTACCTCATCGGCTTTACCACGCTTGGTCTCGGGCTCGGCGTTGTCGTCGCTGCGCTCGCGCTTCTCGCGGCGATCACCGGTCTCTGCGTCGGCTGCGAGATCTATCGCTTCGCGGCCCGCCTTCGTGGCGTGCGCGCGCGGCGGATCGATTCCGTCGACCTCGCCGAGCTCGGCGCATCAGCTGCCAACGGCGAGATAGTCGTCGAGTTCACGCACCCGCTTTGCACCGACTGCCGCTCGCTCGAGGCCGAGCTCCGCGCGTCCGGCCGGACGGTGGTTACCGTCGACGTGTCGCAGCGTCCCGAGCTCGCCCGCAAGTACGGTGTCGTGCTCGTTCCGACCGCCGTCGCCGTGACGTCCTCTGGGGCGGTCGTGGAGCGGCTCGCCTGACCGACGAAGCGATCGAGTCGAAGTTCCGCCGCATCGAAGCCGGAGTGGAGGCTCGGATCCGCGAGCTACAGGATGCGGGCGAGCTTTCGGGACTGCCCGGCGAAGGGCAGCCCCTGCCGCGCGACCCCGATGACGCTGCCGGCGACGCTTGGGCCGCGCGGCACGTTCTTCGGACATCCGGCGCCCGGCCGCTGTGGTCGGAGCTGCGTCGTGAGGTCACCGAGCGCCGCATGCGGATCGTCACGCGCCTGCGCGCTCATCTGGCGTGGCTCGAGCGCCGTCAGGCATTGCTCGAGCATCTTCCCGCCGAGCGCATCGTGTCCGAGGTCGCGCTCACTACGCAGGCCGATGCCCGCGTGCGCGCCGAGGTCATGCACGCGGTCGCGGAGCTGAATGCGTTGGTGAGACATCACAACCTCGTCGTCACCCCGACGAGCCTTCATCTCGGCACGGCGACGCTCGAAGGGCTTATCCAGACCGCGCGCGCCCCGCGCGCCTAGCTACGCGGCGCGCTCGCCGCGCGTGCGCAGCGATGGCGGTCGCACCGGCCCGCGCCTCCTGTAGTTCGCCAGTGCGTACCGGTCGCACGCGATCTCCGCGCTCGAGCCCCAGCCGTGTGTCAGATAGAGCCACCAGTGGCAGAACTCGTGGAGGTAGAGGAAGCGGATGACCTCCCGGCGCGTGCGAAAGAGGACGACCTCGGTGCCGTCGGCACCGAGGTCGACCGTCTCGCCGAACGGCCGGAAGGGCTCGGGCACCTGCAGCACGATCTCCGGCTCGTCCCAGTAGGTGAAGGCCTGGAGATGTGGCGCGGTCCGATAGCGAAGCGGCTTGACCGTGACGCGGTAACCGGTCGCCGTGGGCAGGCCGGCGAGGACCTCGCGGATGTCCGCGGCGCTGTGTGTGGTCACCTTGGAGCGGACGGCCATGGGTCCGGCGGGGCGGCCAGCGCCGCGTACAGATCTCACGCTTTCAAATCTAGCGGCGGCCGCTTGAGTCCAAAGCAGGGTGCTGTGGGTGCTACAGTTTCGGGCGAACGTCGCTCGAGCGGGAGCGATTAGGCCGCGGAAAACCGATAGAGAACCGGGAAAAGGTGGAAGCCCGGGCGGCGGAGGCGGTGCGAATGGGTCCCGCGAGACGGCATCCTGAAGTAGCGGGTCTGCGTCACGGGCTTCGCCCGACGCAGCTGCTGCGCAGTAGGGGTGCCCGGAAGCCCACCGTTATCGAGGGCACTCCGTGACCGCGGAGGCAGAGGGTCCGTCAGCGATGGCGGGCCGAGATCGGGTGGCACCACGAGCCCTCGTCCCGTGAGCGGGCGAGGGTTTTTGTTTGGAGGCCTGTGGTGCTGACGGTGACGACGACGAAGGCACGCGAGCTCGTACCGGTCGTACGCGAGCGGCTGGCCGACCTGGAGACGCCGGTGTCGGCATTCGCGAAGCTGCGTCCGCTCGGCGGAGCGTTC
Organism: Candidatus Limnocylindria bacterium; assembly: GCA_050692175.1. Classification (GTDB taxonomy): domain Bacteria; phylum Chloroflexota; class Limnocylindria; order P2-11E; family P2-11E; genus 3-1-20CM-2-70-9. The sequence goes on along the minus strand of JBOGTG010000067.1, from coordinate 45,110 downwards.
CTCCTCGAGAGCGTCGAGGGCGGGGAGCGCATGGGCCGGTATTCGTTCATCGGGGTGCTGCCTCGTGCGACCTTCGTGTTCCGCGACGGGGTCGCTTCGATCCTGGAAGAGGGCGGCGTGCGCACGGTCGAGTACGCCGATCCGCTCGCAATTTTGAGGAGCGAGCTCGCGCGCTACCGGCGTTCGGGGGGGACGGACCTGCCGCGTTTCTCCGGCGGGGCCGTCGGCTACGTGGGTTACGAGGCCGCTCGCCGCTTCGAGCGGCTTCCGGCAGCGCCGCGCGACGTCCTCAAACTGCCCGAGGCCGCGTTCTCGATCTACGACACCGTCGTGTGCTTCGACCACGTTCGTCACTCGCTCCTCGTGATCGCTCACGAGACCCTGGGGGAGCGTGAGAGCGCCTCAAGTCGCATCGCCCGCGTGTTCGCCGCGCTGGACGCGCCGATCTCGCTGCCGACCCAGGCGGCCCGTACGGTGAGAACCGTGACCGCGAACGGGACCGCCGACGAATACCGCGCGCGCGTCGCCAGGGCCCGCGAGCTGATCAAGGAGGGCGACTGCATCCAGATCGTTCTCGCGCAGCGCTTCGACGTGCGCCCCGCACCCGAGCCGCTGGCCCTCTACCGGGCGCTCCGCCACGTCAATCCGTCGCCGTACATGTTCCTCATCGACATCGCGGGAGCCGCGCTCGTCGGCGCCTCGCCTGAGCCGTTCGTGCGCGTCGAGGGCGGGCGCGTGGTGATGCACCCGATCGCCGGGACCCGGCCACGAGGCCGCGATGAGAACGAGGACGCCGCGATGGAAGCCGAGCTTCGCGCATCCGAGAAGGAGCGCGCCGAGCACATCATGCTCGTCGACCTCGCGCGCAACGACATCGGTCGCGTCTCGCGCGCCGGGACGGTGCGCGTGCGCGAGCTCATGCGCGTCGACCGCTTCTCCCACGTCATGCACCTCACGTCGGTTGTGGACGGTGAGCTCGCCCCAGGTCTCGACGCGCTCGACGCCTTCCGCGCGTGCTTTCCGGCGGGAACCGTGTCCGGCGCGCCGAAGATCCGCGCGATGGAGCGGATCGCCGAGCTCGAGACCGATCGGCGCGGCCCATACGCCGGCGCGGTCGGCTACCTGGGGTTCGACGGCCGCATGGACACGTGCATCGGCATCCGCACCGCCGTGATCGCCGACGGCGTGTGCCGCATCCAGGCGGGCGCGGGGATCGTCGCGGACTCCGACCCGGCTGCGGAGGAGCTCGAGACGCGCGCAAAGGCGCGCGCGCTCCTGCGCGCGATCGAGATCGTGGACGGCGCCGAGGCACGATGACGACACGGCTGCTGCTCGTCGATAACTACGACTCGTTCACGTACAACCTCGCGCAGGCGTTCGGAGCGCTCGGCGCGGAGGTTACGGTGCTTCGCGCCGACGATCCGGCGCTCGTCGCCGCGCTCGAGGCCGGTCCGGATCGTCTGGTCATCTCGCCCGGTCCGGGCCGGCCCGAGGCTGCGGGCCGATCGTCCGGGCTCGTGCGCGAGGGACCGGAGCGCGGCATTCGGACGCTTGGGGTCTGCCTCGGACTGCAGTGCGCGGCGGTCGCGTTCGGGGCGTCCGTGATACGCGCTCCCGAGCCGCGACACGGAAAGACCTCGCTTGTGCGGCATGACGGCAAAGGCGTGTTCGTCGGGATCCCCGATCCGACCGAGGCGACGCGGTACCACTCGCTGATGGTGGACGAGCGAACGCTCCCGCCAGAGCTCTTCGTCACCGCGCGAAGCGATGACGGCGTGGTGATGGGCTTGCGGCATCGCTCGCTCCCACTCGAGGCAGTGCAGTTCCACCCGGAATCTGTGATGACCGCCGACGGGATGCGCATGCTGGAGAACTTCGTTGGACGCGCGTGAAGCTCTGGGGGTCGTGGCAGGCGGTCGCACGCTGACACGTGACGAGGCGCGCTCGGCGATGGCGTCGGTGATGGCGGGCGAAGCCACGCCGGCGCAGCTCGGCGCGCTCCTCGCGGCGCTGCACGTTCGCGGCGAGACCGTGGACGAGATCGCGGGGTGTGCCTCGGCGCTGCGCGATGTCGCCGTGCGCGTGACTGTGACGGACGATGCGATCGACATCGTCGGGACCGGCGGCGATCGCTCCAATAGCTTCAACATCTCGACTGTGAGCTCGATCGTCACGGCGGCGGCCGGTGGCCGCGTCGCGAAACACGGGAACCGCGCGGCATCCAGTGCGTGTGGGAGCGCGGACGTGCTCGAAGCGCTCGGCGTGAAAATCGACCTCGGCCCGGAGGGGGTCGCCCGTTGCGTCGAGGACCCGCGCATCGGCTTCATGTTCGCCCCGCGATACCACCCGGCGATGCGGCACGCCGCGCCGGTGCGCCGTGAGATCGGCATCCGTACCGTGTTCAACGTGCTCGGCCCGCTCGCCAATCCCGCCGGTGTGCGGCGAATCCTGCTCGGCGTTCCCTCGCCGGCGCTCGGTGAGAAGATCGCGCGCGTGCTCGTCGAGCTCGGGATCGATCACGCGCTCGTCGTCCACGGTGAGGATGGCCTCGACGAGATAAGCCCGTCCCTTCCAACACGAACGTGGGAGGTGCGAAGCGGCGAGGTCCGTGAAGGCCGGATCGAGCCGGAGGATCTCGGTGTCAAGCCGGTCGGACGCGCCGACATCATCGGTGGCGATCCGGCGAAGAATGCGGATATGGCGCGGAGCGTTCTGGACGGGGCGAAGAGTGGCGCGCGCGCGGCGGTCCTGATGAACGCCGGGGCGGCCTGCTACGTCGCGGGAGTCGCCCGGGACATGCGCGAGGGAGCGCGCCTCGCCGCGGAGGCGATCGATGACGGCCGGGCCAACGATGTTCTTGTGCGCTTCGTCGCGACGAGCCAGCGCATCGGCGCAGCCGAGGCCGCGGCGGTATGACCGATTTCCTCGAGCAGGTCATCGCAGAGCGGCGTGCTGACGTCGCGAAGGCGAAGACCCAGGTGCCGGAGAGCGAACTTGCGGCTCCGGCCCGGCGCGACGTTCGACTTCCGGGCAGGGACCTGTCCGGGACGCGCCGCGGTTTCTTTCGTTCCGGGCATCGGGGCGATGCCTTCGAGATCGCGCTCCGGATGGGCGGGCCTATCGCGGTGATCGCCGAGGTCAAGCGGCGCTCGCCCGCGCTTGGGTCCTTCGGCGAGGTGCTGGATGCCGCATCGATCGCGCGGACGTACGCCGCGGCGGGCGCGGTTGCCATCTCCGTGCTCACCGAGCCACATCACTGGAGTGGGTCCATCGAAGACCTTGTGGCGGTACGGCAGGCAGTCGACATTCCGGTCCTCTGCAAGGACGTGATCGTCGACGAGTACCAGCTCGTCCAAGCCCACGCCGCCGGCGCCGACGCAGTTCTCCTCATCGCGGAAGCGCTCGACGATGTGTCGTTGCGCCGATTGCTGGAGCGCGCGCGCTCTCTCGGGCTGGGCGTCCTCGTCGAAGCTCACGAAGCGGCGGCGTTCGGTCGAGCGGTCGCCACCGGTGTCTCGGTCGTCGGCGTGAACGCGCGCAATCTGCGAAGGCCGAAGGAGATCGACATCGGCCGCGTCCGGCAGCTGCACTCATTCGCGCGCCCCGACCAGATCCTGGTCGCCGAGTCGGGCATCGAGTCGGTCAATGACGCGCAACTTCTCCCCGCACGGGTCAACGCCGTATTGATCGGCACCGCGCTCATGCGCGCCGACGATCCGGGGCTCCTAATCCGCGGGATCGCCTCGATACATCGGACCGTGCACGCATGATCACGAAGACGAGGCCGGGTCGATACGGCGAGTTCGGCGGGCAGTACCTGCCGGAAACGCTCATGCCCGCGGTCGCCGAGCTCGAGGCCGCCTGGCTCGAAGCTCGTGCGGACGGGGAGTTCCAGGCCGAGCTCGCGCGCGTGCTGCGTGATTGGGTCGGCCGGCCGACGCCGCTCACCGACGCGCCGCGGCTCGCGCGTGCGGTTGGTCTCGCGCGCGTCCTGCTGAAGCGCGAAGATCTCGCGCACACCGGCGCGCACAAGATCAACAGCGCCGTCGGCCAGGCCCTGCTCGCGAAGCGCATGGGAAAGCGTCGCATCGTCGCTGAGACCGGGGCGGGGCAGCATGGCGTGGCGAGCGCGGCCGCGTGCGCTCTGCTCGGACTCGAATGCGTCGTCTATATGGGCAGCGTCGACGCCCGACGCCAGCAAGCGAACGTGTTCCGCATGAAGCTGCTCGGAGCGGAGGTGCGCGAGGTCGACGCGGGAAGCCGGACGCTGAAGGATGCGGTGAACGAGGCGATCCGCGATTGGGTGACAACCGTCCGCACCACGTATTACCTGCTGGGCTCCGCGATCGGCCCGCATCCGTATCCCGCGATGGTCCGTGACTTCCAGACGGTGATCGGACGCGAAGCGCGCGAGCAGACCGTTGCGATGCTCGGCGGCCTCCCCGACGTCGTTGTCGCGTGCGTCGGCGGAGGCTCGAACGCGATCGGTATCTTCAGCGCCTTCCTGGACGACCCGGGCGTGAAGCTCGTCGGTGTCGAGGCGGGTGGCGAAGGGATCGCCAGCGGGAAGCACGCGGCGTCGATCGTCGGCGGCAGCGTCGGCGTCCTTCACGGCTCGCGCACGCTCGTCCTCCAGGACGACCAGGGGCAGATCCGCGAGACCCATTCGGTGTCGGCCGGGCTCGACTATCCCGGGGTCGGACCCGAGCACGCCGCGCTCGCGCAGGCTGGACGGGTGCGCTACGTTGCGCGCACCGACCGCGAGGCGCTCGACGCCTTCGCGCTCCTCTCGCGCACTGAGGGCATCATCCCGGCACTCGAGCCGGCCCACGCCATCGCGGAGCTCCCGGCGATCGCGAGCGACGCGGCAGACCAGAGCGTGCTCGTATGCCTCTCCGGCCGGGGCGACAAGGATCTCGAGATCGTGATGCGGGAGGGTGTGGTCGCATGAGCGTGTCCACGGCCGCGACGGGAACCGCGCGCATCGCTCGTGCGTTCGCCCGTGCGCGCGACGCGAAGCGCCTCGCCATCGTCGTCTATCTGACGGTTGGGTATCCGGACCGAGCCGCGACCGGCCCGCTGCTGCGGGCCGCGCTCGACGGTGGTGCGGATGCGCTCGAGCTCGGCGTGCCCTTCAGCGATCCGCTCGCCGACGGGGCGACGGTGCAGCGCGCGAGCGAGATCGCGCTTCGCCAGCGCGTCGGCCTTGCGGATTGCCTCGCCGAGGCGACGGCGATCGTCAACGAGCGCGACGCGGCGGTGCTTCTCATGGGATACGCGAATCCGTTCCTCCGGTACAGCGGCGGCCTCGTCGGCTTCGCGTCGGATGCGGCCCGCGCCGGCGTGGCCGGGATCATCGTCCCGGATCTGCCGTCGGAGGAGTCGGCCGAATTCGACACCGCACTCGACCCGGAGGGCCTGGCGCGGATCGATCTCTACGCGCCGACGACGCCCGACGCGCGGCTCGCGCGCCTCGTTCCGCATGCGCGCGGGTTCGTCTATTGCGTGTCGCTCACCGGCGTGACCGGGGCGCGCCGTGCGCTCGGCGCCGACGTCGCCGAGTTCGTTGCCCGCGTGCGCCGTCACACATCGCTGCCCATCGCTGTGGGGTTCGGCATCAGCGCTCCCGAGCATGTGGCGGCTCTGCGCGGCGTCGCCGATGCGGTCGTCGTCGGCAGTGCGGCGCTCGATGCGGTGTCGGCCGCGCCGGCGGATCGCCGACCGGACGCGCTTCGCACCTTTGTTTCCGCACTCGCGGCGGCGGGGAGAGCCTGATGCCGGTTCGTGGCGTCCGCGGTGCGACGACCGCCGCCAAGAACGACGCGGGCGCCATCTACGACGCCACGCTCGAGCTGCTCAACACCATCGTGAGGCTCAACGGCGTGCGCGCCGAAGACGTCGGGTACATCTGGTTCACCGTGACCGACGATCTCAACGCCGCCTTCCCAGCGGACGCGGCGCGCGCCGGGATGGGTTGGACCGAGGTGCCGCTCATCTGCGGCCGTGAGATACCCGTGCCCGGGGCGCTCGAGCGCTGCGTCCGTCTGCTCATCGCCTGGAACACGGCGAAGACACAGGCCGAGGTCCGACACGTCTTTCTCCACGGCGCCCGCGTGCTCCGTCCGTCGTGGGCGGTCGACCTCCCAGGCGACGCGCCTCTCGGAGTGCCCTAGTGCTCGTTGTCATGAAGCGCGATGCGACGAAAGAGGAGATCGACGCGGTCGTCGAGCGCATCAAGGAGTTCGGAATCACGCCCGTGCCGCTGCCCGGCGCGGAGCGCACGGCCATTGGAACCTTCGGGAGCACGTCACGCGCCGCGGCAGAAGCGGTCGAGTCGCTCCCCGGCGTCGCCGAGGTCGTGCCGATCAGCCGGCCGTTCAAGCTCGCCTCGCGCGAGGTCATCGGCGAGGACACGGTCGTTCGCATCGGCACTGTGCCAGTCGGTCATGGCCATCCGCTCGCCGTGGTCGCGGGTCCGTGCGCCGTCGAGTCCCGTGAGGTCACTCTCGAGACGGCGAGGGCGGTCCGCGCCGCGGGTGGCGCCGCGCTCAGGGGCGGAGCGTTCAAGCCCAGGTCCTCGCCCTACACGTTCCGCGGCATGCGGGAGGAAGGCCTCGAGATCCTCGCAGAAGCGCGAGCGATCAGCGGGCTCCCGGTCGTCACCGAAGTGCTCGCACCGGGTGACGTCGAGGCTGTCGCCGCCGTCGCCGACTGCCTTCAGATCGGCGCGCGCAACATGCAGAACTTTTCGCTGCTCGATGCCGTCGGAGAGCAGACGAAGCCCGTGCTCCTGAAACGCGGCATGTCGGCGACGCTGGAGGAGCTTCTCCTCTCGGCCGAGTACGTCCTCGCCCGCGGCAACCGCAACGTCATCCTGTGCGAACGTGGGATTCGCACCTTCGAGCGGTACACGCGCAATACCTTCGACGTGAGCGCGATCCCGATGCTGAAGCGACTCACGCACCTTCCCGTCCTGGCCGATCCCTCGCATGGGACCGGGAAGTGGTACCTCGTCGCGCCGGTCGCGCTCGCCGCGGTCGCCGCCGGAGCGGATGGCCTGCTCGTCGAGGTGCACCCGACCCCCGATCACGCCCTGTCTGACGGATTTCAGTCGCTCAGCTTCGACAACTTCCGCGCGCTCATGGCCGCCGTACCGCACGTCGCTCGGGCGGTCGGCCGCACGGAGCAGGTCGCCGCGCCTTGAAGATCGGCGTCGCCGGGCTCGGTCTGATCGGCGGTTCGCTGGCTCTCGCGCTTCGCGACAGGCACGAGGTCACCGGCTACGACACGGATGAACGCGCCCGTGCGGCCGCGAAGGCCGACGGCATCCGGATCGCGGCGAGCCTCGAGGAGCTCGTGCCGGCGGACGCGGTGCTCGTGGCGACCCCGATCTCGCGGATCGTGCCGACGCTCGAGGGGCTCGTGGGGCGGTCCGACGGGGCGGTGCTCGTCGACACGGGATCGCTCAAGCGAGTAGTCGCGGACTACGCCACCCGAGCGCCCGTGAATGCCCGCATCGTCGGCGGGCATCCCATGGCCGGGACCACCTCCGCGGGATTCAGCGCGGCGGACCCCGACATCTTTCGCGGACGCGCGTTCCTCCTCGTGCCGACCGCGCGCTCCGACGACGGAGCGATGGCCGTCGCGGGGGCGATCGTCCGCGATGTCGGCGCGACGGTCACGGTGTGCTCAGCTGACGTGCATGACCGGGCGATGGCGCGCCTGGTGGCTGGCCCACTTGCGACGTCAGCGGCGCTCGCCGTCGTGGGCGCTCAGGCCGACCCGCTCTTGAGTGCCGCAGGCCCGGGGTTTCGTGACTCGACCCGGCTCGCCGACACGCCTGCCGATCTCGCGATCGAGCTCCTGTTCGGGAACGCCGCGGACGCCGCCGGTGCGATCGGGTCGATCATCGAGGCGTTGACGCAGCTGCGGCAGTCACTCGAGCGCGGGGATCGCGAATATGTCCGGAGCTTTCTTGCAGCCGCGCGGTCCGTCCGCAGCGAGCTCGCGCGTTAGGAGGAATCCGGTCGTTTCTCCCAGGGACTGAAGTTCCGTGCGGCACCGCAGGCACGGCTCGCCCGTCGGCTGCGGCTCGTCGGTCATCGCGAGAGCTCCGCGAGCATCTCGTAGAACTGCGGGAACGTCTTTGTGACCGACCCCGCGCCCTTGATGGCCACGCCGGGGACCTGAAGACCAAGGATCGAGAACGCCATCGCGATGCGATGGTCGCCGCACGCGTCGACGATCCCGTCGCGCAGTGGCGCCGGCTCGACCCGGATGGCATCGGCGAAGGCCTGCGCGCGGCCGCCCAGGGCCTTGATGCCGTTCGCGACCACCGTCACGCGGTCGCTCTCCTGCTTTCGCGTGTGGCCGATGCCCGTGAGCTCCGTTGGCTCGGAGGCCTGCGTCGCGACGATCGCGAGGGTGGGGAAGACGTCCGAGCAGTCCCTGACGTTCGCACGGATCCCGTGTATCTCGCCGATCCGCTTCACCGTGACGGCGCCGCCTCGGTGCGAGACGCCGCAGCCCATCGCCTCGAGGAGCTCGAAGAACCGCGCGTCACCCTGGCCGCCCTCGCGCAGGCGCGCGTCGACACCCTCGACGGTTATCGAACCGCCGAGCACCGCTGCCGCCGCGGCCGGGTAGGTGGCGGCCGTCACGTCTCCCGGGATGCGGACGTTTCGCGCGCGGACCTTGCTCTGCCCGACCGTGATCGTGTTGCCCTCCCGCGTGACCTTCACACCGCGTTGCCGGAGCGACGCGATCGTGAGATCGACGAATGGCGCCGAGACGAGCATCCCGGCGATGTGCAGCGTGAGACCCACTTCCAACCGCGGCGCGACCAGCAGGAGCGCGGACGCGAACTGGCTCGACTCGTTTCCGGCGATCTCGACCTCGCCGCCCCGGATCGGCCCCACGATCGTCACGGGAAGGCGATCTCCTGTCACCGTGGCGCCGAGCCGGCGCAGCGCGTCGAGGAGCGGCGCGATCGGACGCTCCCGCAAGCGCTCGGAGCCGGTGATCGTCGCAGAGCCGCTCCCCAGTGCGGCGAGCGCCGCGCCGAACCGCGCGACCGTGCCCGCGTCGCGTGCGTCGACGGTGCCGCCCGCGCGGGGGACGGTACCGGTCCCGTGAACGACGAGCTCGCCGCCGTCGCGCTCGATGCGGTAGTTCAGGGCGATGACGGCGTCCGTCATTGCGCGAACGTCGTCGCCCGGATCGAGCGGTCCGAGGCTAATGCGCGAGCGTCCGTCGGCGATCGCCGATAGCACGATCTCGCGATTGGCGACGCTTTTTGAAGCCGGGACCCGGGCGCGCTTGTCCACCAGTGGCCGGCGGACGGGCGTGATGGGGCGGAGGTCGTCCATCGGGATGCGAGGATTATCACTGCGATGCGGTACACGGGTGCGGAGCGCGCTGCGCAGGCCGGTCTTGTCTCGGTCGCGCTCGTCTTCGCGCTGGTCACGTTCGGCGTTCTCTTCGGTGGTGGTCCGAGCGCCCCAGGCGCCAGTCCCACGCCGACGGCGACCGCCGTGTCCAGAGCGCCGGAAGTCAACATCACGCAGGCCACCTGCTGTAAGCAGACCGCGCGACTGCTCTTGGCGACGTGGGAAGCGACGGCCCACATCACCGCGGCGAAGGTCGCGGTCACACCGGATCCAGGGTTCGACTGCACCGCAGGCATCGACGCGAATGGCCTCAAGGGCACGTTCAGCTGCCGCGGCCTTCTGAAAGGTGCGACCGACTACGTCGCCACCCTCCAGCTCACCACTCCTGTGGGCACCTTCCCGTTCGAGCACCGCTTCAAAACGATGGGCGACCGCCTGACCGACGTGAAATGGTTCACCGAGTTCGAGGATCCGACCGCTGAGCCACTCGCGTGCGCCGCGGCAAGCTGCCGGATCATCCAGAACTTCACGACCGGGAAGGATCCGCTGACCGCGCAGGCGATCCTCGATCTCGGCCGTCAGTTCAACCGCAGCAACGATCCCGGGCTCGATCCGGTCGCGATCGCAACGGTTCTGCAGCGCATGGACGCAGCCAACCACTACCACTACTACCGCTTCGACACGCGCGAGGACGCGACCGGCGCGGCGGTCTACTGGCTCGTGCGCAGCGGCAAGCCGGTCATGGTCATCAGCCTCGCCGGACAGCACGGGCCCGTGCTGATCGGGTTCGAGGGGAATTACGGGACCTATTACGACGACCCGAACAACAGGATCGGCGGCGTGATCGTCCAGGATCCGCAACGTGGCGATCTCAATCCGCTCACGCAGAATCGGCGGCCCGACAAGCCGCGTTCGGCCGGCTACCAGACCGGGCAGCTCATCGGCCTCGCCGATTGGTATGGCGACGAATGGTGGCTTCGGTTCGCCTATCAGGGAACGATCCGCATGCCGGATGGGACGCTTCAGAACGTCGAGCGCAACGATGGCGTCTACCCGACGCCGCACTGGGACCGGAAGTTCGTGATCCTGGTCGACGACGGCGACGCCGACAATCCGCCCGACCGCGAAGGACGGGTGAGGTTCCGCTGAGCGGGGCTGCGGCCGACTGCGTGTTCTGTCGCATCGCGGCCCACACCGCGCCGGCGACGATCCGCTATGAAGACGCCGACCTCGTCGCGTTCGACGCGGAGCCACGCGCGACGCCGCTGCACGTGCTCGTCGTGCCGCGTCGCCACATACGATCCGTGGCCGAGCTCACCGACACCGCGCTCGCCGGTCGGCTCGTCCTGGTCGCCTCCCGGGTCGCAGCCGACGCCGGCGTCACCAGCTTTCGGCTCGCGACGAACTCCGGTCCGCCGCTTCAGGACGTTTTTCATCTGCACTGGCATGTGATGGCCGGCGGCGAGATGGGACATCCTGCGGGGATCGGGTTCTCGCGCCGCAAGAGTGATCCACAAAGCCTCGGGTCCGCCTAGCTGCGGCCGCGGAGGCTGACCGGCGGCACATAGTCGCCGACAAGGTCGCGGTGCCACCATGCGTCGCTCTCGCGGCGTTCCATCGGCGTCGTAAAGCGGTACAGGTAGAGCAGCGCGCGAACGAAGCGCGGCGGATGGCCATCGAACGGGTCCCTTCGCAGCAGCCGGAGGGTCGGGCGATCGCCTTCCAGGAGCTTCCCGAGAAGCGGTACGAACCACTCGTGGTACATGGGTGATGACATCGCCGCGAACCACATGAGCCAGTCGAGGCGGAGGTGGTACGGCGCGATTTGCGGCGGCCGGCGCCGGACGTCGCCCGGTTTTCCCTTGAACTCGTACTCGCGCCAGACCGTCTGGGGGGTGAGGTCGGGTTCGGCAGTTCCCTCGATGACGATCTCGAACCGCTCCTTCGTCACCGACCCGAACGCGCCGTAGGTGCCAACGATGTGAAACGGGTCGAAGCTCGCGTTCATGATCTGCCGCCGCGAGAGCAGATTCCGCGCGGGCCGGTAGCTGAGGAACACGATGAGCGCCGTCACCGCGAGGACGATTCCGAGGTACCAGCCCGGCGCGTCCTGAGCCTCTTGTGGGCTGAGCGGAAAGATGAGCCCCAGCGCGGCGTTGTCGAAGGCCGAGACCGCGAGCGTGATGGTGATGACGTTGAGCCACGCGAAGTTGCCCGAGAGCAGGAGCCACGACTGCGTCAGGATGATCACGAGTCCCGCGAGTGACGCGATCGGCTGCGGGAAGAAGAGGAACCAGGGCACGAGGAGCTGGGCGAAGTGGTTGCCGAGGACCTCGATCCGATGCAGCCGTTTGGGCAGGTGATGGAAGTACCAGCTGAGCGGATTCGACATCGGCTGGGTCTCGTGGTGGTAGTAGAGGCACGTGAGATCGCGCCAGCACCGATCGCCGCGCATCTTGATGAGCCCCGCGCCGAACTCCACGCGGAAGAGAAGCCAGCGCAGCAGCACGATGAGACTGAACTGCGGCGTCGTCGTGGCTGGGCCAAGGAAGATCGCCAGGAAGCCGGTCTCGAGCAGCAACGACTCCCAGCCGAATGAATAGAAGGTCTGGCCGATGTTCACGATCGACAGGTACAGGACCCAGAGCGCCGCGAAGATGACCATCGACGCGAACGGGACGCTGAACCAGACTTCGTCGAGTAACCCGAGGGTCGCGACGATCGAGAGCGCGACGCCCGTCCACGCGACGATGAGGAGCCGCCGATCCGAGTATCCGAACAGGTGAAAGAGCGTCGGCGACGCGCGGAACGGGACCGCCCGGATGAACTCGGGCGCCGGCAGCAGGCCGCGTTCGCCGAGGAGCGGCCGGAACTGGTTCACGGTGACGAGGAACGCGACGAGATAGACCGCGCCGAGCGCGCGCTCGAAGACGAATCTCGTCAACCAGTAGTCCGGCGCGGCGAGCCAGTCCATCGTGCGGCTACGCTACGCGCGCCGTGGACCCGGCATGGAGCATGGAACGCGCCCTTAAGGAGGCCGAGGAGCTCGAACTTGTCACGACCGGGCGGGTGAGCGGGCGCCCGCACACCGTCCGGCTCCGTTTCGCGTACGACGATGGCGTGGTGTGGCTGCGAACCGGCGAGCGACCCTCAGCGCCGGACGCGACCGGAGTGCGACGCCGAACACGGTCCGACCGCACGAGCGATTGGTTGCGCAACTTGGAGAGCGACCCGCACGCTCGTGTCCGCATCGCGGATGCCGAGCTTCCGGCGCGATACGAACCGTCGGCCGACCCGCCCGCGGACCTTCGTAGGGCCGTCGATCTTCTGCGCGAGAAGTACGGCGCCGAGTGGGTCGGCGACTGGTACCTCGAAGCAGGGCGCGTCCCGGTAAAGCTGCGTCTCGGCGGCTGAGCAGGCTTTTGGCGAGGGTCGACAATGGTGGCGTGTCATCCGCTCGTTTCGTCCTCAGGGGAGGGGCCGCGCTAGCGGTCGTCCTGGGCGCCTTCGGCCTCGGGCTGAGTGCGTTCGCGGCCGGGCCGACCGTGCTCGTCGGACACATCGACGGGGCGATCAACCCCGTGACCGCGCGCTACGTCGACCGGGTCGTCGACGAGGGCGAGAAGAACAACGTGGCGGCCGTCGTCTTCCTCATCAACACCCCGGGTGGTCTCATCGACTCGACCTACCAGATCACGGCGCGCTTCCTGGACGCGCGGGTCCCGATCGTCACGTTCGTCGCGCCGACCGGCGCGCGGGCGGCGTCGGCCGGAACGTTCATCACCCTCGCGGGGAACATCGCCGCGATGGCCCCGGCCACGAACATCGGCGCGGCGCATCCGGTCGACTCGGGCGGCGGCACCATCGAGGGCGATCTTCGCACGAAGATCGAGAACGATACGGTCGCCCACATCACGAACATCGCGCGTATCCGCGGGCGCAACGTTCAGTGGGCCGAGGACGCCGTGCGCAAGTCGGTGAGCATCCGGGTCGACGAGGCGCTCACGCTGAACGTCGTCGATCTGGAAGCGAACGACGTGGCGGACCTCGTCGCGAAGATCGACGGTCGGACCGTCAAGACAGCCGCCGGCGATGTCCGCATTGCGAGCACGGGAGCCGTCCTGGACGACTACGGCCCGAACCCGATCGAGAGCGTTCTCCACTTCATCGTCGATCCGCAGATCGCCGTTCTCCTCTTCACGCTCGGGACGTACGGGCTGATCTTCGAGCTCTCGAACCCGGGTCTCATCTTTCCCGGGATCGTCGGCGTGATCGCGATCCTGCTGGCCCTGTTCGCGTTCGGAACGCTCGACGCGAACGGCGTCGGGATCGCGCTCATGGTCTTTGCCATCGCGCTCTTCCTCCTGGAGATCAAGGTGCCGAGTCATGGGCTGCTGACCGCCGGAGGGATCGCCTCTTTGCTCATCGGGACGATCGTCGTTTTCCCACCGTTCCGCCCGACCTTCCCCGGGGTCCGTCAGACGGTTGAGCCGCTCGTAGTGGTGTTCGTGGTCGGACTCAGCGCGATCTTCTTCGGGATAGCGCTCCGCACCGCGTTACGGCCCCTGCCGCTGGCGAGCGGCGCGTCCCTTCTCGTGGGCGCGATCGGCGTGGCCCGGAGCGACGTGGCGCCCAGGGGGATCGCGCACGTTGCCGGCGAGGATTGGACCGTGGTCAGCGAGGGCGGAGAGATCCCGAAGGGTGACGAGGTGCGCGTGAAGCGCGTAGACGGCGTGCGGCTTATCGTCGAACCGGCGCGGGGCGCCGAAGGAAAGGGAGCGGCCTAAATGGACAATCTGAATCTCATCATTCTCGGCGTCGGCGTCGCCATCGTGATCCTGGCGCTTCGCGCGATCATCCACATCGTCCCGGAGTACCAGCGACTCATCGTCTTCCGGCTTGGAAGCTTCGAAAAGACCGCGGGGCCGGGCATCGTGCTGCTGCTGCCGCCTCCGCTCCAGAGCGTCGCGCAGACCGTCGACCTGCGCGAATTCGTGGTCGAGATCCCGCAGCAGACATGCATCACGAAGGACAATGCCCCGATCTCGATCGACTTCCTGATCTACCAGAAGGTCGTCGACCCCAAGGACTCGTTCCTGAACATCCAGAACTTCCGGCAGGCCATTCAGGGCATCGCGACGACCACCCTGCGTGCGGTCGTCGGGAACATTCCTCTGGACGATGTGCTCGCCAAGCGCGAGCAGATCAACGAGGAGCTCCGCGTGAAGCTCGACGACATCACCCACCGGTGGGGAGTGAAGGTCACCAACGTCGAGATCAAAGAGCTCACACCGCCGCGTGACGTCCAGGAGGCCATGAACCGGCAGCTGACCGCGGAACGCACGCGGCGCGCGGCGGTCACCGAGGCCGAGGGCAAGAAGGCGTCCGCGATCCTCGTGGCGGACGGCGCGAAGCAAGCCACCATCCTCGAGGCTGAGGGCGCGCGGCAAGCCGCGATCCTGCGGGCCGAGGGCTTTGCCCTTGCGCTATCGACGATCAACGCGCAGGCGATGAACGCCGACGCCCGGACGATGACGCTTCAGTACTTCAACACGCTCAACCAGCTCGGCGCATCGCCCGCAACGAAGTTCATCATCCCGACGGAGTTCACCAGTCTCGCCGGACCGCTCGCGGGCCTCATGGCCGCGCGCGGCGACGGCGAGAAGAGGTAGTCCTCGCGACTAGCGCCGCTGCGGTCTGCTGCCGCGGCAGTGACTCCCTAGCCGGAACGATTTGCGCGGAAGAGACGGCGCCACGCTCGGCCAGAACGCGTAGCGGCCGCCTCTTCCGCGCGGGCAGGGACGGCCATCGGCCGCACCCGTGGTCGCGCACGGAAGGGTGAGTACACCCGAGGCGGCACCCGCCAGGACGCGGATGCCGCCTCGACGTGCTGTGGTGATGGGGAGGGGGACTCCCCGGGACGGAAGGACAGAAGAAGCGCAGATGCGGCTGCCACGGTGCACCCCTAGAAACGAGTTTCGAACAGGCGTTCGCATAATAGAACTAATGTTCGCCATGTCAAGAGCGGGGATACTCGAAGCCTGAGCACCGTACTCGGGGCAGATCTCTTGCCCCAACGACCCCGATCGGTCCGTGAAAGAACGGAGCAGGAGGGCCACATCCTCGAACCGGCGTGGACGGGCACGAGGGTCCTCGTCCGAGTCGGCCACCCCGATCCGCACTTCCTGGGCTACGAGGGCAGAGTGGATGGGCCGCGCGAGCTCTACGACGCGATCGTCGCCGAGACCCAATGCGACACCGCCATCATCGACGGCGTCCTGGTCGATAACTGGAAGGACGAGGGCGATCTCGAGATGGATGACCAGGGCAATGCGTACACGCGACAAACCGGCGGCCGCCAGATCTTCGCCGCGTTCGACCTGCTGGAGGTCGACGGCGAGTCGCTTCTCGCGATCCCGCTACTGGAGCGCCGGCGTCATCTCGAAGGCGTCCTTGCGCCCAGTCCCAATGTCCGGCTCACGCCATTTGTCACGCGTGGGCTTCGAGCCTGGCGCGACACGCTGCAGGCGCAGGGCTTTCGCCGTGTCGTGCTGAAGAATTGGAACAGCACGTACACGCCCGGCAAGACGACCGATGATTGGCTCGTGATCGAAAAGCTGAAAGCAGCGATTTCATGACGCGTCGGAGGTACTCGTGAAGGCTAGTTCGGCGGTCATCGACCACACCCAGCGCGATCCGTGGGAGGTCGCGCTCGAGCAGTTCAGCATCGCAGCGGACAAGCTCCATCTCGATCCGAACATGCGGCGCATCCTCAGCACCACGCAGCGAGAGCTGATCGTGCACTTCCCGGTCCGTATGGCCGACGGCGTCGTGCAGGTCTTTACGGGCTATCGCGTGCAGCACAACACTACCCGCGGCCCAGGCAAGGGCGGCATCCGCTACCACCCGGCGGTGTCGTTGAACGAGGTGAAAGCGCTCGCCATGTGGATGACGTGGAAGTGCGCTGTGGTCGGTATCCCGTACGGCGGGGCGAAGGGTGGCGTCGTTTGCGATCCCAAGGGTATGAGCGCGCAACAGCTCGAGACGCTCACGCGCCGCTATACGACCGAGATCGAGCTCCTCATCGGTCCCGACCGCGACATCCCGGCGCCGGACGTGAACACGAACGCCCAAACGATGGCGTGGATCATGGACACGTACTCGATGCATCACGGCTACACGGCACTCGCCGTCGTGACGGGCAAGCCGCTCTCCATCGGCGGCAGCGAGGGGCGCAACGAAGCAACGGCGCGCGGAGCCGTCTACACGATCATCGAGGCCGCGAAGCATCTCAACATGGACCTCGAGGGCGCCCGGGTCGTGGTCCAGGGGTTCGGCAACGCCGGCAGCTTCTCCGCGAAGCTCATCCACGAGCTCGGCACGGTCATCGTCGGCCTCTCGGACACGAGCGGGGCGATCGCCAACCCGAAGGGGCTCGACCCGAACCGCGTCGACGCGTACAAGAGAGAGACCGGCTCGGTCACCGGATTCCCCGGAGCGGAGCGGATCTCGAATGCCCAACTGCTGGAGCTCGACTGCGACATCCTCATCCCGGCCGCGATCGAGAACCAGATCGGCGAGCACAACGCGCCGCGGATCAAGGCGAAGGTCGTCGCCGAGGCCGCGAACGGGCCGACCAGCCCCGAGGCGGATCGGATCCTGTTCGACAAGGGCGTCTTCCTCATCCCTGACATCCTGTGCAACGCCGGCGGGGTGACGGTCAGCTACTTCGAGTGGGTCCAGGACCTTCAGAACCTCTTTTGGCGCGAGGCGACGATCAATGCGCGCCTCAAAGAGGTGATGGTGAAGTCCTTCAACGATGTCCTCGAGTCGTCGAAGAAGCACAAGGTCGACATGCGCACGGCGGCCTACATGGTGGCCGTCGGGCGCGTCGCCGAGGCGACGCTCACCCGGGGGATATACCCGTAGGCCTCTAGCGGAACGAGATCGGCGCGACGAGCTGCGAGCCGGACATCGGGACTGGCGCGATGCGACCGGTCGCAAGATCGACCGCCGACGCGCTCCGTCCGCCGTCGAATGTGACGAACGCGAGCGCTCCATCGGAGCTGACGAGAAGGTCGTTTGCCCCGGGCAGACCCTGCGTGATTACGCGGCGATCGCCGCCGGCCCTTGGCCAGAGCTCGAGACGATCCGCGACCAGAACGACGATGTCGCCGGCGCCCGGCCTCCAGCGAGCGAACGCGATCCGCTCGCCGGCCACTGCTCCGAACTCACGGTGCTCGGTGTACGACGCGAGGGTCCAGACCCGGATCACCGTCTCCCGCAAGATGCCGAGGACGTCATTGCCGTTCGCGCGGATCGTGGTCGCGGGGATGCCGCCCTCCATCGGCACGCGCGCGCTCAGCGCGTCCTCGCCGACCACCGCCCACGCGATGCCCATGCCGTCGGAGCCGTACACGCACGCGCCGACCAGGCGCGAGACACGATCCCAGCCGGCCGGCCAGTACTGGCTGCCGTCGGTGAGGCGGGAGATCTCGTGGATCGATCGCGTCGGCGTGTCCACGACACGCAGGGCGGAGAATGGTCCGGGAGCCTCCGCGGTCCCGGCGAGGCCGCTTGACTCCACGACCGCGAGGATCCCGGTCCGATCGGACGACCAGACCGCGGCTGCGCCGCGCTCGGTCTCGAGGACGGCCGCGAGACTCGTCTCCTGATCAGGGGCGGTGACGTCGAACACGCGAAGCTCCAGCGTCGCCTGGCCGGCCATGACCCAGTAGGCGACGCGACGGCCCGTCCCCGACACCGCGCCGATGAAGCCCTGACCGCGCAACGTGCTGATCGGGGTGGCGTCGGTCTCGCGACGAACCTCGGCGGACTTGTCGCTCCCGGGCAGGGCGATGAACCCGCGCGAGTCGGAAAGGAGTGGGCCAGCGGGTGTCGCGGGGGCCGTCGCGGTCGGCTGAGCCAGAGGCGTCGGACTCGGCGCCGACACTCCGGGGAGGACCAACGTGCTGCTGGCCAGGGCCGCCAGCAGGACGACGAGGACGAGAATGCCGATCCAATAGAGGAGCGGGTGGACGTCTCGTCTGCGCACTGCCCACCGCTCGCCCGCACGGCCGGTGCCAGCGCTAGAGTGTCGCTCGCGCGCCCACGTCGGCACGACCAATTACCGCCCACACGGGGCGGCTAGATCGGCGATCCCTGGACCGGATCCTCATTTCGGTCGACCTCGAGACCACGGGTTACGAGGCGGAGACCGAAGAGATCATCGAGATCGGCGCGATCCGCTTGACCGTGTCGCCCGACGGCTCCGTCACGCTCGGTGAGCGATTCCTTACCTTCGCGGACCCTGGCCGTCCACTCACGCCACCGATCGTGCGGCTCACCGGCATCCGCGACGACGACCTGCGGGGCGCGCCGCCATCCCAGGAAGCGGTCGCCCTCTTCGTGGCCTTCGCGTTCCGCGACGGACCGCCGTGCTTCGTCGGCCACAACGTCGGCTTCGACGTCTCCTTCTTGGAGCGGGCGGGAATGCCCGCGGGTTCCGCGAGCCTTGACACGGCCGAGCTTGCCTCGGTTCTGCTGCCTTCCGCAGCGAGCTACGCCCTGCAGCGACTGGCGGCTGACGCGGCGATCGTTCCCGATGCCGCGCACCGCGCGCTCGACGACGCGATCACGTCGGCGCTCGTCCTCGGCCATCTCGCCCACATCGCCCGCGAGCTTCCGCCGTTGGTTCTAAGCGAGATCGCCGCCTTGAGCGAGCTACTCGGCTCCGCCACCGCCGAATTCTTCCGGGACGCAGTGGGCACGGCGACTCGTGAGGCGTGGTCCGACGACGAGGCGCAGCGTGGGGGTCTTCTGAGCGAGCGGCCCTTGGACGGCGTGTCATCGCGATCCCACGAGGGGCCGAGCGAGGAAGACCCCCGCGCTGCGACCCACTTGTCGGCCCTCTCCGTCGAAAGCGTGTTCGCGAAGGACGGTCCGCTCGCACGCTCGCTTATCGGATACGAAGATCGTCGCGAGCAGCGCGAGCTCGCGACGGCCATCGAGCGCACCTTCGCCGACGGCGGCGCGCTCGTGGCCGAAGCAGGAACCGGCGTGGGGAAGTCGATCGCGTATCTCGTGCCCGCGATCGCGGCAGCCGAGTCGGGCGAGCGGGTCGTCGTGTCGACGCACACGCTTCCGCTGCAGGACCAGCTCGTGCGGAAGGATCTGCCGGCGCTGCAGGCGGCGCTCGGCACCGATGTCGCCGTCGCCGTTCTGAAAGGGCGCTCGAACTATTTGTGTCCGCGGCGCTGGCAAATTCTCCGCGGCTCGGTGACGAGCCGCGAAGAGGCGCGCCTTGTGTGTAAGACCCTCGTGTGGCGCACCGCGACCGAAAGCGGCGACCGCGCCGAGCTGAACCTCATGCGAGGGGAGGGCGAGCTCTGGTCACGGATCTCGGCCAACGACGAGTCGTGCGACCAGCGGCGCTGCAAGCGAACGCCCGTCATGAACTGCTATCTGCAGCTCGCGCGCGAGGCTGCGGCCGACGCCGGGATCGTCGTCGTGAACCACGCGCTCCTCTTGCAGGATGCTCGGATGCGCGGAGCGCTGCTCCCGCAGGCCGAGCATGTCGTCATCGATGAGGCGCACAGACTCGAAGATGTGGCGACCGATGCCTTCGGGATCGAGCTCTACGAGCCACGCTTGCGTCGCGATCTGCAGCGTGTCGCGCACTCACCCGCGGTAACCTCGGCCCTCCGCGATCCGGCCCGCGCGGAACCCGCCGAGCGCATCCGCGCCGAGATCGAGCGCGCACTCGAACGCGCGACCGAAGTGTTCGATGCGCTCGGGGCGCTCCTCGTGCCCATCGCCGGACCGCCGGAAGAGCGCATGCGGATTACCGCGGGTCTGCGCGCGAGCGACGACCGCTGGCTCCCGGTCGAGCTCGCCGGCGAGCGGCTCGCCGATGCGATCGCCGGCATCGCCTTCGCCGCGGAACGCATCCGGAATCTCGGCGGCGATGAAGACGACCTCGCCGAGCTCGAGGCTGCGATGGGCGAGCTCGCCGGCGCACGTGTTGCCATCACTCGCGGACTGCACGATCCACGCTCGAGCGACATCGTGTGGCTGGACCGGGACAACGATGGCGCGCTCGCGCTGCACGTCGCGCAGACCCACCTTGGCGGTGTGATCCGCCAAACGTTGGTGAACACGCATCGCGCGGTCGTCTTCACCTCGGCGACGCTGGCGGTCGCGGGTTCGTTCGACTTCGCCCTCGATCGGTTCGGCATAGTCGACGTCGCCGAGCCCCTCGCAGTCGGCTCGCCGTTCGATCACCAGCGTCAGGCGCTTCTCGTCTTGCCCGTCGACATCGTGCTCCCCGGCGAGGATCGGTTCATCGACGACGTAGCGCGCGTGGTCGAAGATGTCACCCGGGCGCTGGACGGGCGGACGCTCGTGCTCTTCACGTCTCATGCGACCCTGCGCGAGGCGGCCGCCCGCCTCGGCGCGCTCGAGTCCGAAGGCATCGCCGTGCTGACGCAGGGCATCGACGGCTCGCGGCGCACGCTCCTGGAGCGTTTTACGCAAGGCCGAGCGGTCCTCCTGGGTACGCAATCCTTCTGGGAAGGCGTCGACCTGCCCGGCGACGTGCTCCGCTGCGTCGTGATCGCCCGCCTCCCCTTCAGCGTGCCCGACGATCCGCTCGTTCAGGGACGGGCGGAGCGCTACGACGACCCGTTCGTCGACTTCCAGCTACCGCAGGCCGCACTCCGGCTTCGCCAGGGTTTTGGGCGACTCATCCGCACGAAGACCGACTACGGCGCCGTCGTGCTTCTCGATCGCCGCGTCGTGACCAAGGACTACGGAGAGGTGCTGCTCGGCTCCCTGCCTGACGCGCGGACCGAACACTTGCCACTCGACGCCATAGCCGCGCGCGTATCAGCGTGGTGCGATCGTGGATGACCGCTCGACCAGAGCGCTCGACCGTTGGCTCGACGGCCTATCGCGCGGGGCGCGCCGCGAGCTCTACGTGCTGCTCGACGAGCTGGTCTCCGGGCTCGATGTCTCCCGCCACAACCGCTTCGGGTTCCTCCGGCTCCGGGCGGAGTTCGAGACGCAGGGGTAGGGGCCCCTGGGCGCCGAAGCGACGGGAGATCTTCGGGTGCTCGCTGGAGCAGCTGAAGGACGCTGTCGCCGCGACACTTGGCACGGATGCCGTCAAAACCAGCGCGACCGCGGAGCCCGCTGGAGGCGCTGCGCGACCGGGTCCGCCGTCGCGGGCACCCCGATTTCCGCTAGGTATCAGCAAAACGGGGGAGTACCGGATGGGGACTGGTGGGCCTGAGAGGCTCACTTATTCTTGACACCAGATCGGCTGGTAGTCCGCCGGCCGAGCATGGAAGAAAGGAGGGACTTGAAAAGTGCTCGCATTCTTCCGTGACGACGAAGGCCAGGGATTGGTGGAATACGCCCTCATCATTGCTGTCATCGCCATCGCTGTCATCGTCGCCATGATTTTCCTGCGCGGTCAGCTCCAGAACATCTTCAGCAACATCGGCAACAACCTCACTTAAGACGCCCTCTGCTGGAATGGCGATCGGCCCGGCGAAAGCCGGGCCGATCTGTTTTTCCGGAGCAGGTGCCCTAAACCGCTGGTCGCAGGGTCCGCCGGCCAAGCACACCCTCGCACGCTCGGCGGAGCTCCTCCCAGAGGTCTGCCGGGACCGCCTTTCGAGCGATCACGTGCTGGCCAGGCTCGACGGTCTCGTCGCCCGAGGCGAGGAAGTCCGCCTTCGCCGGGTTGTGTAGATCCATGTACCAGCCGCCGCGGACGAGCCGGGCACCTTCGGGCACCAGCGGCATGCCGGCGAGGTCGGCGTCGGAGAAGGAGAGCAGCACGCGGTGCTCGGAGCGGACGTCCTTCGCCGTGCGGCGTTCGACGCCAGGCCGCGAGCCACTCTCGTCTTCGGACATGAGTACTTCCCAGCGGCGCGAGGTGCCGCGCGGGACCCGGGCTTCGTCGTATTTGGCCATTCGTGCCACTACACCGCACAGCTCGTGCCGACGCGTGAAACGCACTTAAGAAAGCGGGTCCGTGAAGGACCCGCAGCCCCTACACTTGATGGAGATCGAGCACAAAGCTCGGTACTTCGCACGCCTGCTGTCGCCCTCCGCACATCGGGTAGCAGGCGGAGGAACAAGGGAGACACCCCATGGCAGTCGTCACGATGAAGCAGCTCCTGGAATCCGGAGTCCACTTCGGTCACCAGGCGCGCCGCTGGAACCCGAAGATGAAGCGCTTCATCTTCATGGAGCGGAACGGCATCCACATCATCGACCTTCAGCAGACGCTTTCGCGCGTCGAGGAGGCCTACACCTTCATGCGCGATCTGGCCGCGGACGGCGGACAGATCCTCTTCGTCGGAACGAAGAAGCAAGCGCAGGAGTCGATCTCCGAGGAAGCAAAGCGGGCGGGGATGCATTTCGTGAACCAGCGTTGGCTCGGCGGCTTCCTCACGAACTTCGTCACGATCCAGAAGCGCATCCAGCGGCTCAACGACCTGGCCGAGCGCAAGGAGCGCGGCGACTTCGCGACGATGCCCAAGAAGGATGCGCAGCGCTTGGACGACGAGCTCCAGCATCTCGACCGCTACTTCTCCGGAGTCCGTGAGCTTCGCCGCCCTCCGACGGCGATCTTCGTCGTCGATCCGCACCGCGAGCACATCGCGGTCGAGGAAGCGCGACGGCTCGAGATCCCGATCATCGCGATGGTCGACACGAACTGCGACCCCGACCTCATCGACGTGATCATCCCGGCGAATGACGACGCGATCCGCGCCGTGAAGCTCATCTGTCAGAAGATGGCCGACGCGATCCTGGAGGGCCGCCAGCAGTTCGATGCGGCGCGCAAGGAAGCGACGCCCGAGGATATGGGCTACGCGCCGTCGACGACGGCCGAGCAGTACGAGGGTGGCATCGGCGTCCCGCGGGCGAAGCGCACCCCGCGTGTGTACGAGCCTGAAGAGGATGAGGACTACCCCCTCGGCGGGCAGCGCTACGAGGAGCCGGCCGAGGACGCGGCGGCCACCCCCGTGGACAAGAAAGAGGACGAGTGATGGCGAACGCGAAGGACAACGTCAAGCGCCTGCGCGAAGAGACGGGCGCAGGCGTGATGGACTGCAAGAGAGCACTCGACGAGGCGAAGGGCGACTTCGAGAAGGCCAAGGCGCTCATCAAAGAGCGCGGGCTCGCCAAGGCGAAGGAGAAGTCCGACCGCGAGGCGAAGGAAGGTGTCGTCGAAGCGTACGTGCACGCGGGCGGCCGCATCGGTGCGATGGTCGAGCTATCGAGCGAGACCGACTTCGTGGCCCGCAACGCGGACTTCCGCGAGCTCGCGAAAGAGATCGCGATGCAGGTCGCGGCGATGGACCCCGAGGATGTGGACGCGCTCCTGGGGCAGGCGTACATCCGCGACGCCTCGAAGACGATCGGCGAGCTCGTGACCGGCATCGCCGCCACGACCGGCGAAAACGTCCGCGTGCGGCGGTTCGAGCGCTTCGAGCTGGGCCAGTCCAACGGCGAACCCACCTAGACTGCCGCCGATGGCCGTCCAGACGAAGGCCAAATACGGCCGGGTGGTCCTGAAGCTCTCTGGTGAGGCGCTCCTCGGAGACCGGAAGTTCGGCATCTCCCCCGAGTACACGCGCTACCTCGCGGAGGAGATCCGCAAGGTGCGCGAGCTCGGCGTTCAGGTGGCCGTGGTCATCGGCGGCGGCAACATCATCCGCGGCGCCACGATCGCCGAGCACGGAATCGAAGAGGCCACGGGCCACTACATGGGAATGCTGGCGATGGTCATCAACGCGCTCGCGCTGCAGTCGCAGCTCGAGTCGGTCGGCGTGCCGGTCCGCGTTCAGTCCGCCATCACGATCGCCGAGGTCGCCGAGCCATACATCCGCAGGCGCGCGATCCATCAGCTGGAGAAGGGCTCCGTTGTGATCTTCGCGGCAGGCACCGGCAACCCCTTCTTCACGAGCGACACCGCGGCGGCGCTACGCGCGGCGGAGATCAACGCGGACGCGATCCTGATGGGCAAGAACGCCGTCGACGGCGTTTACGACGCGGATCCGAAGGTCGTCAGCGGCGCCAAGAAGTACGACGACATCACCTACCGGGACCTCCTCGAGAAACGCCTCGGGGTCATGGATGCGACGGCTGCGGCGCTCGCCGAGGAGCGCGGGATCCCGATCATCGTGTTCGACATCTCGCAGCCCGACGCGATGGTGCGAGCCGCCAGGGGCGAGCATATCGGCACGCTGGTTCACGCAAAATAATGGCGCTTGAGCAAGTCCTCCCTCAGGTGGAGACGAGGATGCGGAAGGCGATCGACGCGCTCAAGCACGAGCTGGCGAGCGTGCGCACCGGTCGCGCGGCCCCGAGTCTTGTGGAGGAACTCGAGGTCGACGCCTACGGCGCGGCGACACCGCTCGTCTCCCTCGCCGCGATCAGCGCGCCCGAGCCGCGGCAGATCGTCATCCAGCCCTGGGACCGCAACCTCATCAAGGCGATCGAGAAGGCGATCATCGCGTCGGATCTGGGGCTCACGCCCTCGAACGATGGCGCCGTCATCCGGCTGAATATTCCGGCGTTGAACGAAGAGCGTCGGAAGGAGCTCGTGAAAGTACTGCACAAGAAGGTCGAGGAGGGCCGCGTCGAGATCCGCACGCTGCGCCGGCACGCGCACGATGAGCTCAAGTCCAAGGAGAAGAGCTCCGGCGTCACGACCGACGAGGTGAAGCGCGTCGAGGCGCAGCTCCAGAAGCTCACCGACCGGTACATCCTCACCGCCGACGAGATCGGGTCGGCGAAGGAGAAGGAGATTCTCTCCGTTTGAGCGGTCAAGGGGGCTCCGCCCCCTCGGACCCCCGCAGTGTCCCAAGGCACCTAGCGATCGTGATGGACGGCAATCGGCGTTGGGCGAGGCAGCGGCATCTCCCAGCGATCGCCGGTCATCGCGCTGGCGTCGAGACCATCCGCCGCACGCTGCGCGCGGCGCGCGAGCGCGGTGTCGAGTACCTGACCCTGTACAGCTTCTCGAC
This sequence comes from Candidatus Limnocylindria bacterium, assembly GCA_050692175.1. GTDB lineage: Bacteria > Chloroflexota > Limnocylindria > P2-11E > P2-11E > 3-1-20CM-2-70-9. The sequence goes on along the minus strand of JBOGTG010000067.1, from coordinate 19,675 downwards.
GGAGAACTGGTCGCGCGATGAGGAAGAGGTCGGCGCGCTCATGGCCCTGCTCGAGGAGACGATCCGCCGCGAGACCAAGACGCTCGTCGAGGACGGCGTGCGTCTCGTGGTCATCGGGCGACTGCACGAGCTGAGCGAACGCCTGCAGAAGGCGATCGCTGGCGCCGTGAACGAGACATCATCGGGGACCCGCGGGGTCATGACGCTCGCGTTCAACTACGGCGGGCGCGCGGAGATCGTGGATGCGGTGAAACGCCTCGTCGGTGACGGCGTGCGGCCCGACGCCGTCGACGAGGCCGCGATCGCGAAGCGCCTCTATGCGCCAGGGCAGCCCGACCCCGATCTCCTCGTACGCACTGGCGGAGAGCTTCGCGTGTCGAACTTCCTTCTGTGGCAGGTCGCCTACGCCGAGATGTGGGCTACCGAAGTCTTGTGGCCGGACTTCTCGGTCACCGACCTTGACGCCGCACTCGAGTCGTACGCGAAGCGCGAACGCCGCTTCGGCCGTTAGTGCGCGATCTTCCTCGCCGTACCGTCACTGCGATCGTCTACGCCGCAATCGTCCTTCTAGCAGTTGCTGCGCCGCCGATCGTCCTCTGGATCCTGCTCGCTGGAGCGGGTCGGCTTGGCCTCTCGGAGCTCCTCGCGATACGCGCAGGCCGACCCGCCCTCGTCTTCGGGGCTGTCTTCTTCCTCGGCCTGGTTTGCCTCGGGCTCCTGAAGGCGGCCGGCGCGCTCGGCGCGCGCCCTGGCATCGGTGACTGGCTCCCCGTTTGGCTCCTTCTTGCGATCGCTCCGACATGGGCCGCTGACGTCGCCGCCTATCTCGTGGGATCCGTCGTGGGCCGCCGCCGGATTGCGCCATCGATCAGCCCTGGAAAGACGCTTGAAGGCACGGTGGCCGGCTTCGCCGCCAGCGCGCTCGCCGGACTGGCGGTCGGCGTCGCGTTCGGTCTGCCTCGCGCTCCGGTCGTGATCGTGGCGATCGGGTTGGGCCCCGTCGCTCTCGCCGGCGACCTACTTGAGTCGTACGTGAAGCGCCGCACCGGCGTCAAGGATTCGGGCGCGATGCTGCCGGGACACGGGGGCCTCCTCGACCGGCTCGACAGCCTGGTGGCCGCCGCGATCTTCGTGTTCCTTGTGTTCGCGTCATGGCTCCTCTCTGGTCTGGGAGCCGAAGGCGGGAACTTCGAGCGATTCTGAGCAGACCCCGGCATCAGCCGCGACGTCTGGGATGATGGAATCGTGACCGCCCCGATCCGTGTCGCGATCCTCGGCGCCACCGGTTCGATCGGGCGGCAGGCGCTTGATGTCGTGCGCGCGCAGCCGGACCGCTTGCGCGTCGTCGCGCTTGGCGCGAACCGCCACGCGGATGAGCTGCGTGAGCTCGCGCTGGAGTTCCCGACCGCTCGTACCGCACTCGGTCCGAACGCCCTCGTCGCGCTCGCCACGGACCCGGAGGCGGACCTGGTCCTCGTTGCGACGCCCGGCGTGGCTGCGCTGCGCGCGACCGTCGCCGCCCTCGAGGACGGCAAGTGCGTCGCGCTCGCGAACAAAGAGGTCCTTGTCGCCGCAGGCCACCTCATCCGTCGCCTCGCGGGCGGGGCGGGGGAGCGCCTGCGGCCCGTCGACAGCGAGCACAACGGACTCTGGCAGTGCCTGCTCGGCGAGGATCTCTCCAAGGTTCGGCGCGTAGCGCTCACCGCGTCCGGCGGTGCGTTCCGCGACGTTCCGCTGGAAGCGCTTCCAGGCGTGACGCCGCAGCACGCGCTTCGTCATCCCACGTGGAAGATGGGCCCGAAGGTCACGATCGACTCGGCCACGCTCGTCAACAAGGGCTACGAGGTCGTCGAGACCCGTTGGTTGTATGGCTTCGAGTACGAGCGGATCGACGTCGTCTACCACCCGGAGAGCGTCGTGCACGCGCTGGTCGAGTACGTCGATGGCAGCGTGAAGGCGCAGCTCGCCGAGCCGGACATGCGCCTGCCCATCCAGTACGCGCTCCTGTGGGATCGCGCGCCCTCGCCCGCGCCGCGGTTCGACTGGAGTGCCGACCGCACGCTTCACTTCGGCCAGATCGACGTCCGGCGCTACCCGTGCTTCGCGGTGGTCCTCGAGACCGCGCGGTCAGGCGACCTCGGGGCGATGATCGGCCTGTCGGCCGCCGACGAGCTTGCGGTCGAGCGGTTCCTCCACGGAGACATCCCGTTCACCGACATCGCGCCGCTTCTCCGCCGCGGCGCGGACCTGGGGGCCCGAGCGAAGCGATCGCCGGCACCCGAGCTGGACGAGGTCATCGCGATCGACGCTTCGGTCCGCGCGTCGCTCAACGCGCCAGCGGCTGTCGCCTGATGGGCGCGCTCATCGAGTTCTTCGCGCAGAACCCGCTCGCGATCCCGCTCTTCCTGGTGATGTTCACCGCGATCATCGCGGTCCACGAGTTCGGCCATTACTTCACGGCGCGCCTGCTCGGCATGCGGGTGCTGGAGTTCGCTTTCGGCTTTCCGCCACGCATCGTCGCGATCCGCCGCGGAGGGATCGATTACAGCGTCAACGCGATCCCGTTCGGAGGCTTCGTCCGGATCCTCGGTCAGGACGACTTCTCCATCGAGCAGCGCGGGGCCGGCGAGCCTGGTTCCTTCACCTCGAAACCGTGGTGGGCCCAGGCCATCGTCCTGGCCGCCGGAGTCGCGATGAACTTCGTGCTCGCGATCGTCGTTCTCACCGCGGCTTTCATGATCGGCACGGAAGCGCCGACGGGCATCGTGAGAGTCGAAGAGGTCGCGGTCGGCTCGCCGGCCGAAGCCGCCGGAATCAAGCCGGGCGATCTCGTGCGCACCATCGACGGCAAGGCCATCACCCGCACCAGCGAGCTGCAGACGTACGTGTACGGCAACGCCGGCAAGGAGGTCGCGATCGTTCTCGAACGCGAGGGACGCGCGGTGGGTCCGATCAAGGTCGTGCCGCGCGAGAAGCCACCCGAGAACGAGGGCCCACTCGGCGTCAGGCTGTCGGAAGTCACGAGCCCGCCGACGGCGCTATCGCCCCAGCAAGCGTTCGGTCAGGCCCTGCGGCTCACCGGCGACGTCGTCGTGCAAATCGCGGAGCTGCCTGGCCAGCTCCTTTCGCGGCCGGCGGGTCAGCCGGGCCCGCCGCCGGTCGGCGGTCCGATCGAAATCTTGAGGGTGACCGCGCTCGTGAGCCAGGCGGGGCTCGCGGCATTCCTGAAGCTGGTCGGCGTGATCTCGGTGAACCTCGGCGTCCTCAATATCATCCCGTTCCCAGGACTCGACGGCGGACGGCTCTTCTTCGTGCTGCTCTCCGCGGCGCTCCGCCGCAGGCTCTCGCCGCAGGTCGAGGCCGCGATCCACGCGGTCGGGTTCGTCCTGCTGCTCGGTCTACTCATCGTCGTCACCGTCGCCGACATCCGCCGCGCCGCGGGAGGCTAGCTCTTCTCGCGCGGTCCTTCGGTCAGTGAGACGGTGTTTCCATCCGGATCCCGATACGTCGCGGAGGCGCCCCAAGGGCGCCGCTCCGGTGCACGCGTCACGATCGCGTCAGCCGATACCAGCCGGGCGTGCACCGCGTCGAGGTCGTCGACGACGAAACCGATGCTTGCCTTGGTTGGCGGGCCGTCGCCCGCTGGGTAGAGGTTGACCATAAGGAACTCTCCACGCGCATCCCAGTCTCCCCAGGTCGCGTGCGCGTGCTGGGTGTCGTCGCCCTCGTGTGTCTCGATATCGCCGAAGGGGAGTCCGATCAGGTCGCGATAGAAACGCAGCGCGCGCTCGAGGTCGGCGACGCGTAGCTCGACCTCGATCAGGCGCGAGCTCAAGCTAGCTCCCGAGCCGCTGCGCGAACATCCAGCGATGGCCCTCGAGGTCCTCGACGCGATAGTGGCGCTGCCGCTCGTTCGTCTCCGGCTCGGTCAGGATCTTCGCCCCGCCGCGCTTGGCGCGTCCGAAATGCGTGTCGACGTCGTCGATGTACACGACGACGCCATCGACGATGTACGGCGTCTCGAGCCACTGACGCGCGAGGGCGCAGGCCTGGGCATGCCGGCGCGGGCCCTGATACGCGTCGCTCGGATGACCGACGAGAACCTCCGCGCCGTCTAGGTCGAGGACGACATCGGTGACCGTCCCCACGCCATCGTGAAAGCGCTCCGTCTCACGGAAGCCGAAAACCTTGGTGAGCCACTCCGCGGCGCGGCCCGCGTCTTCGTACGCAAGCATCGGGATAGCGCGCTGCTGAGTCATGGTCGGCCTCCTTCTGTTCGCAACAAATGATGCACTCGCACGCTAAAGAGAACGCGGTCATCATGCCCGAATGACCGAGGTGGTCGTCGACGTCCGCGAATTGCGCAAGACCTTCAGCGTCACGGAGCGTGAGGAGGGTCTGGCCGCGACGCTCCGCTCCTTCGTCAAGCGGCGCCGCAAAGACGTGCACGCCGTTGCCGGTATCACGTTCCGGATCGACTCCGGGGAGGTCGTCGGCTTCCTCGGACCGAACGGAGCGGGGAAGACCACGACCCTCAAGATGCTGTCGGGGCTGCTCCATCCCACAGACGGCGCGACGAGCGTACTTGGCTACGTCCCCTGGCGGCGTGAAAACGCCTATCTGAACAGCATGACGCTCCTCATGGGGAACCGGACCCAGCTGGTCTGGGACATTCCCGCGGCGGATAGCTTCCGCGTGCTTCAGGAGATCTACCGCGTCCCTGAGGACCGGTTTCGCCGCACTCTCGCGGAGCTCACGGAGCTTCTCGAGCTGCAGGAGCTCGTGCACAAGCCCGTGCGGAACCTCTCCCTGGGCGAACGGATGAAGGTCGAGTTCGCGGCAGGGCTCATTCACTCGCCGAGCGTGGCGTTCCTCGACGAGCCCACTATCGGGCTGGACGTCTCGATGCAGGTGCGCATCCGCCGCTTCGTCGCGGAGTACAACCGACGGACCGGCGCGACGATCCTGCTGACGAGCCATTACATGGACGACGTGGTCGCGCTGTGCAAGCGCGTCATCGTCATCCACCGCGGACGGCTCCTGTACGACGGCCCGCTCGCGGATCTCGCCGAGCGCATGGCGCCCTACAAGGTGATTGTCGTGACGCTGCACAACGGGGCCGCAGCGGCGACCGACCTCGCCGGCTACGGCAGGGTCGTCGCGACGGATGAAGGCCGCGTGACGCTCAATGTCGACCGAAACGTGGCACCGGAGCGCACCGCGCGCCTCGTCGACGACCTCGGGGACAGGCTCGCGGACATTTCGGTCGAGGATCCGGCGATCGAAGAGGTCATCGATCGCGTCTTCACCTCGGAACAGACGACGGTGAGCGCATGATCCGGACGTACCGCGCCCTGTTCGTGGCGCAGATCCAGGCGGCGTCCCAGTACCGTGTCCAATCGGTTCTCTGGATGCTCCTCGCGGTCATCCGCCCGGTCATCTTCCTGGCGGCGTGGGTCGCGGTCGCCAACGCGCAGGGCGGACGAGTTGGCGCGTACGACGTCCACGACTTCGCTGCGTACTACATCTCGCTGACGCTTGTCCTACACCTCGTATTCAGCTGGAACGCGTACGACTTCGAGTACGAGGTCCGTCAAGGCCGCCTCTCGCCGAAGCTTCTCCGCCCGCTCCATCCACTCCACTACGCCGTCGTCGAGAACCTCGTATGGAAGGCGACGACGTTCATTCCTCTCCTCATCTGTCTTGCGATAGTCGTCGTGACGTTCGAGGCGCGCTTCCGGACGACACCCGTGCATCTCATCCTTTTCGTGCCGAGCGTCCTCCTGGGCGCGGCGCTGAGCTTCATTTCCGGCTGGGTCCTGGCGACGACCGCGTTCTGGACCACACGTGTGCACGCTGTTTCGACGCTGTGGGACCGCGGCGTCTTCATCTTCGCCGGGATGATCGCGCCGATCGCGCTTCTACCCGGCGCGCTGCAGACTCTCTCGCTCGTGTTGCCCTTCGGCTACATGCTGGGCGTACCCGCCGAGATCCTGCGCGGCGGAGTCGATGTTCCGACCGCCCTGCTTCTCATGGGCGGTCAGACGATCTGGATCGTGGTCTTCTACGTCGCGCTGCAGCGCGTGTGGCGCGCCGGAGTCCGCCAGTACACGGCGGTCGGAGCCTGATGACGCGCTACCTGCGTCTCCTGCGGCTCTTCTTCACCGCGGAGGTCCAGTACGAGCTCGAGTACCGGACGAATCTTGTCCTCGACATCGTCCAGACCGCGGTGATCATGGTGACGAGCGTCGGCGCGGTCCTCGTTCTCTTCAGCTACACGGATGTCCTGAATGGTTGGGACCTCGGCGCGATGCTCGTGCTCCTCGGATGCTTCTATCTCGTGCAGGGCTTCGCCGAGCTCGTCATCGCGCCGAGCTTCGAGAAGTTCATGGAGCACGTCCGGCTCGGCACCCTCGACTTCGCGTTGCTCAAGCCGGTCTCGGCGCAGTTCCTCGTGACGCTGCGGCAGTTCCGCGCCACGAACCTCGCGCAGATGGGGCTTGGCGCCGTCGTGATCGCCGTCGGCCTGGGTCGTCTCCCGAGCGTGGGAGTTTCCGAGGCAGTCGGTTTCGTCGTGGCCCTCACGTGCGGCTTCACGCTCATCTACGCGCTGCTGCTCGCGCTTTCGACGCTCGCCTTCTGGTTCGTTCGCGTCGACAACCTCATGGCGCTGTACTGGGCGTTCCTCGATGCGGGGCGCTTCCCGGTCGATGTCTACCCGGGGTGGCTCCGCCTGACGCTCTCGAGCGCCGTGCCGATCGGCGTCGCGGTGACCGTGCCCGCGCAGGTCATCTCCGGACGCCTGGACTTTTTCGGCCTCGCGGCGCTCGTGGTCGGCACGCTCGTTGCGTTCGGGCTCGCGTCGTGGTTCTGGCACATCGGCCTCCGGTCGTATACCGGAGCCAGCGCCTAGGACCGTTGCCGTCGTTCGGCACGGTCGTCCTGGGTGTTTTGTTGACTCGGTACACGCTCAAGAGCGATAACTAAGTTCTTGACGCTTCTCTAATTAGAGAATAGATTCCTCACCGAGCGACTTGTTCGGAGGTGGGGTCCGATGGCCCGTAGGGCAACAGCATGGAGTCATGAGGGGCTCGAACGCCGAGGCTACAAGAAGTGTCCCTATTGCTGGAGACATCTTGTCAAACTGGAGCAGCACGTCGCGGCACACAAGGCTGGTCTGATCGGCACCGATGGAAAGCGAACCGATCGGACCCCGGACGAGGCCCGTCGATGGGGGCAGCGATACAACGGGAGCGATGCAACTGAACGCTTTCGCGCGGGCGTGAAGCGAACGTTCGTAAGCCGTGCCGAGGTCGAGCGGCTTCTGAGGGTGTCGCCGCCCGACCCAAGCTTCAGTCGTCACGTCGACGCCGCCGCCGACCAGGCGCCGTGAACGGACTCCTCGATACGTCCGTCTTGATCGGGCCGCTTACCAAGAGACTCCCCGACGAGCTCGCGATCTCCATCGTCAGCCTCGCGGAGCTTCGCCTCGGGGTGCTGCTCGCTCGTGATCTCGCCACACGATCGAGCAGACTCGCACGGCTAGTCGAGGCTGAGCGCACGTTCTCGCCGATCCCTGTCGACGACGAGGTCGCGAGTGCCTACGCATCAATCGTGGCCGCCGCACGCGAAGACGGTCGCAAGCCGAGGGTTATGGATGCACTGATCGCTGCGACAGCGGCCGCAAAGGATCTAACTCTCTACACATGGGACAGCGATTTCGCGAACCTGCGGCATGTGCGGGTGAAGGTTCTGTCTTAACTCGCCCGCTCGCGGTTGCGCCAGTTCCCCGTCGTGTCAGTTTGGCCTCTCTCCATCGCCCCGCCTACGAGCGCGAGCTCGGCAGGCGATCGGAACACCACCGCGGCGGCCTCATCTTTCCCTAAGGCTCGAAGTCGCGCCAGCGCGCTGGAAGCGTGGGCACCGACCATCGGCGCTCCGGTCGCCAGCCCCGCCACTCGAGGCCGAACCCCGGGTCTCCCCTGACGCGCGCGACGGCGCGCTCGCCCTCGGCGCGGATAGCCGCGACGCGCGTCGCGCCGATTCGGCCTTGCTCGACAACCCAGTCGAGCTCGTCCTCGTCTTTCCAGTGCCACTCTTCGCCGTCCGGATCCGCGTAGAGATCCAAGTAAAGGTCGCGGGAGTCGAAGCCGATCGGCGTGCGCAGCCACGGATCCTCGATGTTGATGTAGCGCCAGACCGGAACCCACGTCGTCGCGTCGAAGGCGAACCACACCGAGTGCGCGTCGCCTTCGCCGTAGACGCGGATCACGTTGGTCCGTTCCCAGGTGATGTCGGCGTGGCCGCCGTCCCACCGCACGATGAAGCGATCCCCGGGCCCGCCGCGTTCGCCGGTGCGGCGCTTGCCTACGGTGCCCGCCGGGATGTACAGGACGGTGCCGTTCTCGTTGTCCCTCACGACCGTCCAGGGCCACACCGTCTGGACGATGCGGTTTTCGCGGTCGACGGAGCGCCACACCACGCTATCGCCGGGGCCGAATCGCTCCACAAGGGCACTCTTACACTTTCAATGTGAGCACCATGAACGTCGACCTCAACCTTCCGGAGGACCGCGCGGCACCGCGACCTCGGCGCAAGTCCAAGCGCGTCTGGGTGGGCGGCACCGCGATCGGCGACGGCGCTCCCGTCGCGGTCCAGTCGATGTGTACGACGCTCACCCACGACGTCGACGCGACGATCCGCCAGATCGAGCTACTTCAGCAGGCCGGCTGCGAGATCGCGCGTGTGGCCGTACCGGACAAGCGCGGTGGGGAGGCCCTCAAGGAGATCGTCCGCCGGTCGATCCTGCCCATCGTCGCGGACATCCACTTCGACTACAGGCTGGCGCTCATGGCGCTCGACGCGAACGTGCACAAGCTGCGGCTCAACCCCGGCAACATTCACAACAAGGACGGGGTCCGCGAGGTCGTCAAGCGCGCGAAAGAGCAGGGGACGCCGATCCGCATCGGCGTGAACCACGGCTCGATCGGCGATAGACAGCCTGGGGACGGCCGCGACGAGTCGCAGCGCATGGTCGACCTCGCGCTCTCCGAGATTCGCATTCTCGAAGATCTCGACTTCGACGACATCGTCGTGTCTGTCAAGGCCTTCGAGGTTCCGGTGATGATCGCGGCGTACCGGCGGCTCGCGAAGGCGGTCCCGTACCCGCTGCATCTTGGCGTGACCGAGGCAGGGACCGCTCTCTCGGGCTCGATCCGCTCGGCTGCGGGGATGAGCGTCCTCCTCTACGAAGGGATCGGGGACACGATCCGCGTGTCGCTCAGCGAGGACCCGGTCGTCGAGGTCAAGGCGGGGTTCGATCTTTTGAAGTCGCTCGGCCTCCGCGATCAGGGGCTCACGCTCGTCGCGTGCCCGTCATGCGGTCGCGCGGACATCGACCTCATCCCGCTCGCTAAGGTCGCGGAGGAGCGTCTGCGGGCATTGCCGGTGCCGATGAAGGTCGCGGTGATGGGCTGCGAGGTGAACGGTCCAGGCGAGGCGAAGGACGCCGACGTCGGGATCGCCGGCGGTGTGGGAAAGGGCGCGATCTTCCGGAAAGGCAAGATCGTCGGTACGTTCCCAGAGGACAAGCTGATGGACGGGCTCCTCGCGGAGATCGACAAGATCCTCATCGAGAACGGCAAGGAGCCGTACTCGCAGAAGGCGCCGAAGCTGTCGCATGAAGGACAGCTGACCCCGGGGCGCAGTGTCCCAGCAGGACAGCGCACCCAGGGGTAGGGGCCACTCTGTGGGCGGGGACCCGCAGCCGGACGACGTTCAACCCGGCGTCGTCTCGGTGGGGCGCGCAGGGCTCGCGAACGTCGACTTTCGGAAGGCGCGCTTCGACAAGTTCCAGCTTGCCGTCGCCAACTTCGTGGCGTGCGACTTCCGCGGTCTCCGGCTTGACGAGAAGTTCGCGCCGTTCTTCGTGACCCGGCCCCGGAGCACGTTTACGTCCTGCAAGTTCGACGGCGCGGACCTTCGTCAAGTCACCCCGGAGGGCACGCGCTTCGAGAAGTGTTCGTTCGACGATGCCCGGCTCGACGGTTGGACTCCGGCGCGTGCCGAGTTCGTCGAGTGCCGCTTCGCCGGGAAGGTCGTCAGCGTGACGTTCACCGGCCGGCCGGCCGGCCCAGGCTCGACTCGCATCGACCCGGTTCGACCGAAGAACGACTTCCGAGGCAACGACTTCCGCGACGCACAGCTCATCGACACGGTGTTCGTGTTCGGGATCGATCTCGACCAGCAGCGCTGGCCGGTCGGACACGACTACGTACGGCTCGACAAGTTCCACCGCCGGCTCGAGGCCGCGCGAGCCGACATCCTGGGATGGGAAGCCGGCGAGATGCGGACCGCGGGCCTCGCGATGATCCAGTCACTGGCGCAGCGGTGGCAGGACCAGCGCGAGATCATCGGGTTGCGGGTGAGTCCCGCCGTGAAGGCCGCTCCTCGCATCCAGACCCGCGTCTGGGACGCGCTCGAGCACGCGAAGATCTGACTCGCTCGCCGGAGGCTCGAGCTCCCGGCAGATACACTGGCCGCAAATGGCCCCCCACCGAGGGTCCTCGTACCGAATCCCGCGATAGCCGGCGCGCCCTTGCGCGCCGGCGATGTTGCCGCGCCTCAATATGACCCTCGGAGTTCAGTGATGAGACAGTCGAAGCTCTTCGGCCGCACCTTGCGCGAGGCGCCCACCGAGGCTCAGACCCCCGGGCACCGCCTCATGCTGCGCGCCGCGATCGCGAAGCCGCTCGCGGCGGGGCTGTACACGTGGCTGCCGCTCGGGTTCCGCGTACAGAAGAAGGTCGAGCAGATCATCCGGGAGGAGCAGGACCGGATCGGCGCGCAGGAGATGGAGATGCCGGTCCTCACCCCGGCCGAGACGTGGAAGCAGACCGGCCGCTGGAATGCGCTCGAGCCGATCACGTTCCGGACGAAAGACCATAACGGCCGCGAATTCATGGTGAGCTACACGCATGAGGAGTTCGTGCACCTGCACGCGATGCAGGAGCTCCAGAGCTACCGGCAGATGCCTGCCATCGTCTACCACTTCCAGTCCAAAGGTCGCGACGAGGCGCGTCCGCGCGCGGGTCTCTTGCGCGTGCGTGAGTTCGTCATGAAGGACGCGTACAGCTTCGACATCGACCAGGCTGGCCTCGACAAGAGCTACGCCGCGGAGTTCGGCGCGTACGAGCGGACCTTCAAGCGCATGGGGCTCGAGGCGATCAGCGTCGAATCGGACACCGGCGCGATGGGGGGCGACGTCGCGCACGAGTTCCAGGTCCTCACCGACGTCGGCGAGGACCGCATCGCCGTCTGCTCGGACTGCGACTACCGCGCGAACTTAGAGAAGGCGACGCATCTTCGCGATCAACAGGTTGCGGCGAAGGACGGACTGCCGGCGCCGAGCGAGATTGCCACCCCCGGCGTCACGTCGATCGAGGCGCTGGAGAAGTCGCTGGGAGAGCCGCCGGAGGCGTTTCTCAAGACGCTGCTCATGCGCGACGCCCGCGGGAAAGTCGTCGCCGTTGTCCTGCCTGGTGATCGCGAGGTCAACGAGGCCAAACTCCGCAAGGCCCTCGACACGAGCGAGGTGAGGTTCGCGAACCAGGCCGACTTTGCCGCTGCCGGAGGCGTCGCGGGGTTCATCGGGCCAGTCGGTCTTCGCGCGCGCGTGCTCGTCGACTCGTCGCTCGACGCTCGCGGATACATCGCGGGAGCGAACAAGAAAGATGCCCACTTGCGGAACGTCGTACCCGGCCGCGACTTCAAGGGCGAGGCCGTCGATGCGCACGACGTGCGCGCGGGCGACATCTGCCCCAAATGCGGAAAGGGCCGCCTTGAGATCAAGCGCGGCGTCGAGGTCGGGAACATCTTCGCCTACGGCACCTATTACTCGGTGAAGATGAACGCCACGTTCCTCGCCGAGGATGGGACCCGTCAGCCGTTTGTCGGCGGTAGCTACGGCATCGGGGTCGGGCGCGCGGTGCAGACGATCATCGAGACGCATCACGACGACAAGGGCATCGTCTGGCCGCCGCAGGTCGCGCCGTACCAGGTGCATCTCCTGGCGCTTCCGGTCAACGACGACGACGTTCGCGCGAAGGCGGAGGCGCTCGTTGCGGACCTTGAGCGACATAACATCGAGGTTCTCTACGACGACCGCGACGAGAGCGCCGGGGTGAAGTTCGCGGACGCGGACCTCATCGGCATCCCCCTCCGCGTCACCGTGAGCAAGCGGAATCTCAAGGAGAACGCGGCCGAGCTGAAGCTCCGGAGCGCGTCGGACTCCGAGATGGTGCCGCTCCCGAGCACGGCGGAACGCATCGCCGGCATCGTCGGCTCCTGGCCGCGGTGACGGCCCAGCGCAAGCCGCGCGACGCCGCGCCGATCGCGCAGCCGGGCGAAGAGCGCTCGCTCGAGGCGTCGCTGCGGCCGCAGCGGCTCTCCGACGACGAGTACATCAACCAAGACAAGGTCAAAGGGCAGCTGCGCATCGTCATCGACGCGGCGAAGGCACGGGGCGAGCCGCTCGAACACGTCGCGCTCTACGGGCCGCCCGGGGTGGGGAAGACCTCGCTCGCGAACGTGATCGCGCACGAGCTCGGCGTTCCGATAAAGATCACGAGCGGCCCGGCGATAGAACGCGCCGGCGACCTGGCCGCGATCCTCACCAATCTCGAGAACGGGTCCGTGCTTTTCATCGACGAGGTGCACCGGCTACCGCGCGTGGTCGAGGAAGTTCTCTACCCGGCCATGGAGGAGTTCCACCTCGACATCATCCTCGGGAAGGGCCCGGGCGCGCGCACGCTGCGGCTTCCCCTGCCCCGCTTCACGCTCGTCGGGGCGACGACGCGCATCGGTCGTCTCTCAGCGCCACTCCGCGATCGGTTCGGCGCGATCTACCACCTCGATCTCTTCAAGCCCGAGGCGCTCGAACAGGTCGTGCGCCGATCCGCGCGCATCCTGAAGGTCGAGATCGACCCTGCCGCCGCGCGCGAGATCGCGCTTCGTGCGCGGGGAACACCGCGCATCGCGAACCGCTGGCTGAAGCGGGTCCGCGATTACGCCCAGGTGCGCCACGACGGCAACGTCACCCTCCCGGTCGCGCGCGAGGCGCTGGCCGCGCTCGAGGTGGACGACGCCGGCCTCGATGACCGCGACCGCAGCCTCCTCCGCGCGATCACGGACAAGTTCGGTGGTGGTCCGGTCGGCCTCGAGACGCTCGCCGCCGCGGTCAGCGAGGACTCGGAGACGATCGAGGACGTGTACGAGCCCTACCTGCTCCAGGAGGGTTACCTCAAGCGCACACCGCGCGGCCGCGTGGCCACGGAGCGTACCTATCGACATCTCGGCTTGGACGTGCCGAAGAACGGCACGCTCTGGGACGGCCACGAATGACGCGCTTCGAGCTGGAGCGCGCGATCGCCGACAACGAGCTCATCCTCCATTACCAGCCGATGGTCGAGGTGCCGAGCCGCCAGCTCACCGGAGTCGAGGCACTGGTCCGGTGGCGGCACCCCGAACGCGGCCTCGTTTCGCCGCTCGAGTTCATCCCGGAGGTTGAGGCGACGGGGCTCAGCCGCCGGCTCACGTTCTGGGTCCTTCGCGAGGCGCTCCTCCAGTCGAGCGTGTGGCGGCGGGACGGCGCGGCGCTCACCGTTGCGGTGAACCTCTCGGTCGAGAACCTCCACGACGCGCAGTTCCGCCGGATCGTCGAGCGCACGCTGAAGGTCGCCGGGGGCCCGGAGCACCTCATCATGGAGGTCTCCTCGCGCGCGCTCGCGCGAGACGCCGACCCGCCGATCCCGATGCTCGAGCTCATGCGCGCCAAGGGCATCCGCGTCACCCTGGATGACGCCACCGATGAGGACGCGCATATGGTCGAGAAGCTCCCCGCGGACTTCGTGAAGGTCAGCCGCGGGCTCGTGTCGCGCATGGGCCGCGACCATCGCGCGCTCGAATACGTCCGTGCCGTCGTTCATGCCGCGCGAGACCGCGGGATCCAGGCGACGGCGGTTGGCGTGGAAGACGAAGAGACGTGGGGGCGCCTGGCCGAGTTGGGCTTCTCGGGCGCGCAGGGTTACCTCTTCGCGGCGGCGATGCCTCCCTCGCAGCTGAGTGAGTGGCGAGCGGCGCGCGTGTGAGGCGCGCGCTTGTCGGCACCCTTGTCGCGTCGCTGGCGCTATCCGCGTGTGCCGCGCCGCCTGCGAGCTCCTCTGCCACAACGACGACGATTCCGATTCCGACCACCGCATCCCCGGCGACCGCCAGCCCGACACCGACGCCGTCCCCACGGATCGGTGCGGCGGTCGTGGAAAACGTGCAGCTGGTCGCGTCGGGGCTGCGGGCCCCCTGGGCGGTCGATCTCGCCCCGGATGGCCGACTCTTCGTCACGGAGCGCGCCGGACGAGTCCGGATCGTCCAGCTCGGTCCGGGGGGTGGCCTTCGCGCCGACCCGTGGGCCACGGTCCCGGCAAGCACCAGCGCGGACGGCGAGAAAGGTCTCCTCGGGATGGCGCTCGATCCGGACTTCGCCAGCAACCGCTTCGTCTACCTCTACTACAGCTACACGGCCCCCAATGGGGCGACACGCAACAAGGTCGTCCGCATGCGCGATGCAAACGATCGCGGCGTCGAAGAGACGATCCTCCTCGACGGCATTCCGGGAAACTCAAACCACGACGGCGGCCGCGTGAAGTTTGGTCCCGACGGAAAGCTGTACGTGACGACGGGCGACGCGGAGAACGGCGCGAACGCCCAAAACCCCGGCTCCCTCGCCGGTAAGATCTTGCGGCTGAACAAGGATGGTTCGATCCCGGCCGACAACCCCACGGCCGGCTCTCCGGTCTGGTCGCTCGGCCATCGCAACGTGCAGGGCATCGCGTGGCACCCCGACACCGGCGTCCTGTACGAGACCGAGCACGGGCCATCCGATCCCTTTCCCAACTGCTGCAACGACGAGGTGAATCTCATCGTGCCTGGCGGCAACTACGGCTGGCCGACCGTACGCGGGATGGCCGGCGACGCGCGCTTCCGCGACCCGCTGCTCGACAGCGGACGGATCGAAACGTGGGCGCCATCGGGCGCCGCGTTCGCGACGAAGCCAGGACCGGTGCGAGGCTCGCTCCTCTTCGCGACGCTGCGCGGCCAGCACCTCCACCGCGTCGTGTTCGGTCCGGATGGGCGCGCAGTCCTATTCCACGAGAAGCTGCTGACCAATCAGTACGGCCGCATACGCGATGTGTTCGAGATAGCGAGCGGCGAATTCCTCGTGCTTACCTCAAATCGCGACGGGCGCGGGTTACCGGCCGCAGACGACGACCGAGTCCTTCTCGTGACATTGAGGTGAGACAATTGAAGCCTATGGAGCTCGCTCAGTTCGGCCGCATTTTGGTCCTGATCGGCGCGGGGATCCTGGGGCTCGGGATCTTGCTCGTCCTCGCGGATCGAGTTCCATTCATCGGCCGCCTGCCCGGGGACATCAGAGTCAGCGGTGATGGGTGGACGCTCTACGTGCCGCTTGCGACGTCGATCGTGCTGAGCGTTCTGCTGACCGCGGTCCTGAGCCTTGTGGCCTGGATGCGGCGGTAAAAAGGAGAACCAGTGAGCGAAGAGAAAGTCACCGACGAGAAGAAGATACCCGTGGTCGCCGAGGCCGAAAAGCAGGAGAAGATCCTGAACGCGCTGCAGTCGGTGCTCGATCCCGAGATCGGCCTTTCGGTGATCGATCTCGACCTCATCCGCGAGGTGGTGTTCACGCCGGAAGAGGCCGAGATCAAGATGGTGCTGACAACGCCGTTCTGCCCCTACGGACCGATGCTGATCAATCAGATCCAGGCGGCATCGGAGACTGCCGCCGAGATGCCGGTGAAGGTCACCGTGCTCCCGGACCGCTGGGAAGCGCCGCCCTGGCTCCGCTAGCGGACTAGATTCGCGGTCGCGCGGCCGGCGGGCCCGTTGAGCGTCACGAGGTAGGTCCCCCGCGGCCAGTTGTTGCCGAGCAACCCCATGCTGCAGCCATAACGGTTGGTCGTGGGGGAGCTGGAGCCCCCGAAGCGCGCGTTGGAGATGTTGACGCTGACGCGCGCATCCGGCGGCTGCCCGTAGACGACGTAGGCCATGCCGCCGTCGGACGCGCGGGTCGTGGTCGCGATACCCGGATAGGCGTCCGCAAGAGCGAGCGCGCGATCGTTGAGGTCGGACGTGAAGGTGTCGAATGACCTCCCGCTCGCCGCGCCATATGCGACCTCGATCGGCACGCCGCCGCCCATCCTGTCGAGCAGCTTCGACTCGCCTCCGGCGTCGGAGACGACGAACGACGCGACCTGCGCAGCGAGGTAATACGCGATGACGCCCACGTCGTTCACGTACGCGCGCCACCCCGGCCCGGTCGCGATGCTCGGGAGGGCCGGTATCTGACTCGCTTTCGCCGCGGACGCGGTGCAGTACCGGCTGATGAGCTCGGTGTCCGCGCTCAGCGGGAACTCGTTCAGCGTGGCCAGGCCCTCGTGCAGCCAGAACGGGACGGACGCGCGGCGTCCGGACGCCTCGTCCAAGATGAGGTGCGTGATCTCGTGGCGCGCGATCGCCTCCGGGACGTCGTGCGCGCTCCAGTCGATCGCGACGGTCGCGGGCCAGATGTACACGCCCGCCTCGAGCGGCGTCGGCTCCACGCGGAGCAGTTGTTTGAGGCCGATGTCGAAGCTCGCCTTCGTGGCGAAGACATTGACGTTCAGGCGGTGCCGGAGCGAACGGCCGAGTGCGGCCTCGACCGCGACGACGGCCTCGTCGATCGTCGTCGTGACGCTCGGTGCATCGAGCCCGTTGCCGTTGAGCCAGACGTCGGCCGTCGCGCCGCAGACGATCGTGAACGTGAGACCCGCCGCCGCCTCGGTTCGCGGCGGCACACACTCCGCCGTCACGGTCGCGGACGCGGTGATGCCCTCGACGTCCGCCGTAATCGTCGAACCGCCGGATGCGCCCGCCGTGAAGATGCCCTGCGCGTCGATCGCGCCACCACCGGCGGTCACACGCCATGTCGGTGTCACCGGGACGTTGTTGCCCCACTCGTCGGCCGCGGCCGTCGAGAAGGCCACGAAGTCGCGCGGTTTGAGGCTCGCGGTCGCTGGCAGGACCCGCGCGGTCCGCGCGGCGCCAGGCTTGACCGTGATCTTCGCGGTCGCGACGAGCTCGCCGATCGCGGCCTGGACGTAGTAGACGGCTGCGCGACTCGGCGCTGTGAAGAGGCCGCGATCGTCGATCGGCGCTTCGGACGCCCACGTGGGCTGTGTCCCGACGACGCGGTTCCGGGCGTCACGAACGTCGGCTGCGAACTGGAGCTGGGTAGTTGGCGCTAGCGCGATGTCTTCCGCGGGCACGATCGCGATGGTCACCGGCGGACCCGGAATAAGCTCGCTCCAGGCGTACGCGCCGCCGCCGACCGCGAGCGCCCCCGCCGCCATAACGATCGCCACCACCCTCCGCACCGCGCAAGTCTGCGCCCACCAGCGAGTGGGCCCGGTGTCGAAACGGCGGCTGGCCGCGATGCTTAGAGGAGCGCCCGCACTACTCGTAGCTGGGGCGAGGTCTCGGCGGACTCGCTTTGCGACAGCGGTAACCCCCAATAGGTTCCGCGCACGATCGCCCACTGGCGCAAACGGTTTCCATCGAGGCCCGCATCCGCGAACGCCCCGATCCAACGCTCGACCCCATCCCCGGTGGGCATGTGGCCGATTGGATTCCAGAGGAAGGCCGGAACGTCGAACTCGGGCTCGCCGACCATGGGCTTTGGATCAATTACGACCCAGTCGTCGCCGTGGCTCAGCAGGTTGTGGTGGTGTAGGTCGCCGTGGACGAGCGTCGTGTCGCTGGGGCGCATCGTCGCGTAGATCTCCTTGGCCTGTCGAACGAGGTAGTGATCGCCGGCGTTATCGAGCCAGCGCGGCACGAGGTCGCCGATCCAGCGAAACGGACGACCGCGCTCGGCCGGTCGCCAGAACCTCTGCGCCGCCGCGATCGCGACGCGGATCGCCTGGTCCTCCGGCAAACCCGACGCGTCGTGGCCGGGGCGCGCCCGCTCGATGAGCATCGCCCGGCGCGCCCGGTCGTGGCGTAAGAGGCGCACCGCGCCATCGCCGGCCAGCAGCGCCAGCGCGTCCGCCTCGTGATCGGCCTCGTCGTCCTCCACCGGCACGACCTTGAGGATCGCGTCCTCCCCGGCGAAAGCGACATAGGAGAAGCGGGCCGCCGGGATCATCGCGCCCAGCTCCACCTTCCATTCGGCCGCGACCTCGCGCGCGGTCGCGGCGAGGCGCGAGCGGACGCGATCGTTGATTCCCCAGGGCGCGGCGGTTAGCCAAGCGCTGTCGCCCTCGTTCACCCCCGGCGGCGAGGAGCGCGTTCGCTGGCGCGCGCCAGCACGAAGAGAACGTCGGAGAGCCGGTTCAGCCAGGGCAGGAGATCGTTGCCCGAGACGTGACCCTCGTCGACGCACTCCACGACGTGGCGCTCCGCCCGCCGGGCGACCGTGCGGGCGTGGTCGAGGCTCGCCGCGATGCGGTTCTCGCCCGGGATGACGAAGCGTCCCTCGATCGGCGTGCGCTTTTTGACCGTCTCCAGGACACGGTCGAGCCGGGCGACGGCCGCCCCGTCGAGGCGCTCCTTCAGACGAGCCAGATCGGCACGTGGCGTTGCTATCTCTGCCATGGCCAGATAGAGGCCGCGCTGGAGCTCGAGGAGCCCGCGGCCGAGGGTCGAGCGCGGCGCGAGCGACCGCGCGAGGCCGAGGACGGCCTGCGTTTCGTCCAGGTCACCGAGTGCCCCGATCCGGGGATCGGTCTTGCGAACGCGCTCCTTGCCAAAGAGCGAGGTCTCGCCGCCGTCGCCGGTGCGGGTAGCGACTCGGGCCGATGCTCGTCGCGGGCGGGCGGGCACGCTCGACAGTCTGGCCGCTCCGGTCACGCTATGCTCGACCGGTCCCGCGAAGCTTCCCGCGGGGTTGATGGAGGGGCCGATGCCTTCGGGTCGAGGCGATGCCAAGGACAAGAACAAGAAAAAGAAGTCCAAAGAGCAGCTCGAGAGAGAGCTGAAGAAGAAGGGCGTGGCGCCACCGGTCCAGCCCATGACCTTCGAGATCGTGAAGCCGAAACGGAAAGAAAAAGACAACTGGTGACAACCAACTCCGGAAAAAACGGAGGGGAGCGGGGCGGCGCCGGTGGGAAGCAAGCCGGCGCCGCTCTTTTTGGGAGCGCTAAGGAGCAGAAGGTGGCTGTGACAGAGAAATCGAGAGCGATCGAGCAGGCGATCCAGCAGATCGAAAAGCAGTTCGGGAAGGGCTCGATCATGAAGCTCGGCGCGAACGCCGACCAGAAGATCGACGTCATCTCGACCGGCTCGCTTCCTGTGGACATGGCGCTCGGTGTCGGTGGCTTCCCGCGCGGCCGAGTCGTGGAGATCTACGGTCCTGAGGCCTCCGGAAAGACCACGCTGGCGCTCCATGCCGTCGCCTCCGCCCAGCGCACCGGCGGGACCGCGGCCTTCATCGATGCCGAGCACGCGCTCGACGCCTCCTGGGCGCGGACCTGTGGCGTGAGCACGGACGACCTGCTCATCTCGCAGCCGGACAATGGGCAGCAGGCGCTCGAGATCGCCGACACGCTCGTGCGATCCGGGG
>JBOGTG010000066.1:0-8394 GCA_050692175.1 Candidatus Limnocylindria bacterium | reverse complement strand
GTATACGTCGATGCCGGTCGGGTGCGGCAGATCCTCTTCAACCTGCTCTCGAACGCGGTGAAGTTCACACCGGCCGGCGGGCGCGTCACCCTCTCAGTGACGGCGACGGCTGGCGCATTGGACATGGTCGTTGCGGACACGGGGCTCGGCATTCCGCTCGAAAAGCAGGACCGCGTTTTCGGCACGTTCGAACGGTTCCACGAGGGACGCTCCTCGGAACACGGGACCGGGCTCGGGCTTGCCCTGACGAAGCGTCTCGTCGAGATCCACCAAGGAACGATCGACTTCACGAGTCGCGAAGGCGCAGGTTCCACGTTCCACGTCCATTTGCCCGACGTCGTCGTCGATGCCCAAGCGCGGCGGGTGCTCGTGGTCGACGACGAGAGGGGAGACGCGGACCTGATCGTCGCCCTGGCCGCCACCTACGGGTTGAGCGTGGAAGTGGCCGCGTCCGTCGAGGAAGCGACCGCCGCGATCGTCCGATCGCTCCCGTCAGGCGTCGTGCTGGACCTCCGGCTGCGCGATGGGCGCGGTGAGGCGGTCCTCGAGCTTCTCAAGGCCCACCCGACCACGGCGAGGATCCCGGTCGTGATCGTGACGGTCGAAGATGACGACGGCCGTTCCCAGATCCTCGGGGCGGACGATTACCTCACGAAGCCGATCGACCGTTCTCGCCTCGGACGGTGGCTTGCGCGGGTCGCGGCGTGGCAAGAACAGACGAAAGCCGTGGCATGACCGAGACGCTCGCTCCCACCCGCCGCCCGAAGGTGCTCGTTGTCGATGACGTGGCATCAAACCGCGAGCTACTCCAGGGCCGCCTCGAGGATCTCGGCTACGAAGTACGCGAGGCACGCGACGGCATCGAGGCACTCGACGCGGTCGCGGGCGACGAGCCGGACCTGATCCTCCTCGACATCGACATGCCGCGGCTCGACGGAATCGCGGTGTGCGAGCAGCTGAAGGCGCACCCGACACGCCGCCTCATCCCCGTCGTCATCCTCACCGCGTCGAGCGACCGAGGCACGAGGCTCCGCGGCATCGCCGCCGGCGCGGACGACTATCTGAGCAAGCCGTTCGATCCGAAGGAGCTGATGATCCGCACGAAAGTGCTTCTGCGGCAACGCGCGCTGAACCAGCGGCTCGACGCGACCGAGGGTGTCCTCTTCGCGCTCGCGCGCGCGGTCGAGGCACGGGACCGGCACACGATCCATCACGCGGAGCGCGTCGGCCGCTACGCGGAAACGATGGGCGCGGCACACGGCCTCGGATTAGAGGACTGCCAGCTCCTCTACCACGGCGGGGTCCTGCACGATCTCGGCAAGATCGCAATACCTGACGCGATCCTCCTGAAACCGGGACCACTCACCCACGACGAATTCGCGGTGATGACGTCGCACTCGGTCGAGGGCGAGCGGATCGGTCTCTCGCTGCGCAGCGTTGCCTACTACCTGCCGATGATCCGGCACCACCACGAGCGTGTCGACGGCGCCGGGTATCCCGATCATCTCGTCGGGAACGACATCCCGCTCGAGGCGCGGATCGCGGCGATCTCCGACGCGTGGGACGCGATGGTCAGCGACCGGCCCTATCGCCGGGGACTGGATGAAGAAGAGGCGCTCCGGCGCCTCAGGCAAGGCGCGGGCTCGCAGTGGGATGCCGGGCTCGTACGGACATTCCTCGACCTGCTTGATGGTGGGCTCACCCAGCGTGTCACGCAGACGCAGCTAGCAGCGATCGCATGAAGCGTTTGGGGGGCTCTGCCCCCCAGCCCCCGGTCGCATGAAGCGCGCGAGCTCGCGCGCAGTCGTAGAGCAACTCGCGCGCTCCGATGTTCGGAACGGAGGACGGTCGCGCAAGGCGAGTGACAACGCGATCCGCGAAGGCGAACTCGCAGTCGCGCTCGCGCGGAACGAGCTCGTGCTCCACTACCAGCCGATCGTCGACCTCCGGACCCGCGAGTGCCGGCGCGTCGAGGCGCTCCTGCGCTGGCGTCACCCTCGCCTCGGGTTGCTCGAGCCCGCCGACTTCCTCCTGATACCCGCCGCGTCCGAGCTCATCGATCAGATCGGCGTGTGGGTCGTCCGTGCGGCGGCCGCTCAGTGGACCGAGTGGCGCGCCGGCGGTCCGGCACTCGGGATCGGCGTGAACGTGTCCGCGCCTGAGCTCGTAAGGGCAGACGCATTTCTCGAAGCGATCGCACCTCTTGGATCCGGCGCGATCACCTTCGAGCTGAGCCCAGCGACATTCGCGATCCCCGCCGCGCGGCTCGCGGCTACACGTCTCGCGGCTGCGGGTGCGCGCATCGCGCTCGACGGCGTTGTCGCGCAGGACGCGCCTGGCAGAACCATCGCGTCGCAGCTCGACGAGATAAAGATCTCGCGGGCGCTGGTGCGGCGCGCCGTGGAGGACCCGAGCGCCCTCGCCGACATGCGGTCGCTGGTCGAGCTCGCACGGGACTATCGCCTGACGTCCGTGGCCGTCGGCGTCGAGGATCGCGCCGGACGCGACCTGGCGCTGTCGCTCGGCTGCGAGCTCGCACAGGGCTTTTTCGTCAGCCGCCCGCTGGTGCCCGATCGGCTGGGGCCGTGGCGGCGCTGGGCCGCCGGAGTTGCGCTCACCGGTTCGCTCACCTTCACGACTTTCGCGGGCATCGGAAAGGCCGCGGCGAGCGACGGCGGTAAGCAGACTCCGACGCTGGTCAAGGGCGTACTCGGGACGGCGTGCTCGCTCGACCTCCCCGACGTGACCGTGAGAACGGGCATCGCGCTGCGCTGCGAGCGCACCGGCGCCGCGGACATCTACACGGAGGAGTCCGTCGCGCCGGCGATCCGCGACGGACTCGCAAGGGCGGTTGAACGCGATGTCGCGAAGCTCGAGCAGGACTTTGGCCGCGCGTTCGCGAACCGGCCCTCCTTTTACGCGTTCGCGACGCGCAACAGCTTCGCGTTCGGGCTACAGGAGCTCTTCGGCGTGCGTGGTCCGGACGCGGGGCTGCTCGCGGTGGCCAATGGCGGCATGACGCTCCCGCGCCAGGGAGCGATCGTCATCAATCTGCAGAACGTGCCGAAGGACAAGGACTTCACGATCGTGCGGCACGAGCTCACGCATGCCCTCGTGCACGAGACGATCGGGGTCGACACCGCGCTCCCGGCCTGGTTCGACGAGGGCCTCGCGACGCTGATGGAGCGGGACGGAGGCGCCACCGCCGGGGCCCGCAGCTCCGCGGTCGCGCTCTCGATCCTGAGCGCGGGCAAGACGACGCTGGGCGATCTCGAACAACAGGCAGAGTGGGCGCAACGAAACGCTGCTCTCGACGGACAGGCGTACTCCGTGGCCGCCGAGGCCGTGCGTCTTCTGGAGCAGCGCGTTTCCCACGAGGGCTTGATCCGGATCCTTCACGCGATGGGCGGCGGGTCGACGTTCGCGGCGGCGTACGTCGATGAGGCCGGCGAATCGATCGCCGACTTCGAGCGGGCATTTCCGGCGCGCCTCGCCGCGGATCAGTCGGAGGCGCGCATCGTGCAGACCCCGCGTCCGGATGGCGTGCTCTGGACCATCTCGGGGTTCACGCCGGAGACCATCGTGACGGTCGCGATCGACGGAGACGCGTACCACCTCGAGTTCCAGATACGGACCGACAAATACGGCATGCATCAGGGAAGCTTCGGTGAGACCGCACCGAAAGGCGACTACACGCTCAAGGCGACCCGCCTGGGGACCAGCGCCACCACGACGATCCGCACGTAGTCGCAGAGCGCGCCACACGCCCACGCGGGCGCGCCCGTTTACTCTTCGGCCACATGGGGGAGCAGGAGCCCGTTGATCTCGACGCGCTCATGGCGGAGGTCCGTGAGCGCATCCGCATCAAGCGCGAGAAGGGCATCTACGGGCCCGACGTCGACGCGCTCATGCGCGTTCCGCTCCCCGGCGGCCGCCGCATCTTCTCCGACGACCTGCAGGATCCGCTGGCCTCGCTCGCAGAGGCCCTCGACGAGGAGGTCGAGTACGACCCGCGCAGCCGCAAACCGGTCGTAGGTCCGGTCATCACGTATGCGCGAAGGGTCGTCATCTCGCTCGTCCGCTGGTGGATGGGAGCGATCCTCGAGCGGCAGGAGCGCATCAACCGGCTCCTTGCGGCCGCCTACGACTACGAGGGCCAGATGGCGCCACGCTTCGGATCGCGTCTCGAGCGGCTCGAGCGCGAATGGAAGGAGTGGCGCGAGCACGAGGTTGCCGCGAACCTCCACTCGGTCTATTTCCAGGCTCGCTTCGGCGGTGACGAGCCCGTCATCCGCCGGCAGTCCGAGGCGTTCGTCGACCTCTACCGGGGCCGCAAACGTGTGCTCGATCTCGGCTCGGGGCGCGGCATCTTCCTGCAGCTGCTGAAGGACAAGGGCATCGGCGGCTACGGCGTCGACCTCGACCCGCGCATGGTCGCCCAGAGCCGCGAGAGAGGTCTCGAGGCGCACGAGGTCGACGCGCTCACGCACCTGCGGCAGGTCGAGGCCGGGGGCGTGGACGGCCTGTACGCGCGCCACCTCGCCGAGCACATCCTCCCGGGCGAGCTCATCGAGATCCTTCGCGCCTGCCGTCGCGCGCTCGCGCCCGGCGCGCCGCTCGTGTTCGTCACGCCCAACCCGAAGACGCTCACGGTCGGCGCGCACACGTTCTGGAACGACCCGCAGCACCTGCGCCCCATCCCGCCGGACCTCTTCAAGTTCTACCTGGAGGTCGAAGGCTTCACGGACGTAGAGTTGCGCACCTTCGAGCCGAGCGAGAGGCGCCTCAACGAGGACGTGCCCGCGGGAGCGGCCCGCGAGAACACGAAGCTCCTGAACGAGACCCTCTTTGGCGACCGCGATTACGCGGTGATCGGGCATGCGCCCAAGTGAGAGTGCACCAGTTCCACCCCACGCTCGCGCCGGGCGACGCCATGAGCAACCACGTCTTCGCCCTGCGCAAGAAGGTCCGCCACTGGGGCTACGACTCGTTCGCGTACGCGGTCGAAGCCAAGTCCGGCGTTGCCGACGTGCGCTCGTATCGCCGCCTGTTCCGGGAGGTGAAGCCGGACGACGTCCTCATCGTCCACTTCTCGATGGGCAGCGAGGTCATCGACCAGCTCGTGAAGATCCCAGCCCGCCGCGTGCTCGTCTATCACAACATCACCCCGCCGGAGTTCTTCAGCGGCATCAACCCGCACGCGGCGGCCTTCGCGCGTCTCGGCCTGCGGCAGCTCTCGCGTATCGCGCCGGCGTTCGAGCTGGCCATCGGCGTCTCTGAATTCAACCGCCGGGCGCTCGCCGAAGCGGGGTACGAGGAGACCGCCCGCGTGCCGATCCTGCTCGACTGGGAGCACTTCGCGGTGCCGCCGAACGAAGCCGTCCTCGCGCGGTGGAGAGGCCTGCGGACCGTGCTCGTCTTCGTGGGCCGGATCTCGCCGAACAAGAGACAGGACGACCTCGTGCGGATGCTGGCCTACTACCGGCGCTGCATCGACCCGGAGGCGCACCTCATCCTCGTCGGCGCCTACCACGACCAGCCGCAGTTCCACGCGCGTTTGGCCGCACTCGTCGAGCGGCTCGGCCTCGGTGGCGCGGTGTGGTTTGCCGGGAGCGTCGACGACGCCTCGCTTCTTTCGTACTACCGCGCAGCGACGGCCTTCGTGTCGCTCTCCGAGCACGAAGGATTCGGAGTGCCGCTGCTCGAGGCGATGCGTTTCCGCTTGCCGGTCGTCGCGTACGACGCGGCCGCGATCGGCGAGACCGTCGGTGACGCCGCGGTGCTCCTTCGCGAGCGCGACCTCGCGGAGACCGCCGAGGCGGCGGCGATGGTCGGCGAGCGGACGAGTCTGCGCGAGGCCCTCGTCGCCGCGGGCGAGCGGCGCGTGAAGGACTTCGATCCCGACACGGTCGCGGAACGGATGCGGCAGGTGCTCGGGATTTGACGGTGCCGTTGCACCTATGACATCATGATGGCATGGAACGAAAGCAAGTACAGCTGACCCGCCAGCAGGCGGCGGCCGTGCGGCGCGTCGCTGCGCGCCGAAAGACATCAGACGCCGCGATCGTGCGCGAGGCGGTCGATCTATGGCTCCGCGCGCAAGGGCACGGCGACGCGAACGATCGGTGGCAGCGAGCGTTGGCTGTTGTCGGCGCGTTCGCGTCCGGACGGAAAGACGTCAGCCGCGAACACGATCGCGAACTCGCAGAGGCATTCCGCTCCTGATCTTCGTCGACACGTCCGCGCTCTATGCGCTGCTCGACCGTGATGACCGGTTTCATGACGAAGCAAAGCAGACGTTCGCTACGCTCGAGAACGAGGAGCGCGTCACGCACAGCTACGTTCTCGTCGAGACCACCGCAATCGCACACCGCCGCCTCGGGGAGATCGCGGTTCGGCGTTTTGTACACGAGCTAGTACCTGTGCTGAGCACCGTCTGGATCGATGAGGCCACGCATGCCGCAGGGGTTGCCGCTCTCCTCGCGGCGCTTCCCACGCGCATTTCGCTCGTCGACTTCGTTAGCTTTGAAGTGATGCGCGAGCACGGAATTTCACGCGCGTTTGCGTTCGACGAGGATTTCCGAGCTGCCGGCTTCGGACAGGCGTAGTGACCGAGCCACTGCGCTTCGCGCATCAGTTCAACCCGGTAATCGCGTACGGCGACGCGGTGGGCAACGACTGCCTCGAGCTGCAGCGGATCTTCTGGTCTGCTGGCGTGCGGAGCGACCTCTTCGCGGCCGAGGCGAAGCCCGAGATGCGCGCGGTCACCCGCTCGTGGGACGACCTGGAGCTCATCCGGCGGGGCGACGGGCTGCTCCTCGTCCACCACTCGATCGGCACGGACACCGTGCCCAAGGTCCTGGCGTCGCCCGCGCGGAAGGCGATCGTCTACCACAACATCACGCCCGGTCACTACTTCGCGGGCCTCAACGACTATCTGAAAAGCTTCGCGGAGCTCGGACGCGAGCAGCTCAAGGAGCTCGCGAAGGCCGCCGAGTTCGGCATCGCCGACAGCGAGTACAACCGCAAGGAGCTCGAGGAAGCCGGGGTCGCGAATACCGCGGTCGTCCCCGCGCTCGTGGACTGGGAGGACTTCGATCGGCCGCCCGATCCCGACGTCGCGAAGGAGCTCGCCGACGAGCGCACCGCGATCCTCACCGTGGGACAGATCCTGCCGCACAAGGCGGTCCACGACGTCGTCGCGGCGTTCGCCAGGTACCGCGAGTCCGACCGCACCGCTCACCTGTATCTGGTCGGGCCGACCGCGATGTCCGGTGGCTATCTCGACCGCGTCCGCGGCGACATCCGGCGGCTCGGCCTCGAGAACGCAGTCACCCTCACCGGCAGCGTGACGATCGAGCAGCTGGTCGCGTATTACCGCGGCGCCACAGCATTCCTCACGCTATCCGAGCACGAGGGCTTCTGCGTCCCGCTCCTCGAGGCGATGCGGAGCGACCTCCCCGTCGTGGCGCACGCCGCCGCCGCGATCCCGGAAACGCTCGGCGACGGCGGCATCCTGCTCGAGAAGAAGACGCCGGAGACGGTTGCGGCGGAGCTGGAGCGCGTCGTGGGCGATCAGGCGCTCCGCAAGGACCTCATCGAGAAGGGCCGCAGGCGGGTCGAAGCGTTCTCGCGTCGTGCCGTCGCGGAGCGCCTCCGGCTCGCCCTCGCAGAGGGCGGGTGGGAGCTGCCCGACGCACGTTCGAAGAAGGTCGTCGTGATGTCGAGCGATCAGCGCTGCGGCATCCACCACTACTCTCTCGCGGTGACCGAAGGTCTGCGCGACCGCGGCCACCAGGTGACATTCGTCGGCGTCAAGCACCTCGACACGGCCGACCTGTATCGCAAGCTCAAGTTCATCTCATCCAAGAGCGACGTGGTGCTGATCGAACACGAGGCCGGCATCTTCCGCGACGTCCCGTTCGTGCGGGGTCTGCTCTCGCTGTGGCGCAAGCGCCTTCCGGTGATCCTCTCGATGCACGAGCTCGAGCCGGAGAAGTTCCACCACTTCCGCCGCCTCTCGGCTGCGCTCCATTACAACCCGCGCTACCGGTTACCGCTCGAGATCCTGCGTATGCCCTGGGTCGCCTTGCGCATGGCGAACTGGTTCCTGCGCTACCGGCTCGTCCTGATGTTCATGGGCGTCATCCCGCGCAAGCTTGTCGTGCACTCGACGCGGAGCGAGCGCTGGATGCAGCTGCTCACACCCGACCAGGACAAGCGCGAGCGCTTCCCGCTCCTGATCATGCCGCTCGAGAACACCGTCCTCCCGCGGAACGCGGAGGAGAAGCGGAAGCTCCGCGCGAGGTTCGGTCTGCCGACCGACAGGTTCATCTTCGTGTCGCCCGGCTTCTTCTTCGCCCGCAAGCGCTACAAGGAGGTGATCGAGGCGCT
>JBOGTG010000065.1:0-8062 GCA_050692175.1 Candidatus Limnocylindria bacterium | reverse complement strand
ATTGGAGTTCGCGTAGTCGTTCGCGGTACACCAGAGTTGCCGCTCGTAAACCGCGAAGACCAGGCCGTCCTGCGTATCGATCGCGTTGCCTGCAAGCAAGCGGGCCGCTCCCAGCGCCCCTGCGTCGGCGCCGTTCTGCATCACGCGCCGCTGCGTGAGTCCGTAGCCCCAGTCGATGCCTAGGGCGATTGCCCCAAGAAGCACGGTCATGACCAGCGCGACGACGACCAGGGTCTGCCCTTGCTGATCGCGCTGGAAACCCGCGCGCCCAGCCGTTCTGCGCCCCACCAACCTGCCCCCACCCCCGGCCGAGCCGCCGGCCGGCTGAGAGTTTATGCCACCCCGATGACGAAATGGATACTTGGAATCCGCCACACGGGGGCGTGCCCCCGGCGCGGCCCAGTCGGCCCGCCTTCCACCTTCCGAGCTGAACGGGCACTTCCAGCGAGAGTCCCGCCTTTTTCGGTATTGCTGGGGGCTATTGGTCATCCCTACAGTTGCGGTGGCCAGAACAGGGGGCAGGCATCAGCGTGGGGGAGTGGATTGGTTGGGTTCGCGATGATCGTGGGCAGAGCCTCGTCGAGTTCGCCCTCGCGCTTCCCGTGCTGCTTCTGCTCCTGCTTGGTCTCGCCGATCTCGGGCGAGCCTTCTACTACACGAGCGCGATCGCCAACGCCGCGCGCGTCGGCGCCGAGTACGCGGCGCGCGCGACAGTGAACAGCCCCGACACCGCTTTCAGCGACCAGATCAAGCTCAAGGCCTGCAACGAGACCGGATTCGTGCCGTACAACGACGCAGCGTCCTGCGCCGCATCACCCATCGATGTACCCAATGCTCAGTTCGGTCCGGGTCAGGATGCCGTGGTAACGGTCACGTACGACTTCCAACTGATCTCGGCCTATCTCGTGAGCCGCGTGTTTGCCACGCCAACGCTGACGTTGCGGGCCACCGCGACGTTCCCGAGCTTGAATTGACATGACGGAAATGTTCCACCGGGAGGGAGCCACGTCGACGGTCGAGTTTGCGCTGGTCGCGCCAGTGCTCTTTCTGCTCCTTGTCGGCATCCTCGATCTGGGCCGCGCGGTGAACGCTTATGTCACGGTCAGCAATGCCGCACGTGAGGGCTCCCACTACGCTGTCCTGCACCCGACGGCCGCGCCGTCCGCGATCGCGAGCGCCGTTCGCGCGCGCGTCGTCCCGCTCGATGAAACGCAGGTCGTGGTCACGAGCTCCTATCACAACGGGTCGACGTTCACGCCCTGGCCCCTCGGAGGGGTCCCCGTCTCGAGCCCCGCGCCGAGCGCCGTACCGGTGCGGGTCTCGGTGTGCTATCCGTGGTCGGCGGCGACGTTCATCGGCCGGTTCTTTCCCGCGGTCTCGCCGGCGCCCTGCGGCGCGACCGGCAGCGATGCGTATTTCCAGGCGACCTCGACGACGGATGTCAACCGATGAGGGCACGAGCCACAGATATGTGCGAAGGGGAGCGTGATGATCATGCGTGACACAAGGGCTTGGATCTTCCTCGCGATCGGACTCGTGCTGGCGGGCCTCACCGGTTTCGCGCTGTACGGTCTGGCTCAGCAAGCCGCTCCCGCCGGTACAGCGCGGGGAGCTCCGGCGCAGACGATGGACATCCTCGTGGCGAAGTCCGATCTTCCGGTCCGCGTGATCATCACCGCCGATGCGGTGATGCGTAAGAGCTATCCGCTCGACCTCGTACCCGCCGGCGCCTTCACGAACGACGCCGATGTGGTCGGTCAGACGACAATCACGTCCATCGCGCGTGGCCAGGCGATCGTTCAGGCACAGCTGAGCCTGGCGGGAGGTGATCGGTCGTCCTCCCTGACCGTCGCGAAGGGCATGGTCATGGTCGCGTTCCCGACGACAGACCCGCTCACCGCGGCCGGCCTTGTCCACATCGGCGACCGCGTCGACGTGCTCGCGAGCGTTATTGCGGGAACCGGCGAGAACGCAAAGGTGAGCCAGACGACGATCCAGAACCTCGAGGTGCTGGACATCCTGGCCCCGACGAGCGCGCAGCCCCAGCGCGCGACCGCACTCGTATTCGCGGTCGATCATCAGGTCGCTCTGGTCCTCAAGTACCTTAGAGACGCACAGGCGACGATCGACCTGGCGATCCGGTCGCAGAGCGAGAGCGAGCTCACTCGCACGACGAGTGTCGATCTTGCGTACATCGTGTCGACCTACGGCATCCGCAAGTGAGCGAGAACATCCTCGGGGTTCACATCGTTGACCCCGATCAGGAGCTCGTGGCACATTTGCGCGCCGCCATCCCAGCGAGCGGTCTGCGGCTACTCGGGTCCCACGCGAGTGCCGAGCAAGCGTTGCCCACGCTCTTGTCGGCCTCCCCGGATGTGGTCGTACTTGACGTCGCTGCCACCCGGGACCTGCCCGCGGCTATCCGAAAGCTCGCAACGTCCTGCCCGGATACGTACGTCATTGTCACTGGGGCGGGCGCGCCTCCGGCCCTCATGTCGCGAGCGGTCGCCGCGGGCGCCCGCGGGTTTCTCATCAAGCCGTACGGGGTCGAAGAGCTGGTCTCCACGGTGCGTGAGGTCGTCGACAACGCGCGCAGCGTCCCGCAGGCCCGACCGCGCGTCGAACGTGCGCGGCGCGGACGTCTCCTGGCTGCGTACAGCCCCAAGGGCGGCGTCGGAACGACGACCACCGCAACGAACCTCGCCGTCGCCCTGGCGTCGCGAGCGAATGCTCGGGTCGCCCTCATCGACCTCGACCTGCAGTTCGGCGATGTCGGCGCGGTCCTCGATCTCCACAGCGCCAACAGCATCGCAGAGCTCATCGGACGCGACGAGCTTCCGTTCGAGCTCATCGACGAGACGTTCATGCGACACGCTTCGGGTCTGCGCGTCCTGATCGCCCCCGACGATTTGCAAGTCGTCTCGACCATCGACCCCGATCAGGTGATCCGGCTGCTCGAACAGCTTCGACCGTTCTTTGATTACATCGTCTGCGATCTGTGGTCGAGCTTCGAGGACCTGACGGTCGGCGTCCTCCGCGTGGCGGACCGTGTGCTGCTCGTCACCACTCCCGAGCTTCCCGCCCTCAGAAACCTCCAGCGCGTCCTCAACGCCACGCGACCGGACCTGCAGCTCGAAGACAAGGTGCTCGTGGTCGCGAACCGCTATCCGGGCAAGACCGGCCTGTCGCGCGACGACATGACGAAAGCGGTCGGCCGCGCCATCGCCGCCACCATACCGAGCGAGGGCGTGAGCGTGACCGACGCGATCAATCGGGGCGTCTCGCTCCTCGATCCGCGCCTCCACGTCCGTATCGCGCGCAGCTATCACGATCTCGCGGACATCATCACAAAGCAGGCTCCAGTTTCCACCTCGCGCGCGACCGGCACGATGACGCCATCGAACATCGAATAGGAGAACGTTGATGAGCATCCTTCGATCCCCCGTAGGCCGGACGCGCACCGAGCCTGAACGCATCCGCCCGCCGACCGGCAGGCCGCAGGCGATCATGCCGCTGGGCGAGCGATGGACACCCGAGGTCCTGAAGATCAGCCGCCTCCGCGACGAGTCCGAAAGCCAGCTCGTGACTCGGATCCATGCGCGACTTGCAGCGAGCATCGGGCGTTCGATCGACACGGCGAGCTCCGAGTCGGTGCGAGCTCTGATCAATGACCAATTTCCCGCCGCCCTGGACGAGGAGAAAGTCGCGCTCAGCCGGACCGACCGCTTGCGCCTGCAGGACGCAGTGCTGGCGGAGGTGGTCGGATACGGGCCGATCCAGGACGTCCTTGCCGACGACAGCGTCTCGGAAGTGATGGTAAACGGAGCTAAGCAGGTCTGGATCGAGCGCGAAGGCAAGCTGCACCTGACCGACATCACTTTCAGCGACGCCGACCACGTCCTACGCGTGATCCAGCGGATCGTCGCGCCGCTTGGACGGCGGTGCGATGAGTCGAGTCCCATGGTCGATGCTCGGCTTCCCGACGGGAGCCGCGTGAACGCCATCATCCCGCCGCTCTCCCTGGTCGGGCCGACGTTGACCATCCGCAAGTTCCGCAAAGTGCCCTACGGCCCGATGGAGCTGCTCAAGAATGGCACGCTCACGTCCGAGGCTTTGCAGTTCCTCGCCGCAAGCGTGAAGGGTCGCATGAACGTGGTCGTGGCCGGGGGAAGCGGCGCGGGGAAGACGACATTCCTCAACACGCTCTCGAACTTCATCTCCGAGCGCGAACGTATCGTGACGATCGAGGACGCCGCCGAGCTTCAGCTCCAGCAGCTCCACGTGCTGACGCTGGAGAGCAGGCCGCCGAACGCAGAGGGCCGTGGCGAGATTGGGATCCGCGACCTCTTCCGGAACGCGCTCCGTATGCGTCCTGACCGCGTGATCATCGGAGAGTGCCGAGGCCCCGAGGCGCTCGACATGCTCCAGGCCATGAACACCGGGCACGACGGCTCGCTCACCACCGTTCACGCGAACGGACCGCGTGATGCTCTCTCGCGCATCGAGACGATGGTCCTTATGAGCGGGGCCGATCTGCCGCTGCGCGCGATCCGCGAGCAGATCGTGGCCGCGATCGACCTGGTCGTCTTCGTGGAGCGTATGCAGGACGGCTCGCGGAAGGTGACTCAGGTGAGCGAGGTGCGTGGGCTCGAGGGCGATGTCGTCACCATGCAGGACATCTTCGCGTTCGACACACGGACCGTGGCCGATAGGATGCGCACCGAGCTGCGACCCACCGGCATCCGCCCGGCCCTCACCGAGCGACTTGCTATGCGTGGCATCCAGCTTCAGTCGGCGTGGTTTGGTTATGCCGAACAGAGCGAGGTGGGAGCCTGATCACTCCTAGCCCCGCGCTGGTGGTCGTCCTTGGGGTGTCCACAGTGCTCACGCTCCTGCTCGGGCTCTGGATACCCGCGTATATGCGGAGCCGGGACCTTCGCCGCCGGGTGGGTGCGCTCGCGGCTCTTTCCGGGGGTACCTCCATCGATATGGGCGGGCGAAGACGGTCGCGTGGCGCGCGCCCCGTCCCCCGCGACGGCAGGAACCCGCTGCTCCACTTTTTCGAGGTGCGGCTTGACCGAGCCGCTCTTGACCTCACCGCCGGGGAAGTGGTCGCGGCGACCGCCATTCTCGCCGTGTCCGGCGGATTCGTGGCGGCCGTGCTCTGGGGACCGGCGCTCGCGCTCGTCGGGGCGCCGCTCGCCGGCTGGCTCCCGCTCCTCTACATCCGCATCCGCCACGGACGCCGTCAGGCGGCATTCCGGGATCAGCTCGCCGACAGCGTGTCTCTTCTCGCAAGCACCGTGCGCGCCGGTCACAGCCTGCTTCAAGGCCTCGACCAGGTAGCGCAGGAATCGAGCGAGCCTACGCGCAGCGCGATGCAGCAGGTCGTGCGGGAGATGGGACTGGGTGCATCGCAGGATGAAGCGCTTGACCGGATGGCCGAGCGGTTCCCGTCCGAGGATCTCGATCTGATCGTGACCTCGATCAACGTGCAGCACCAGGTCGGCGGATCGCTCGCCGAGATCCTCGACGAGATGGCCGCGACCCTGCGCGAGCGCGCCCGCATCGAGGGCGACATTCGCGCGCTGACTGCCCAGCAGCGCTACTCCGCCTACATCCTGGCGCTGCTGCCGGTCTTCGTAGCGGTCGCCCTCTTCTTCATCAGCAACGACTACGTGAGCCTCCTCCTGGAAGGAGCGCTTCGTTTCGCGGCACTCGGAGCGGCTTTGATGGTGATCGTCGGATTCTTAATCATGCGTCGGATCGCGACGATCGATGTCTAGGCCGCTCCGCGCCCTCCTTTCGCTGACGCTCGCACTCGCGGTCGCCGGAATCTTCCCGGGCGCGGCGGCCGCCGACGATCCGTTCCGAATGGAGATCACGCAGGTCGACCCAGCCGACTTCCCGAACGTCCGCGTCGTCGCTTCGCTCATGGATGGTCAGGGGCGGCCGGTCAGCGGCATCGACGCGAGCTCGATCGTGGTCAGCGAGGACGGACGCCCCCAGCGCGCCTCGGTCGAGTCCGCAACGAAGCTCGCGCCGATCGCGCTCGCTTTGGCGCTCGACACGTCCGGCAGCATGGCGGGGAAGCCTCTCGCCGACGCGAAATCGGCGATGGGCACGCTCATCGAATCCCTCACGGCGGCCGACCAGGCGGCGATCATCACCTTCAGCTCGACCGTGTCCGTCGCGCAGGGCCTCACCGCCGACAAGAACGCGTTGCTCGCGAGCACCAAGGCGGCTTCGGCCGTCGGTAACACTTCGATCTTCGATGCGGTCGCGGCGGCCGTTGATGTGTTGAGCGGTGTTCCGGCCCAGACGCGCCGCGCGATCGTGCTGCTCACCGACGGCCTCGATACGTCCAGCCGCCTGTCACTCGCTGCGGCGATCGATCGGCTCCGAGGCCAGGGTTACCCGCTCTACGTCATCGGCCTGGGTAACAACCTCGATCGCGCCGTCCTTCAGGTGCTGGCGGACGGAAGCACGGGCGGACAGGCGTACGTCGCGCCCACGTCCGAACAGCTGGCCGGCGTCTATGCCGGCCTCGCGCAGCTGATCTCGGCGCAGTACGCCGTGACGTATCGCTCCAACGTTCGCGCGGTGGCCGAAGGGGCGACCATCTCGGTCACGGTGCTCGTTGTCGCGTCCGGGTCCCTCGTCGCCTCGGCGGCGACGACCTTCACCGTGCCACCCGGGCATGGTGTTGTGGCCGCGCCTTCGGCCTCGGAGCCCGTCCGGGTGCAGGAATTGCCGCAGGTAGCGATCGCGGTGCCGAACCCCGGTGACGGCCCCTATAGCCCGGAGGTCGTGGGACTCCTCGGCACAGCCTCCGCGCTCTGTCTCCTGCTCTGGGCTTTCACCATCTCGACGACCTTCTCGCTCGAGGCTCTCGAGCGTCGCCGCGTCGGCATCCTAACGACCGCGGTCGAGCCGGCTGATCGGACGCGAGGACGGTCGTTCTGGCGCCGCGTGGTGTTGCCACTCCTTGCGCGACTTACGCGGCCGGTCGCCCGGATCGCGCCCAACTCGATGGCGGACAACGTTCGTCGACAGCTCGCGCAGGCAGGCGATCCCCTGGGGATGGATCCAGCGGGATTCCTCGGGCTGCGCATCGGACTCGCCATCGTCTGCGGGGCCATCTTCGCGGCGGGCGCAGGGGCGGCCGAGCCGAGTCTCCTGCTGATGTTGCTCGTCGGACTTATCGGCCTTTTCTTCGGCTATGTCGTTCCCGGCATCTTGCTCGGACGGGCCGTCAGCAGCCGCAAGCGACGCATTCTGCGCGCCCTTCCGTCGGCGCTGGACATGCTCGCCCTCGCCGCGCGCGCGGGGATGACCTTCGACGGAGCCATCGCGCAGGTCGTCGCGCGATGGGACAACCCGCTGTCCGATGGGTTCCGCATCCTGCTCTCCGAGTTCCGCATGGGTCGTGACCGCCGCGAAGCCTTGCGGGCGGTCGCCCAACGAACGGGAGTGCCTGACGTGGCGCGCTTCACCAACGCCGTCATCCAAGCCGATTCGCTCGGAGTGCCGGTATCGAAGGTCCTTCACGATCAAGCGATCGAGATGCGAACGCGCCGGCGCCAGCGTGCCGAAGAGGCTGCACGGAAGGCTCCCGTGAAAATGCTCTTTCCGATGGTCGGCCTGATCTTCCCGGCGCTCTTCGTGGTCATCCTCGGGCCGGCCGTCCCGCGCTTCATCGACCTCTTCGCTCAGGCGTCCCCGACGCGATGACTTTCCGGCGCGAGACGCCAGACCCACGGAGAATCCCTGCGTGCGTTCCCGTACTGGTTTCCTACCGAGTAGCAGGGATTCCCGCTGCCACCTCGGCTCACTAGCCTTCCGAGGGAACGCATGCCTTTCAACAAAGAGCCGGTGGGGAGCTCGCCCTCGCGGTGAGGAAGGGAGGGGCATTCCGTGTCGACCCTCGTAACGTTTGTGCGGCGTGAAGATGGTCAGGGCCTGGTGGAGTACGCGCTCATTATTGCGATCATCGCCATCGCCGTGATCGTCGCGAT
This sequence comes from Candidatus Limnocylindria bacterium, assembly GCA_050692175.1. Taxonomy (GTDB): domain Bacteria; phylum Chloroflexota; class Limnocylindria; order P2-11E; family P2-11E; genus 3-1-20CM-2-70-9. The sequence goes on along the minus strand of JBOGTG010000065.1, from coordinate 44 downwards.
GATCTTCCTGCGCGATCAGATCTCGAACATCTTCAGCAACATCG
>JBOGTG010000064.1:0-12157 GCA_050692175.1 Candidatus Limnocylindria bacterium | reverse complement strand
GTCTTCAGCTCTTCGATGTATTCACGCTCGCGGGCGCGCACGTACACATCGAAGTCCGCAAAACCGGTCACCCAAGAAGGCTATCGCTGATGGAGTTCTCGCCGTTCCGGTGGTGGCGGCGACCCGGAAAGCGACTCTGCTAGCTTGCGCACCGTGAACGCCGCGGCCTCGGCCGCTACGGTCGGGCTGGCGCTTATCGACACGGAGTGGCGCCGCTGGGAACGCCTCATCGGGCGCATAGGCGTCGACGACTTCACCCGGCAGCTCTTTGATGGCGAAGGCGGATCAGCAACATGGACGATCCGGGATGTGCTCACGCACATCGCGGCCTGGAAGCGGAACACGATTCGGGTCGCCCAGATGCACGAGGCCGACGCCGGGCTGTCCCTAGAGTTGACCCCGGATGAGGTCCTGCGGATCGACGTCAACAAGTTCAACGACGATGTCTATCAACGGTGGCGAAACCGGCCCGTGGCCGAGGCGGTCGCGGAGCATCGCAGCGCGCACGCCGAGCTGATGGCGGTTCTGCGGCGGCTGCCCCGGAGAAGATCCCGCCGCGTCCCACGCAGACATGGCTCTACCCGGCGACTTGGCATCCGCGGCTGCATCGTCTCCACGTTATCGACGCGCTCGACCCGCTCTAGTCGACAAGGCCTCTGCAGAGGCGGACGTCGCGCTAGCGTCAGGTCGGGACGGTCGTCGTTCGTGTCTTGCTCTTGCCGAGCTCGCACCGCGGCGAGTACGGAGTGATCTCGATCCAGCGCTGCTGGCAGAGATAGTGGACGACTCCGTCGAGGTCCTCGATCGTCTCGCGCTTGTACACCTTTGCGCGCGGAATCATGTACACGCAGTCACCGCAGTTCGTGGGAAGGGCCGGTCGCGGGCGATGCGCCGCGCGGGCGGCAACGAGCGCCAAGGCGAGGCCCGCGATGGCCAAGACGAGAAGGACGACGACGACGAACCCCAGAGCCGGCATCACCGAGATCGAAGAGCACCCAGCAGCCCGAAGCGTACCCCTCGACGCCGAAAGGTTCCCGGCTGAGGGGCCCGCAGAGGCGGGCCCTCAGCCGATGTGTTGGCGCCCGTGGGCTACCCGATCCGGCTCCTCGCGCGTGAGCGCCGGATCATCGCGAGTCCGACCACGGAAGCCAGCGCCACAAGGACCGCGACGATCGCGGGGTCGAGGCCCGTCGATACGCCAGCCTCGACCGAGGTGCTCGGCAACGTCTGCGGAGTCGCGCCGGCCACGAGGCCGGTGCAGGTAGCCGGTTCAGGCTGGTCGATGCGCGCCGAGCCCGCCACCGGAACGTCGAAGAACACGACTCTCACGACCGCAGGCGACGCGCCCTCGTTCCGGGCCAGCACTCGGTGGTTGGCGGGCTCGACGGCTCCTTGGCCGGCCGGGTAGCTGTGCTTGACGCAGGTCTCCTCGTACAAGCTGAGCGTGCCGGACTCGACACTCACCACGGTCGCGCCCGGGTGGCTGTGCCAGCCGCTATGTCCGCCGGGCGCGATCGTCACGCGCTGGAGGAAGACATCACGCTCGGCACCTGCGGCGATGATGGAGGCGGCTGCGAACGTCGACCGCTGGACTATCCCGCCGGGGACATTGAAGGTGATGCCGGACCCGGCTGGACCCTCAGGGAGGTTGTTCGCGTCCGCGCCCACGGCGCACGCCGGAGTTTCGGCGTTCGATCGGACCGCACCGCCGACAGGAACGTCGAAGTAGACGACGGTCAGCAGCAACAGCCCAGTTGTCTCGTTCCTCGCCAGCTGTACGTGGCCCCCTGGCTCCACGACGCCGCGATTCGCCTCTGTGACGGTCTTCGCGCACGCGTTGTTGTAGAGGCTGAACGTTCCAGCCTGCACCAGGATGACCGTGCCGCCGGGATGGGTATGCCAACCGGTGTGACCGCCCGGCGCGATGATCAACTGCTGGATCACGCTCTGGGCGCCGGCCATCTGGCTGGTGTTGATCGCGGCCCCAAAGGTCGCCCGCGCGATCGGCGTTGCGACGAACAGGCTGGCCGGTGTTGCCAGCGCGATCGTGGCGGTGAGCATCCATGTGCAGAGCGTCGCGATGACAGACAGTCGCTTCATGACCTCATCCTCCCCCTACTACTGCGACGGCAACGCATTGTGGAGGATGTGCCAACGAACTGCTGACGGAGCGCCATCGCATGGGCACGTGCCCGTTAAGAGGAAGGGTTCCTGGCCATTCGAGCCCGTCGGAGCGGTGAAAAACGCCCTAAGTCCTAGTGGAACACACCGAAACTGACTATATCCGTCGAGGCCTCTCGCCCGTAATCACCTTAGCAGGAGGTCCTCTCGAGATGGGCAGGCTTCGCGTGTTCATCGTCGCGTCCGTACTTGGCGCTCTGGCACTTGCGGCTTGCGGCAGCGCGGGCGGCGGCGGCCTACAGAACTCGGCGGCTCCGGCTCTCGGAACGAACAACCCCGCATCGCCTACACCGTCGGGCAACCCATACTCGGAGCCTGGCTACTAGGTTCGGGATACATCTCGGCCAGCTCGGCGGTCCGCTGGATGAGTTGCGACGGCTCTGGCGATTCGCCGACGAGCGCGGATTCGACTGGTTCTCCGTTTCCGATCATTTTCAGGAGACGCCACCGCAGGGCGGAGACGGCGACTGTCTTGAGTCGATCGCCACGATGTCGGCGGTCGCGGTGGAGACCAGTCGCGTCCGCGTAGGTTGCCTCGTGTTCTGCGTCGGCTATCGACATCCGGGTGTTCTCGCGAAGGCGCTCAGCACGATCGATCACCTCTCCGGCGGACGCGCCGACTGCGGCATCGGCGCGGGGTGGGATGAGGTCGAGTTCGCGTCGTACGGCATTCCTTTCCCCTCCATCGGCGAGCGCGAGGACCAGCTGGAGGAGTACGCCGAGGCGCTACGACTCTTGTTCGATCGCCGTCGGGCCGATTTCCGCGGCGCACACTACCGATTCGTGAACGCGCCGAACAATCCGAAGCCGCTCCAGGCGCGTCTGCCCCTCTGGATCGGAGGCGCTGGAGAGAAACGGACCCTTCGGACCGCCGCGCGTTTCGCCGACGGATGGAACGCGCCCTATCTCCCGGCGGCGGAGTGGAAGCGCAAGAGCGCGGTGCTCGACGCATGGTGCGTGAAGGTCGGCCGCGATCCTGCCTCGATAGCGCGCACGATCAATGTCGGCTTCTACATGGGCGCGGACGACGCCGGAGCGAAGCGCCACGAGGAGCTCTACCAAAGGCACTGGTCGAAGGACACGCGCGGGATGACCGGATTTCTGCGCGGCACGCCGCGCGAGGCGACCGACGTGGTCGCGTCGTACGCCAGCGCGGGCTCGGACCGCATCAACATCGCGCTTCGCGAGGGACCGTACGACTGGGACTCCCTCGAGTCGTTCGCCTCCGACGTGATGCCGCAGTTCAGATGAAGCGGCGACCGCGCGTCGGCGTCCAGCCGTTCACGACCGAGGGAACGAACGGGGAATGGACGGTCCGGTGGCGGATAACGAATGAGGGCGATCAGCCAATCCGCGTGCTCACCGCGCAGCACCCGCATTCGCAGTTCCGAACACCAGAGACGAGGGTCGATCGCGAGGTCGCGCCCGCCGCCGACACGGCGATCGTGCTGCCGGTCAAGTTCAACGAGCTACCCGGTGTCCGCGTCGAAAACCCGTTCTTGATTCTGCTGTTTCGCGATAGCGCCGAGTGGCGTCTGCTCGCGCGCGTCCGCGTCACCGCGGGTACGAACGGCGAGCCGATAGCCGGTCAGTCGGTCGTCGTCACCACCCAGCCGGCACGCACGCCTAGGCTTTCGGCATGAACACGGAAGATCGCACGATCATGAAGCGGCTGCGTGGGTGACGCGGCAACTGAAGCCTCGGCTTCGAAGAGACCACGGGTATGGTCTCCAACGTGCTCGAAGTGGATCAGGACGAGCTGATCAAGCAGATCAAGACCTTCAAGAAGAAGCACGCCGACGACCCCGAGTACAAGAAGCTGCGCGCGGCGCTGCCAAAGGACTGGCCCCTCTAATCAATCTCTGGGCTTCGCCCAGGAGACACGCTCAAGGCTGATCGTCTCGCTCCTCGGCGGGCGGGGGCAGGGGTCACCGAGCGCGTAGCGCACCGGTCGTCGCTCGGCTTGCTCTAAACCCTCGCCGGGAGCCGTACCTCGGGGTGGCGCAGCTCGAGCTTGCCGGTTTTGCCGTTCCAGTACGAGTTCCGCTGCCCGGTCATCGCCTGAACGTGGCCGTCCCACTCGAAGTTGAACGCTTCAAGGCCCAGCCGCACCGCACGGCGGCACTTCTCGCGGGTCTCGTCGTCGGTCGCGTAGCGGCGGATCGCCTCGATCTGCCGGTCACCGTGCCCGGTGTCCTGCTCGGCGTGGAGCTCGTACGTCGCCGCCGCACGACGCGAGAAGCCGTAGTGGCCGGTGAGCTCCTTGAACACTCGCGCGGCGGCCCCGTCGGGTCCGCCATGCATCGCCTCGACGAACGACAGGAGCGAGATGCCCTCGAGCGCGGAACGGTTCTGGCAGCCGGAGCGGATCATCTCGATTGCGGCGAGCGTGCCCGGGGCGGGGTCGGCCTTGTCGGCCTCCTCACGCGAGATACCGGCCTCGTCGAGCATCTGCAGCATGATGTCGACGTGCGTCTTCTCGCCGCCGAGCTCCTCCATGAAGTTCTCCATCACGATGTCCATGAGCGCGTAGTTCCGATCGCTGGCGACGTTCGTGACGATGTAGCCGAAGAAGATCGGATTCGTGCGGACGCGAAGGTAGTGCTGGATCTCGCCGAGGACGATCTGATCGCGCGTCCACCGATGCTCGACGATTCCCTTGAACCAGGGATGGTCCGGCATGAATAGCTCGCGCGCCGCGCGCCACAGCTCGTCGATAAAAGCGTCGTTCGCCACTCTTCCCCACTCTATTCTCACCAGCGGTGACCGACCGCCGGCGGATCTCATCAGGGTCCCGCTACGAGCCGACGATCGGCTTCAGTCGGGCGCTTCGCGTCGGCCGGAACGTCTATGTCTCCGGTACCGCGCCGATCTGGCCGGACGGATCGTGCGATCCCGACCCGGAGGTCCAGGCCCGCCGGTGTCTCGAGATCATCCTTGCGGCGCTCGCGGAAGCGGGCGCCGCGGCAAAGGACGTCGTGCGGACGCGGATGTTCATCACCGATCCGAGCTACGCCGACGCTGTTGGGCGAGCGCACGGCGCCGTGTTCGGCCAGGTTCGGCCGGCCGCGACGATGGTGGTGATCGTTGGGATGCTCGATCCCCGGTGGAAAGTCGAGATCGAAGCTGACGCAGTCATGGACTAGACACTCGGAGTCGCCCTAGGCTTTCTCGCCGTGGAACCCGGGCTTTATGTGACCTTCTTCAACGAAGGCGAGCCATTCGACGCAGAGCTTCCTCCGGTGGGACCGCTCCAGCATGTCGTGGTCCGCGATCGGTCGCTCATGGCCGAGCGGAAGGATGGCGAACCCGACCTGTCCGGCGGCGACGGCCGTTGGGCCGAGGCCGAGCGGGAGCTCCAGCGCGCCACAGGCAAGGAGCCGGGGGGCGCGAAGCGCGCGGACCTTCGCATCGGGGCGCCGGAAGGGGTGTACCTCCGGTTCGTCTCCTTCGGCGAGGCCGCCGAGCACGATCCGGTTCCCGAGCTCGGTCCATATGCCATCGTCGTCGTCGGCCGACGCGGTGTCGAAGCCGACGGCGATTCGCTCGCCAAACGCATCGGGACGAATCAGAACCTCTGGGAGCTCACCGGCGTAGGCGGTAGCGCGCTCGCCGGCGTGATCCGCCCGGACATCGCGTTCCGAACCCGATCAACGAAGTACCACCCCGATCTCAAGCCATTTCGCTCGGCTCCCAACGCGCCGCGGACGCCGAGCCCCCCTGAGCCGGCGCCGGCCCCAGCCCGCGCCGCTGATCGAGCACGACCACCCGAGGACCCGGGGCTCACGCTTCGCGATCGCATCGGCACCGACCCGTCGATGCCGCGGTCGAGTTACACGCTCGCGGAGAGCGCCGACTCACGCGAGTGGGGCGGCGCCGCCTGGCGGCTGCGCTACCTCATCATCGGCGCGCTCATCGTGCTCATCGCCGTCTTCAGCGTCCCGTCGATCCGTTCGATGCTGACAGGCGGCGGTCCGACGCAAGCCACGGTGGGCGTCGGCACGGCGATCACGGCGCCCGAATGGACCTACAGCGTGGGCAGCGTGCGGCGCGTGACCAGGATCGGGGCGTCACAACCGCGCGGGACCTACGTGGTGGTGCAAGTCGGCGCGACGAACCGCAGCCGCGCCGGAGCGCAGCTGGCGCCCAGCAATTTCTCGCTGGCCGCGGCGAGCGGCGAGCAGTACACGCCGCAACCGACCTCGAGCGCCGTCTACTTTGGCGGGGCGAATCCGGACTCACCGTACATATGGCCGGCGGAATTTCCGGCGGGCCGGCAGGTCGTCGTGCCGCTCATCTTCGACGTGAACCCGTCCATAACCGGAATGGAGCTGCTGATCCTGGATGTGCCGACGACGCGGGTGCGTCTGGAGTAAGCGAGGGCACTCGCAGATTTCGCGTTTCGCCCCTTGGTTTCTTGCACCACAACCGATAGAATGTCTGTTCTATGCAGCAATTAGGGACGAGGAGATGCACTCGATGCGGCATGGAGAAGCCCGTCGATGAGTTCGGCTTCAAGTATCGGGAGCGCGGCATCCGTGAGTCGTGGTGCAAGCCCTGCTACGTCGAGTACAAACGTCTCTGGTATTTGAAGAATCGCGACGAGGACATCGCCCCCGCGAGGATGATGCGGGGCCGCACCTCGGAAGAGAACCAGCTTCGCATGTGGCAGTACCTGGCATGTCACCCTTGCGTCGATTGCGGCGAGCCCGACCCAGTCGTTCTCCAGTTTGACCATCTTCGGGACAAGAGAACCGACGTCTCTGCCATGTCCCGCTCCGGATTCATCTGGGAGACGATCCTCGCAGAAATCGCCAAGTGTGCGGTCCGCTGCGCCAACTGTCATATGGCAAAGACAGCGAGGGAACGTGGCATTTGGGAACGAAAACACATGACGTTGCACATGCCGTCTATTTGGGAAACTGATCGCATTCATAATTGCGGTTTACGGGCCGTTAGCTCAGTTGGATAGAGCACTCGCCTTCTAAGCGAGAGTGGGCGCGTTCGAGCCGCGCACGGCCCGCAGGCTAGCGCTCCCTCGTGTTATCTATTCGCCGATGCTCCGCCAGTTCGACCACGTCGTTTTCGTCGTCCGCGATCTTCAAGCCGCGATCAACGACCACCGGCGGCGCGGCTTCACGGTGACACCCGGTGGGGAGCACGCCGACGGGGTGACGCACAACGCGCTCGTGCCGTTCGCCGACGGAAGCTACCTCGAGCTCGTCGGTTTCCGCGACCTCAACCGGGCGCTGACCCATCGCTGGTGGAACATCGCGGCCGGCGGCGGCGGGCTCGCCGATTTCGCGCTCCTCTCCGACGACCTCGCCGCCGACAGCGCGGCGTTGGGCGAGCTCGTGAAGAACCAGCCGCGGCAAGGCGGTCGCATCAGGCCGGACGGTGTGGAGCTCAAGTGGCGCACGACCGTGCTCAAGGCGCCTCTTCCGTTCGTCATCGAGGATCTCACCGCGCGCGAGCTCCGCGTACCGGGCGGCGCCGCGGCCGAGCACGCAAACGGTGCGACGGGCATCGCGTCAGTCGTCCTCGGCGCGGTGGACATCGCGGATACCGAGTGGCGCTATGCCGCGCTGCGCGAGCGGGGCGCGCCGGAGGTCGAGCTCCGCAAGGCGGAGAAGGACGGCCTCCTGGACGTCCGCTTTCGAAGCTAGCGCGCGGAGTGGATCGGCCGGCCGGCTGCTGAGAGCGCGGCCTCGCGGAACGTCTCGGCCAGCGTCGGGTGCGCGTGGATCGTGGCGATCACGTCCTCGACGGTCGCCTCCAGGCGTATCGCCAGCGTCGCCTCCGCGATCAGCTCGCTGGCGTGCGGGCCGACGATGTGCACGCCGACGATCCGCTGATCCTTCCCGGCGGTGATGATCTTGGTGAGTCCCTCGGCCTCGCCAAGCGCGAGTGCGCGCCCCGAACCGCGGAAGCTGTAGCGCGCGGCCTTCACGTCGGCGCCGTACTTCTCCTTCGCCTGCGCCTCGGTCGGGCCGACCTGCGCGATCTCGGGGTGTGTGTACACGACGTTCGGCGCGACGTCGTAATTCATGACCGCGTCTTCGCCGAGGATCGTGTCGACCGCGACCTCGCCCTGCGTCGACGCGACGTGCGCGAGCTTCGGCGCGCGCGGATCCCCGATGCAGTCACCGATCGCCCAGACCCCCTTGATATTCGTGCGCATCCGGTCGTCGACCGTGATGCCCAGGCGGTTCGTGGTGAGGCCAGCCTGCTCGACACCCGAAAGGTTCGCGACGCGGCCGGCTCCGAGGAGCACGTGCTCCCCCTCGAATGACTCCTGCTTCCCGTCGATCTCAGCGCTCACCGTGACGACCGCGCCACTGCGCTTCACCTCGGTGACCTTGGCGTTCGTCCGCACTTTGACCCCGCGCTGCTCGAGCGCGCGCACGAGAAGGCGAACGAGCTCGGGGTCGGCGTACGCGATCGGCTGCGACAGCATCTCGAGCACGGTGACTTCGCTTCCGATCTCCGCGAAGAACGTGCCGAGCTCGAGGCCGACGGCGCCGCCGCCGATCACGATCAGACGTTTCGGGATCTCGGTGAGGGCAAGCGCGCCGACATTGTCGAGCGGCTTCGCCTCAGCGAGCCCTCTGATCGGAGGCGTCCCGACCTTCGATCCCGTCGCGACGATCAACGCTTTCGCGTCGATGGTCTGGCTGCCCACCCGAAGCTGCGTCGGCGAGACGAGCGTCCCTTCACCTTTGATGAGGTCGGCCTTTCGGCCCTTGAGGAGCGCCTCGACCCCGGACACGAGCTGAGCCACGACCCGATCCTTGCGCGCGACCGCCCTCGGAAGCTCGAATCGCGCGCCCTCGACGTGGATGCCGTGGTCCTCACCGTGAGTCGTCAGCCAGTAGGCATGGCTCGAGTCGAGGAGTGCTTTCGAGGGGATGCAGCCGACCGTGACGCAGATGCCCCCGACCCGATCGCGCTCGACCAGCGCGACCTTCGCGCCCTTCACGGCCGCGTGCAGGGCCGCGACATACCCGCCGGGCCCGCCGCCGAGGATCGCGATGTCGTACGTGGCCACTAGGAAAAGAGCGTAGGGTCTTCGGCCGCGTCTCGCTCCAATGGATGATCGAAATATCCGTACCGCGCGCGATACCACAGATAAAGCGGTAGGAACGAGAGGCCGAGGCGTTCGTATTGCGCGACATGGCGCAGCTCGTGACGCCAGACGGCGGGACTCGGCTCCATGTTCGCGACGATCACATGGCCGAAGGTGATCGCGCCGAAGCCCCGTTTCGTTAGAACGCGATTTGCCAGGCCGCGATCGCTCACGTAAAGGAAGCAGCCGTCGCGCCGCTGCGGACGAGCGAACGAGAGCAGGCCCAGCAGATGGCCGATCGGGTCCGCATGGTGCGCGACGAGAACCCGGCGGAGGGTCAGGGGATGGTCGCGACCACTTCGTCGACGGCGGCCAGAACTCGCGCGCGAGTGGTCAAGGATGAATCGAAGTGCAGGGTGATGAGCTTCTCTGTGCGGTCGACGTCGATTGACGCGACGCCCTCGATGTCCCGACAGCCGGCGACGATGTGCTCGTAGCAGCTGTGGCAGACGAGCTCGAGGACGTTGACTGTGATTTCATCGTTCGCGCTCGCGACGAGCGTGACCGGCGGGAGATCGCGGCCCAGCGTCTTCGACGCAGGGGCACCGCACGCGACGAGCAAAAGGCTGATAGCGGCGAATAAGCGAAGGCCCGGACGCACCGTCACATTGTGCGCCCGGGCCTCGCGTCACCTGGGTCTCGCTAACTAGCGGTCGACCCGCTCGTCATGGAGACCTTCCTTGACCTCGCCAAGGCCCTCCTTGAGCTTGCCCTTGCCCTGGTCGATCTTGCCGCTGATCTCGGTCGACTTGTCGGCGCCGAGCTTGCCGGCCTCTTCCTTGACCTTGCCTTTGGTCTGGTCCCACTTGCCTTCGATCTTGTCGTCCATTCGATTACCTCCTTAGTTCCCACGGTTGGTGGGCCAGCCAAGTAAGCGCAGATGCGGTGCCACGGTCGGTCCCGCGGTGTCGGCTCCGTTACGGACGTGTATCGACGAGGCGCGATTTGACGCCCTGACCCCCGCACCTATCGTCCGGCCGTGGTCGCCCTCGACACAGACCGCCTGACAGCCAGCCTTCCGAAGGGGTACCGCGCACGTCCCTTCGAGGAACGCGACCGCGAGCCCATGGTCGCGGAACGCAACACCTGGTTCGGGCCGATGGAGCGGGGCAGCGCCGAGGAGTGGCGGATCTGGGAAGCGATGGCGCCGGACGAGTCCCTTCTTCGGATCACGGTCGATGACCCGGACGGACACATCGCGGCCATGGCCAACATAAGCGCGGGCGGCGCGGTCCGGCACCCGGACGGCGCTCAGAGCGGTGGCGTTTCGGTCGCGCGAAAGGACCGCGGCAAGGGGATCGGCAGCGCGTTGCTCGCCGTGATCACCGATGAGGCGGTGCGTCGCAAGGCGCCGCGATTCCTCGCCGGCGCCAGCGCCGCGCACCCTGACGCGGTGGAATGGGCGGCGAAGCGCGGGTTCCGCGAGATCGGGCGGCGCATCGAGTCGTACGTCGAGCTCGATCGCTTCGATCCGGCCCCATTCATCGCGCGCGTCGAAGAGATCAAACGATCGGGAATCACCCTCCGGACGATCGGCGAAATACTCGATGGCGGGGACGGCGAACACCGCGAGAGGTTCGTCCGCGACCTCTATGACGCCGAAGGACCGATGTGGGAGGACATCCCCTGGGCGACACCGACGCCCCACTGGCCCTACGACCGCTTTCGTCACATGGGTTTCGAAAGCGGCCAGATGATCGCCGACGCGTCGGTCGTCGCGTACGACGGCGAAAAAATCGCAGGCTTCACCACGACCGGCAAGCGCGATTCACAGGACGGCTACACATGGATGACCGGTGTGGGGCGTGACTATCGCGGCCGCGGGCTCGCCACCGTGATCAAGGTGGAGGCCCTCTCGAGAGCTAAGGCGAAAGGCCTGCGCGCGCTCCTGACAACGAACGACGAGCCGAACAAGGCCATGCGCGACATCAACGCCAAGCTCGGATACCAGATGCTGCCTGCGCACATCCAGCTAGAGAAACCGCTCATCCATGCAGGTGCGACCCGAATCTAAGCGCGAAGGATTTCGAGGTACACGGCCTCCGTGGGTGGTGAAGGATCGACGCCGAGCTCGTCGGAGAGAAGCCTGCGGCAGCGGTCGTAGACGCGAAGCGCCTCCGCTCGATTTCCTGCGATGGCGTGCGCTCGCATCAACCGCTGGTACGCCGTTTCGCGGAAGGGTTCCAGGTCAACGAGTTCGGACGCCGTGAGCGCCGCCTGCACATGCTCGCGGCGAGCCAGCCAGCCGTCGCAGAGGAACTCGAGCGCGCGGACGAGATCGGTCCGCATCTCTTCGCGCCGTTTCTCGACCCACGGGATTCGCTCATCCGGCAGGAACGGGCGCCGCAGGATCACGGCCGCAAGGAAGGCGGCGTCCCAGGCGCGCTCGCTGTCGCCGTGCCGTGCCGCGCTCTCCGCCTGCTCGACGAGCTGCGCCGCGTAGGAGAGGTCGATCCAGGACTCGGGCGACAGCCGCAGCTGATAAAAGCCCAGACCGCTCTCGATAGACGCCATAGTCGTGACCTGAGCGCGCGCAAGAAGGCTTCGTAGCTTGCTCACAATGGCGGCGATGCCCGCGTCCGGGGCTGCCGGAGGCGCGGTCGGCCAGAGCAGCTCGGCGATCGTATCGCGCGGAACGGGCCGGCCGTCCGCGCACACGAGGTATGCGAAGAGCAGCCGACCCTGCCGGCCAGGAAACTCCGACTCGGTGATGATGCGCTCGCCGCCTTCGATCGCGACCTTCCCCGTGAGGTACACCCGCACGGGGCGAGGCTAGCGCGTGCTACCGCGGCGTGGCGAAGCCACACGCCAAGCAGCAGACCACAGGGGCGTCAGCCCCGAGGACTACGC
>JBOGTG010000063.1:0-5836 GCA_050692175.1 Candidatus Limnocylindria bacterium | reverse complement strand
ACGTGGACTGTCCCGGTCACGCCGACTACATCAAGAACATGATCACCGGCGCCGCCCAGATGGACGGCGCGATCCTGGTCGTGAGCGCCGCCGACGGCCCGATGCCTCAGACGCGCGAGCACATCCTTCTCGCCCGCCAGGTGGAAGTCCCCCAGATCGTGGTGTTCCTGAACAAGGTCGACATGGTCGACGACGAGGAGCTCCTCGAGCTGGTCGAGCTCGAGGTGAGAGAGCTCCTTTCGAAGTACGGCTTCAAGGGCGACGAGATCCCGATCATTCGCGGTTCGGCCCTGAAGGCCCTCGAGAGCGCGTCCAAGGACCTCAACGCGCCGGAGTTCAAGTGCATCCTCGACCTCATGAACGCCGTCGACTCGTACATCCCGACCCCGGTCCGCGCCAAGGACAAGCCGTTCCTCATGCCGATCGAGGACGTCTTCGGCATCAAGGGCCGCGGCACGGTGGCCACCGGCCGCGTCGAACGCGGCATCGTGAAGGTGGGCGAGGAGATCGAGATCGTCGGCATCCGCGACGCGAAGAAGTCCGTGGTCACCGGCGTCGAGATGTTCCGCAAGCTCCTTGACCAGGGCGAGGCCGGAGACAACATCGGGCTGCTCCTGCGTGGACTGGAGCGCGAGGACATCGAGCGCGGCCAGGTCATCGCCAAGCCGGGCTCGGTCAAGCCGCACACCACGTTCAACGCCGAGGTGTACGTGCTGTCGAAGGAAGAGGGCGGCCGACACACGCCGTTCTTCTCCGGGTACCGCCCGCAGTTCTATCTGCGGACGACCGACGTGACCGGCGAGGCGAAGCTCGCGCAGGGCACCGAGATGATCATGCCCGGCGACAACTCGACGCTCGAGGTCACCCTGATCACGCCGATCGCGCTCGAGGAAGGTCTTCGCTTCGCCATCCGCGAAGGCGGCCACACCGTCGGCGCCGGCGTCGTCACGAAGGTCATCGCATGAAGATGAGCGATGAGCGGTTCACCCGCGAAGAGCGAATCCCAAGCTTGTCTCCGCGGCGAAGCCGCGAGATTAAGCAGGGAGCGTAGCGATGGCAAAGCAGCGCATCCGGATCCGCCTCAAGGCATACGACCACAAGCTCATCGACCAGTCCGCGGCGCAGATCGTCGAGACCGCGCAGCGGACGGGGTCGACGGTCACCGGTCCGGTCCCGCTGCCGACACGTATCGAGAAGTTCACGGTCATCAAGAGTCCATTCATTTACAAGGACTCGCGCGAGCAGTTCGAGATCCGAACGCACAAGCGACTCATCGACATCAACGATCCATCGCAGAAAACGGTCGACGCCCTCATGAAGCTGAACCTTCCTGCCGGCGTCGACATCGAGATCAAGCTCTAAAGAGGCCGCAGAAAAAGATGAGCGACGAGACGACAACAGTTGAGGGGGCTGTGCCCCCTCAGACCCCCGGCGAGGCGCCGGCGATCAAGAAGCCGGTCCTCATCGGCCGCAAGCTCGGCATGCTCCAGCACTTCAAGGAAGATGGCTCGGTCGTCGCGGCGACGATCATCGTCGCCGAGGCGAACGTGGTGACGCAGGTCCGCACGAAGGAGCGGGACGGCTACACCGCCATCCAGCTCGGTTTCGGGCGCGCGAAGAAGCCCGAGCGCATGACGAAGGCCGAGCTCGGTCACCTGAAGAACCTGCCGCCGATGCGTGTTCTCCGCGAGGTCCGGCTCGACGACATCGACGGGTTCGCCACGGGTCAGGAGATCGGTGTCGACCGGTTCACGCCGGGCGACAAAGTGCACGTGAGCGGAGTGTCCAAAGGCAAGGGCTTCCAGGGTCCGGTCCACCTGCATCACTTCACGCGCGGCCCGAAGTCGCACGGCTCGGACCACCTGCGCCGGCAAGGGGCGGTGGGCTCGGGCACGACGCCCGGTCGGGTCCTCAAAGGACTGCGGATGGCCGCGCACCAGGGTGCGGACAAGGTCACCGTTCGGAACCTCGAAATCCTGAAGAGCGACCCGGCGCGCGCGCTTCTCGTCATCGCCGGGGCCGTGCCGGGTGGGAAGAACGGGATCGTGATGGTGAGAAAGGCCTGATGGCAAAGAAAGAAACCGGGGGGCTTCGCCCCCTGAGAACCCCCCGCGCCGCGGCCAAGAAGGTGGAGCCAGCGAAGAAGGCGGCTGCCAAGCCTGCGGCCAGGCCCGCCGCGGCGAAGACGAAGGCGCGCGCCAAACGAGCGGTCGCGCGGCCCCTCACCCGTGTGGTCCGTCCGCCTACGCCGCGCGAAGAGCGTCGCGCGCGCGAGGAGGAGCGGCGCGAAGCCCCGCGTCCCAAGGCAGAGATGCGTCCGCTCCCGACGGCGCCGGCCGGCCACGCGCCGGTGATCAAGGCCGACGGCAGCTCCGATGGCTCGGTGGAGCTCCCTGCGGCGATCGCCTCGCCCTCGCGGCAGCGCGGCGTGCTCTTCCAGGCGCTCATCGGGTCGCTCGCGAACGCACGGCAGGCCACGAGCGCGACGAAGAACCGCGCGCGCGTCGCCGGCGGCGGCGCCAAGCCGTGGCGCCAGAAGGGGACGGGTCGTGCGCGCCAGGGCTCCACACGCTCGCCCCAGTGGCGGCACGGCGGCGTGGTGTTCGGACCAAACGGCCGCCGATACAAGCAGCGCATGCCGGCCAAGATGCGCCACGCCGCATTCGCACAGGCCCTGGCCGCGCACGCCGCGACCGGGCACATGCTCGTCGTCGACGAGCTCCGATTCAACGGGGAGCGGCCCCGCGCCCGCGATGTCCTGGACTGGCTCGCGCGCGTCGGCGATACCGGCCGCGCGGTGCTCGTGACGGCCGAGGCCGACGAACGCGTCGGCCGCGCCACCGCGAATCTCCGGGAGCTCGATGTTCGCACGCCGGGAACGCTCCGCCTTGCGGACGTGCTCCGGGCGCAGACGGTCCTCGTCGTTCGGCCGGCGCTCGACGCGCTGGCGGCGCGAGCGACGGTCGGGAGCGCGGAATGAGCATCAAAGGGAACACGATCCTCATCCGTCCGGTCATCACCGAGCGGTCGATGAGCCAGACCAACGCCGGGCGATACACGTTCGCGGTCGCGAAGAGCGCGACGAAGCGTGACATCGCCGACGCGGTCGCGGACTCTTTCAAGGTCGACGTCGTCGCCGTGAACGTCATTCACGTGCCCGGAAAGACGCGGCGCCTCGGCCGGCGCATCGGGCACCGCCCCGACTGGAAGAAGGCCGTCGTCACGATTGGCGAAGGCCAGCGCATCGAGAAGTACTTCGTGGAGGGCGTGTAGACGTGCCGCTGAAGCAATACAAGGCGACATCGCCGGTGCGGCGCTTCCGCCAATCCGCCTCGTTCGAGGAGCTGACCAGGGGCAAGAAGCCCGAGCGGAGCCTCACCGAGCGCAAGCTGCGCCACGCCGGTCGCAACGCGCAGGGCCGCGTGACCACGCGGCACCGCGGCGGCGGCGAGAAGCGGAATTACCGGAGGGTCGACTTCAAGCGCGACAAGGACGGGATTCCCGCGAAGGTGACGGCCATCGAGTACGACCCGAACCGCTCCGCGCGCCTCGCGCTCGTCGTCTACCGCGACGGGGAGAAGCGCTACATTATCGCGCCGAACGATCTGAAGGTCGGAGACCCGGTGATTTCCGGACCCGACGCCGAGGCGCGCGTCGGCAACTGCCTGCCGCTCGAGCACATCCCGACCGGCACGCAGATCCACGGCATCGAGCTCCAGCCGGGTCGCGGTGCGCAGCTCGTGCGCGCGGCCGGCGGCGCGGCGCAGCTCGTCGCGAAGGAAGGCGAATACGCTCAGATCCGGCTGCCGTCGGGCGGCATCCGCGTGGTCCACGTGCGCTGCCGCGCGACCATCGGGCAGATCGGCAACGTCGAGCACGAGAATCAGAAAGTCGGCGGCGCCGGTCACAAGCGTCACATGGGCTGGCGTCCGGCCGTACGCGGCGTCGTGATGTCTCCGCGCGACCATCCCCACGGCGGCGGCGAGGCCAAGTCGCCCGTGGGTGGCCAGGCCCAGACGCCGTGGGGCAAGCCGGCCATGGGTCTCAAGACCCGCAACAACCCGCGTACCGATCGCTTCGTCACCGAGCGGCCGCGGAAGAGGAAGTCCAAGTAATGAACGCAGCGAGGAGCGGCGCGCTTCGCGCCCAGGGGCCCCTGCCCCTGCCGACGACGAGCGAGGCCATCCGCCTGGGGCGTGTCTCCCGGCGAAGCCGGAGATTGAGCAAATGAGCCGATCAGTAAAGAAGGGTCCTTTCGTCGAGAAATCCCTCAAAGAGAAGATCGAGATCCTCAACTCGCGCAACGAGAAGAAGGTTGTGAAGACCTGGTCGCGCCCCTCGATGATCCTGCCGATCATGGTCGGGCACACCATCGCGGTGCACGATGGCCGCCGTCACGTGCCGGTCTTCATCACCGAGAACATGGTCGGCCACAGGCTCGGCGAGTTCGCGGCCACGAGGAGCTTCCGCGGTCACGGTCGCGCGATCGCGGCGGCCGAGGCGGCGAGCGCGACCGCAGCACCAGCCGCGGGAGCGCCCGCCCCTGCCGGCACCCCCGAGCGCGCAACGAACGTAAGGCCTGGTGCCTGACGTGGAAGTGAAGGCGTCGGCTCGATATCTGCGGCTTTCCCCGAGGAAGGCGCGTCTCGTGACCGAGCTCATCAAGGGGAAGAGCGCGGAGGAGGCGATCTCCATACTCGAGAACCTCCCGAAGTCCACGGCGCTGCCGCTCGGCCGCGTCGTGCGCTCCGCCATCGCCAACGCCGAGAACAACTTCAACCTGACGCTCGAGAACCTGTACGTGAAGAACGCCATCGCGAACGAGGGCCCGCGCATGAAGCGCGTGTGGTACCGCGGTCGCGGCCGTCGCGATCTCAAGGTGCACCGCCTGGCGCATCTCGACGTCGTGCTGGACGAGAGGGGAAGCTAAAACATGAGGCGAGCGAGAAGCGGCTTTGCCGCGACGAGCGAGTCAACCCGCCTGGGGCGCGTCTCCCGGCGGAGCCGGAGATTGATCTAGTGGGCCAGAAGACTCATCCGATCGGGTTCCGCCTCGGTTTCACGAAGACGTGGAATGCGAAGTGGTTCGCGAACAAGAAGAACTACCCCGTGCTCCTCAAGGAGGACATCGGGATCCGCAACGCCATCCGTGGACGGCTGCGTGATGCCGCGATCGCGCGGATCGACATCGAGCGCTCGGCGAACCAGGTCACCGTCACGATCCAGACGGCCAAGCCGGGCGTGGTGATCGGTAAGGGTGGCGCGAAGGTCGAGGAGCTGCGGCAGGTCCTCGGGAAGATGACCGGCAAGATGGTGAAGGTGAACATCTTCGAGATCCGCTACCCGGAGCTCGACGCGTACCTCATCGCCGAGAACGTGGCGCAGCAGCTCGAGCGGCGCGTGTCCTTCCGCAAAGTGCTGAAGCAGACCGTGCAGCGCTCGATGAAGTCCGGCGCGAAGGGCGTTCGCGTCGCCGTCTCCGGCCGCCTGGGCGGCGCCGAGATGAGCCGCCGCGAGTGGGAGCGCGAGGGTCGCGTCCCGCTCCACACCCTCCGCGCGGACATCGAGTTCGGCCGCGCCATCGCGAAGACGACGTTCGGCACCATCGGCGTGAAGGCCTGGGTCTACAAGGGTGACATCGAGCCGGCCCCGCGGCAGGTCGCGCAGAACGCGCCCGGCGGGAGCGCCTCACGACCGGCCGCACCGCCCGCGCCGTTCGCGCCACCACCGCCCGTGCCGACGCCGGCACCCGCACCGATCGCGACGCCGCCGGCGGTGGGAGCCTCGTAATGCTGCAGCCGAAGCGACTGAAGCACCGGAAGTTCCAGCGCGGCCG
>JBOGTG010000062.1:0-3855 GCA_050692175.1 Candidatus Limnocylindria bacterium | reverse complement strand
GTTGGATCGCCTTCTGGATGCACGCCTCGGGAGTCGCGGCCTCAAGCACAGACCAACCCTGGGCTTCGAGCGTGACGCGGGCGAGGCTCCGCAGCGCGATCTCGTCGTCCGCCACCAGGATCGTCGGTTGGCTGCCAAGCGGCCTCGGGACCGCACCCGAGCTTCGGGGATGCCGCAGCCTCACAAGCCAGGACGCGATGCCGCGTTGCGGGGTGTTGCCGACGCCCACTCAACCGAATGTGGCTACTGCGGGCGCGTCGGTCAAGTAGGAATTTAGTAGGTTCACTACGCGCGAGTCGCGGGGGGGCAGATCTGGATCCTCCACGAAGGATCCCGGGGCGTCCAGCAAAGTCGCGCGACCTAGGCCGAAACCCTCACTACGGGCCCAGGCGTAGGTCTCGGGCGGCTCGCCTTTGGGCGCTCGGGTGCAGTCCGAGTGGATGCAAGGCGCTCGATCGGTCGATGTGCACGCCGAGCAGCACGACACCAGCGTTTCCGAAGCGACCGATGAGGCGCCGAGTCGTCGCTCGTGCGGAGGGGCACTGCGAGTCGCGCAGCCGCTTCGTCAGACGCGGTCTGCAACTCGAATGTGCGGGCGCTTGCGCGGGGAGTCCTACAACGTGCTGCGCGGATTCCTACACGTGCTTCGCGATCGGCTCATCGTCGATGAGGCGGCGCAGCTGGATTCTCATGTTGGTCGCGGCATGCACTACGAGGGGTGGGCCCGAGCAATGCGAGACCTTCTCGCGGGACCCGCGGCGCGTGCGGCAGTCTGCCGCACGCCGCTTCTTCTTATTGCGCCGAGAGATCCGCCGGCTGCGTCTCCACCACCTCGCGGTTGCGGCGGTCCTGGTGCTTGCCGCGTCCCGACTGCCACGACTTGCGGCCTTCGCCCGTCGGCAGCGACACGACGTCGCGCTTGTCCATCATGTTGCAGTAACCGTCAAACACGACGCCCTTGTCCATGACGAGCGACGGGGTCACGAGGTCGGCCTTCACGCGGGCGTGTCCGCGGAGCTCGACCGAGTCGCGAGCCTTGATCTTGCCGGTGACCTCGCCGTTGATCACGACGGATCCGCAGGTGATGTCTGCGGAGACCTTGGCGGTCTCGCCGATGATGAGGAGGTCGTCGGTGGTGATCTCGCCGCTGAAAGTTCCATCGAACCGGACCTGACCCTGGAAGCTCAGCTTTCCCTCGAAGACAAGCCCCGGGCCAAACGTGGCGTTCCCCGATCCGTCGCTCCCGTTTTGGTATTCGCGCATTTCTACCCTCCTGCCGCCGGCGCGTGCCGGGGCCGCGTAACCATGAACGCCAGCGGGGGATGCCTGCAATGGCCTGGAGGGGGCAAAGCCGTAACGATGGCGCCCGCGCTCAGGCGAGACCGACGCGCGTCTCCACGAGGAGGACCTCGGCCCCCGTTGGCCCGGCCTCGAGGTCGATGGCCGCCTCGTCCTGGATCCTGGCGGCGCCACCCTCGTCCAGCTCCGGTCGGACCAGAGAGCCGTGGACCACAAAGAGGTAGCCGCCGAAGCCCGGACGGAACTCGTGCCGGACCTTCTTGCTCGCGTCCAGCAGCCCGGCGTACACGGCCGCGTCCTGGTGCACGGTCACGGCGTCGGCCGCTCGTGGCGCGCCGTCACCGCCGAACCCCGCCGCGGGGACGAGCACCGGCTTCAGCAAATTGCGCCGCGCCTCCGTACTGAACTCGCGCTGCTCGATGCTCGGCTCGAGCCCACGACGCGAGGGCATGATCCACATCTGGATGAACCGCATCGGCTCGGTCTTCGAGCCGTTGCGCTCAGAGTGCTGCATCCCGGAGCCGAGCGTCGCGCGCTGGATCGCGCCCGGGTGAAGAATCCCGCCGTTGCCACGCGAGTCGGCGTGCTCGAACGTGCCTTCGGCGACGTACGTGATGCCCTCGATGTCCCGGTGCGGGTGCATCGGCCAGGCCGCTCCGGGCACCAGCCGATCGTCGTTAAACACGCGGAGATCGCCGATCCCCATGTTGGGCTCGTCCCAGTACTGGTCGAAGCTGAAATGCCAGTTCGCGCTGAACCAGCCGCCTTCGGCGTGGAACAACGAAGCCCGCGATCGCAGGACAGTGGTCATCGCGCGAGAGGGGGCGGCGCTATGCGGCGGCTGTGCCCGTGATGTGCGGCTGGATCTGCTGGAGGAGCTTTTCCTTCGGCATGTAGCCGACGACGCGCTGCGCCTCGCGGCCGTTCTTGAAGAGGATCATCGTCGGGATCGAGCGGACCCCGAAACGGCCCGCGGTTATCGGGTTGGCGTCGACGTCGAGCTTGGCGATCTTCACTTTCTCGCCCTGCTCGGTCGCGATCTCCTCGAGGACCGGAGCGACCATGCGACAGGGGCCGCACCACGCCGCCCAGAAATCGACCAGCACAGGAGTGTCGGATTTGATGACCTCCGTCTCGAAGTTCTGGTCGCTCACTACCTGTGGCTTGGACATGCTGCGCCTCCTGTTACCACCTAAACGCCAACTGTTGGCCGGTTTGTTCCACCTCTGGAGATAGGCCCAGGACCGGCTCGAGCAAGTCCAGCGCCACATCCGGCCGTGTCGCCCACGATCGTAGCGGTCCCCACTTCACGAAGCGCCAGCCCCGCTGTCGGACGACCTCGGCGGTCGCCGCGGCGCGCCGCAGCTTGAACTCGGCCAGGGCCCGCCGCTCGTCGGCGATGGCAAAGAAACGGAAGACCCGGTCCTCGTCCGGGACCGCCTCGCCCAGGGCGACGATGCTCCGATGGAGCCGCGCGGTCCACTCGAGCTGCCAGAGAAAGACGAGCCGCCCTTTGTCGTACCAGAGGCAATCGATGTAATCGAGTGCCTCGGAGTGGATTCCTGAGATGCGCGAGATGTCGGACGAGCGCTCCTCCTCGGTCATGAGGTCGCCGAGAACCGTGCCGCGGTCCACATGGGCGAGAGGCAGCGCGCGGCGCTCGAGGTCGCGCCCCACGTGCACCTTGAAGCCGAGCCGACGGCCCGCATCGACGAGCTGCACCGCAAGGAGCGTCTGGTCTGCCTGCCGGCGCACCAGCGAGTCCTCCTCCCGGAGACGCCATCTCCCGTCGTCGCTTTGATGACCGTAGGCGGCGATGCAGCGCTCGACGAGCTCACGGTCGGGTGTCTCGACGTCCCGGAACAGCCCGTACGCGCGGCGGAGCACCGTGCGCGTTTCGACATCGTGAGACGCCGAGAGGAGTCCCCATACGCCCCACTCCAGACGATCGTCGAGCGGGGTCGCGTCGATTGGTTCGACGAGTGAGTAAACCGTGGTGTCGTGCGCGTGCTCGGCGGCGGCCCCGTCGAGCCCGATCTTCACGATGCCGGAGCGCGCCGCATCGGCGAGGGCGGAGCGGAAATGGTCGACGAAGACCTCGAGCTCCGAGACTCCACCGGCCCGCGCAAGAGTCAGCGGGGCGAGGAGCTTACGGCCGGCGAGCGACTCGAGCGCCGCGACGGCGGCGCGATCGGTGGCCACAGGCTCGCCGCGCGAACGAATCGCCTCGCGCACTCCCGAGCGGATCGCGTGCTCGATCTCGGACGCGTCGGCCGCGCCCTGATCGCGAAGGAGCGGGACGTCGCGGTCGAAATCGCAGATCGCGGCCGCGCCGGAGCCGCTCGCCGCAGCGGTCGGAAGCGCGTCGCGCTGGTAGGTGATACCGCGCAAGCGGTAGCCGGCGCCCGCGCCGGCGAGGGCCACCGCCGCGATGCTCATAAGGTCCGCGTGCGGCACGTACACGACCGCCGGGGCCAGAGGACGCGATCCGCGATGACCGTCGATCAGGGCTGCCCGCATCGTCCGCAGAAGGCGCTCGCGCCCAACGGCGCGGCC
>JBOGTG010000061.1:0-51346 GCA_050692175.1 Candidatus Limnocylindria bacterium | reverse complement strand
CGACTACGCGAACTCCAATCGCGCCTTCCGCCCACCGAGCGGGACCGAAGGCCTCATCGTCGAGGTTTCGCCGACGAATGCCGCCGGCTCGTACACCGCGGTAGAGAGCGGGGCGTCGGGCTGTACGGGCGGACCGTTCGTGAACCCCGCCACCCGCTTCGTGCGTGGACGGGTCTCGGTCAACTACCAGTCGTTCCTCGCGGGCCTCGCCGGGCAGCCTCGGATCAGCGCCGCCGCCAGCGCGATCGCGCAGATCACGGGCGCGCCACTCGGGGTACCGGGGCCGTCGTGGCCGATGGTGCGGCACTTTGACGCCGCGGACTTCGCGTCCAATTGCGGGAATCCCTGCGATCCGACGAGCGTCGATCCGGTGGTCTTCTGGAGCCCGACCGACGACGACGCCGTCTACGGCAACTTCAAGGCACTCGTCGACGTCTCCCGTTACTCGGCGAACGGTCACCGCCAGGCCGGCGAGCCCGCATGTACGGGCAACTCGGCCGGATGCGTCCCGCAGCTCATCACCCAGTGGGACGTGAGCGGCGCGGCACCCACCGGGAAGCCGAACCTCGTCGGCGGCGCCGCTTGCGAGAGTGCCGGGGCGGTGTCGCCAGGCGCGCCGAGCGGCATCTGGTACACGAACGGCAACGAGGATTCGCAGACCTACAGCAAGGCGTGCAGTGCGACGAACTGGTTCGCGTACCTGTTCCGCGGCAGCCTGGCGCTCGACTCGGATTGGACGTTCGTCTGGGACGGCATCACAGAGCACCGCGAGCGGCCGTCGACGCTATCCGCGTCCCGCCAGTCGTGCACGGGCGCCGCGAGCGTCGGTCTGCCCAGGCCGTCGTGCAATGGCGGAACATCGTCGCGACTCGGGGACTGGGTCGACGTGGGGGACACCGGAAACCTTGGCTCGAACATTGCGAGCGCGATCCGTTCGTACATCACCGCGAACGGTCGAGTGCACCCGGTGTACTCCAGCAGGCCAACGGGTGGCGGTGCTGGTGCACCCCTTTACGGGAAGTACGTGGTGATCCTCGTCTATCTATGGGACTGCGGCGAGACCTACCGACCCGCCGATCCCGCCGGAAACCAGTGGTCGCTCACGCGTCCGAAGACGGGCTCCGACTGCTCATCGATGCACAAGGGCAACGACATCGACCCGGCGGACAAGGAAGTCCATCGGGTGCATCTCTTCACGGCGGCGCCGTTCATCTTTTACGAGGGGCTCGTGGACTCGAGCAGCATCAAGGGATTCTGGGGCGGTCTCGTCGCGGATGCAGGAACCTGCGCGGTTAACCCAAGCGCACCGGGCTGCGCGGTGAACGCGTTCTCGAATGGCGCGTTCCTCGCGGCCGGGCCAGATGACTAGCGACCGGAAGGTCGTCTAGCTCCGCCGGATCTCGCGCGCGTACTCAGGGAAGGACCGCTCGATAGCGGAGAGATCGAACTCGCGGAGGATCGAGGTGCTGGGCTCGCGCGCGAGCAGGAATTCAAAGGAGCGCCGCACCAGGTTCGCGACATCGCCGCCGCCAAAGCGTTCGCGCTCGGCGCGCGAGACGCGTGCGAGATGAGTTGTCGTCGCGCCATCGCTGATGGTGACCAGAGCGACATGCCCATCGCCGGACTCGCGAACGCTCACGGCGATCCGGTCAGCGGAGGGCAATGACGAAGAGGGCCTGTCCGTACTCCACCGGCGCACCGCCGGCCACGAGGACCTCGCGGATCTCGCCGTCCGCGGGCGCGCTGATCTCGGCGACGTGACCGAGCGACTGGATCCCGCCGAGCACGTCGCCGCGAGCCACCGCGTCGCCGCTGCTCCACTCGCGCGCGATGCTGAAGACGCCGACCGTCGTGGCGTGCACCCTTTGTGTCTTCTCGACCGGAGCGTCCTCATGCTTGGGCGTCGGCACGCTCATGCTCGGGCTCTGGCCCTGCCGTGACACCGAGACCGCGAACCCGTCCGCTTCGACCTCGATCGTGACAGCGGTGAGGCCGCCGGGGAGCTCGAGACGAAGGAGGTCGTCGACGAGACCCAGAAGCGGGTCGTTGTCGCTCACAGCCCGCCCTTCTCCAGGGGATTGCGCAGAATGCGCCGCCACCAGGGCTGAGGCGGGGCTGGTGCGGCGCCACCGTTCGGCTCGACGAACGTGCCAAACGCGCGGAAGCGCTCGTAGCGGAGCGAGAGAAGGTCGGCGACCGGCACGCGCGACAGCCGATCGAGCTGCGCGATGAGCGCCGTCCTGATCGCGGCCGCCGTCGCCTCGTGATCGGTATGGGCCCCGCCCGCGGGCTCGCGGATGAGCGCGTCGGCGACACCCGTGTCGAGGAGGTCCGGGCCGGCCAGCTTCATGGCCACCGCGGCCCGCTCCGCCTCGCTCGCGCTCCGCCAGAGGATCGCCGCGCAGCCTTCGGGCGAAATGACCGAGTACGTCGCGTTCTCGAGCGCGAGCACCACGTCGCCGACGCCGAGAGCGAGCGCACCACCCGAGCCGCCCTCGCCGAGCACGACGACGACCACGGGGACGCCGAGGCGCGTCATGACCTGAATGCTCGACGCGATCGCCTCGGCCTGCCCCCGTTCCTCGGCCTCGGGGCCGGGGTACGCGCCGGGGGTATCGATGAGAGTCACGAGCGGGACGTGGAACTTCTGCGCGAGCCGGTACAGGCGAATCGCCTTGCGGTATCCCTCGGGGTACGGCATCCCGAAGTTGCGAAGGATGTTCTCTTCGGTCGAGGATCCTTTCTGCTGGCCGACGACGATGAGCGGTCGCCTGTCGAGCTCGGCGATGCCGCCGACGATGGCCGGGTCGTCGCGGAATGCGCGATCCCCGTGGAGCTCCTGAAAGCGCTCGAACACGCGGCTGATGATGTCGAGCGCGTGCGGGCGTGCGGGGTTGCGTGCCGTCTGGACGGTCTGCCACGGCGTCGGCCGCGCCGAGGCGAGCTGCGTGGCGTCGGTGATGAGACCGGCCTCGACGGCGAGGTGGCCATTTTCTGAGTGGCGCTGGGGGCCGGGGGGCAAAGCCCCCCGACGGATGCGATCGAGCATGGACAAGGTCAAAGGCTCCAGCGGAGGTCTTGACCCGCCACGCGGAACGCGTTCAGGAAGAAGGCGATCCGTTCCTTGAGCTGCGTCCGCGGAACGACCTGATCGACGAAGCCGTGCTCGAGCAGGAACTCGGCGCGCTGAAAGCCCTTGGGCAGCTTCTCGCCGATGGTCTCGCTCGTCACGCGCGCACCGGAGAAACCGATGAGCGCACCGGGCTCGGCGAGGACGATGTCGCCGAGCGACGCGAACGAGGCAAGGACGCCGCCCGTTGTCGGATCGGTGAGCACGCTGATGAAAGGGATGGCCGCCTCGTCGAGACGAGCGACCGCGGCGACGGTCTTCGCGAGCTGCATGAGGGCGATCGTCCCCTCTTGCATCCGCGCCCCACCCGACGCGGACACGATGATCAGGGGCCTGCGCTCCGAGAACGCGCGCTCGGCCGCGCGGGTGATCTTCTCTCCGACCACGCTGCCCATGGAGCCGCCCATGAACTCGAAGTCCATCACGGCCAGAACGACGGGAATACCTGAGATCCTGGCCTCACCGGTCAGGACCGCGTCCTTGTGTCCGCTCTTCGCCCGTGCCGCCGCGATGCGCTCGGGATATGGCTTGCTGTCGACGAACCCGAGCGGATCCGACGACACCATGTCAGCGTCGATCTCGCTGAAGGACTTCGGGTCGGCCAACAGCTCGATGCGCTCGAGGGCTCCGAGCTTGAAGTGGTGGCCGCACTTCTGGCACACGCTCTGGCTGCGCTCGAGCTGTTTGTTGAAGAGCATCTCGCCGCAGCTCGGGCACTGCGTCCAGAGATGTGTCGGGAATTCCTTCGTTTTTCGACCGAACGGGTTGCGGAGCCTCACGCCCGAGCGTCCTCCTCGCGATACCAGCACAGGCCGGAGACACCCGGACCGGTATGCGTGCCAATGATGGGCCCGGCCTCGGCCGTCCAGAACTCCACGCAATGGAATCGCTGCTGGACCCATTCGCCGAGGGCGTGAGCCCGCTCGGGGTTGTTGGTGTGCATCGCGCAGGCGTGTATCCGCGAGCCCGGAGGCACGCGCTCCTCGATGAGCTGCTTCAGCCGCTCGACGCCGCGCTCGCGAGTGCGGACCTTGTCGATGAGAACGCGGTCGCCATCCTTCACCTCGACGATGGGCTTGATCGAAAGAAGCGCACCGAACGCGGCCTGCGCTCCCGACACCCGCCCGCCGCGGCGCAGGTACTCGAGGGTGTCGATGAGAGCGAGGATCTGCACGCGGCCGGCAAGTCGCCGCGCCAGCGCGACCGCCTCGTCGAAGCCGCGACCGGCACGGAGGACCCGGGCGCATGCCGTCGCGATCAACGTGATCCCCGCGGCGGTGGTCCGGGAGTCGACGACCTCGATCCTCGCCCCACTCACCTGCTGCGCCGCGGCCTTCGCGACGGTGTGCGTCACCGACGCTTCGTTGATGACTGTGATCACGAGGACCGAACGGAAACCCTCGCGCACCAGACGCTGGTAGATCTCGACACACTCTCCGAGCGATGGCGCCGCGGTCGTCGGCGGGGTCTTTGAGGAGACGAGCTTCTCGTAGAACTGGGCCGGGGTCAGATCGACACCGGGCGTGAACTCCTCGTCGCCGAAGAGGACGTGGACCGGGAGCAGGTGAAAGCCGAAGTCCTGCTGCACCGCGTCCGACATCGCGGAGCTGCCGTCGATGATGATCGCGGTCCGCTCGCTCATGCGAGCGCACGCACGTCGCCGACGACAACACGCTCCGAGCCGACGAGCAGCGCACCATCCGGAGCTATGTCTCGCGCGATACCGCGCACGAGCGGTCTCCCTTCCCGCGTGACCTCGACCTCGCGCCCCAGAAGCGTCGAGCGCCTGCGCCACTCATCGAGAGCGGCCCGCCGCTCCGCCAGTGCGGTGACACGATCGAGCTCGCGCGTGAGGTCGACGAGCAGGGAAAGGCGATCGACGGTGTGGCCGGCGAGGGCGAGCGACGTGGCGCTTCCGCGCAGCTCCTGCGGGAAGTCGTCGAGCCGCTGATGCACGTTCACGCCGATCCCGAGCACCAGCGAACCGCCTTCCCCATCAGTGGTCGCATGGGCGAGTGCACCGGCGACCTTCTTATGGCCAGCCTCGACGTCGTTGGGCCATTTTAGGGAGGCCCCAGCAATCCCCGACCGCTCGAGGGCTCTGGCGACCGCGACACCGGCAAGGAGCGCGAAAAGCCCCGGTTCCGCGGGAGCCGGCCGGAAGAGCCACGACCCGAGCAGGCTCGTCCCGGCGGGCGCATGCCACGAGCGCCCGCGGGTGCCCTGCCCGGCTGTCTGGTGATCCGCGACGACCACGGAGGGTCCCGATCCGGCCGCCGCCAGGGCCTTTGCGCGCTCCTGGGTGCTCGCCAGCGTCGCGTGGTACTCGATGTCGCGACCGATCTCCAGTGACAGCGCGCTCCGCACCGCCGGGATTGCGAGGAGCGCGAGGCGCATCAGCGCGCTGCGGCGAGAATGAGCGGGACGCGCACGATCTCGTCGATCGTTCCATCGCGCGGGCTGCGTGTGTAGACCTCCGCGAATCCGATGATGTCGGAAGGCGGGTCCGCGTACGTGGCAGTGATCGTGAACGTTCCCTTCGCGGGCGCGCCGGCGCTCGCCGTGGTGAACCCGCTCGCGAGCACGCGGCCAGCGGTGTCGGTCACCTGCCAGATGAGCGTGGCCTCGAACACCATGGCTTCGCCGCTGATCGTGAGCGGGCTGCGAGCGCGCGAGTTCGCAAGGGGTTCCTTCACGAGGATCCCACCGCGGGCCGAAAGGAGCGGCGTCGGCGCCGGAGTTGGCGTCGGCGTCGGGCTAGGCGTCGGGCTGGCGGTAGCGGTGGCCGTTGGGGTCGCAGTCGTTCGGACCGGCGTCGGCGTCGGCGTGGTCACGACGATCCGGTTATCAACGCAACCCGCGGCGAGCAGAACGGCCGCGAGAATGAGAGCGAGGGCTCGGGGGGCCGGGGGGGCAGAGCCCCCTCGACGGCTCATGAGCGTCGCACCTGCGCACCAGCTGCGCGGACGCGGACGACGCGGCCGCGACCGCTCGTGCCGACGGCGTGCGCCGCCTCCTCCATCGCGACGACCACTCGCGCGGCCAGCCGGGCCGGCGCGAACGCGACCACTGCGGGTCCCGCCCCGGAGAGCGCGGCGCCGAATGCGCCCGCGCCCCGCGCCGCGGCGATGATGTCGTCGAGGCCGGTGACGAGATGGGCTCGCGCCGGTTGATGAAGCCGGTCCGCCATCGCGATCGAGAGGAGCGCTCCGTCGGCACGCAGGATGGCGGCGAGAAGCGCGGCGGCGTGCGCGATGTTGAAGACCGCGTCGGCTCGCGAGACGCTGTCCGACAACACCGCGCGCGCTTTGTCCGTCGCGAGTGGCTCGCGTGGGATGAACAGGCAGATCCGCCAGGCGCGCGGGAACGCGATGCGCGTCGCGACCGGCCCGTTGTCGCTCGGGAGCGCGACGGTGAACGCTCCGTACAGGGCCGCGGCTACGTTATCGGCGTGCCCTTCGACCTCGCTTGCGACACGGAGGAGCGTCCGGCGATCGAGGGGCTCGCCCATCAACGCGTTCGCTGCCACGACCCCTCCGACGATGGCCGCCGCGCTCGATCCGAGGCCGCGTCCGACCGGGATGGCCGAGCGTTGGGTCACGTGGTACGAGCCGAGCGTCTCGGAGGCCGCTTCCGCGGCCGCGCGCGCCGATACGACGAACAGATTGTCGTCGCCGCTCGGGACCCGATTGCCTATGCCGTTCTCGTGAACGTCGCGATCGCCGTCGACGCTGACCGACCAGGCGCGAGCCGGGCGGAGGTCGAACTCGGCGAGAAGCGGGAGGGCAATCGCGAAGGAATCGAAGCCGGGGCCAAGATTCGCGCTCGATGCGGGTACCCGCACCCGAAGCTCCCCCACCGCTACGACCCTAGCGCCGCGCGGACCGCATCCGGTGTGGCGTCGACCTCGGCGATGTCGCCGGCCAGCGAGCGGGCGCGATCCGGATCCTTCATGCCGTTGCCTGTGAGAACGCAGACGACGCGCCTTGCGTTGCCAAGGCCTCCGGCGCGCGCCCGCTTGCGCAGCCCCGCGATCGCCGCCGCCGAGGCAGGCTCCGCGAAGACGCCCTCACACCGGGCGAGAAAGCTATACGCGTCCAGGATCTCGTCGTCGGTCACGGCGTCGATCGCGCCGCCCGACTCATCCCTCGCGGCCACCGCACCCCTCCACGATGCCGGGTTTCCGACCCGGATCGCCGTCGCGATCGTCTCCGGTTCGGCGACGGGCACCCCACTGACCAGCGGCGCCGCCCCAGCCGCCTGATAGCCATACATCCGGGGTCGCTTGCGCGCAAGGCCGGTCCGGGCCGCCTCGACGAACCCCCTCCAGTACGCGGTGATGTTCCCCGCGTTCCCGACCGGAATGAAAACGGCGTCGGGCGCCTCCCCGAAGGCCTCGCAGATCTCGAAAGCGGCCGTCTTCTGGCCCTCAAGGCGGTGCGGGTTGACGCTGTTCACGAGCGTTGCCTCACCCTGCTCGGCAAGTGCGCGGGCGACGGTCAGCGCGGCATCGAACGGCCCGCGCACGGCGACCACACGCGCGCCGTGCGCGATCGCCTGCGCGAGCTTGCCCGCCGCGACCTGCCTGGCTGGGAGGATCACGGTGCACGACATGCCCGCACGCGCGGCGTACGCGGCCGCCGACGCGGCCGTGTTGCCCGTCGACGCGCAGAGGACCATGCGCGCGCCGTCTTCGAGCGCCTTCGCGACCGCGACGACCATCCCGCGATCCTTGAACGAGCCGGTCGGGTTCTGACCTTCGACTTTGAGCCAGATTTCGGGGAAGCCCGTCTCGCGCTCGAGGGAACGAGCGCGCACGAGGGGGGTGCCACCCTCGCCCAGCGTGATCCGGGGTGTCCGGTCGGTCACTGGGAGATAGGAGGCGTAGCGATCGATCAAGGAACGCGCGTCTGGCACGGAGAAGCATGGTATTCCGTCAGTACCATTCGCCTGTGAACCTCTCGACCCGCGAGCGGCAGCTCCTGACGACGCTCGTCGTGCTGCTCATCATCCTCGCGACCTTTCAGCTGCTCTCCTACCTCACCGCGGCGCTCTCGCTCGTCGCCGACGTCGTCATCATCTTCGTCGCGGCCTGGGCCGTGTCGTACCTGCTCTCGCCGCTTGTGACCCGGATCGATCAGCGCACGGTCCTCAATCGCGCGCTCAGCGTGGTCGTCGTCTACATCGGAATCGGGTTCGTTCTTGTCGGGACCCTCGCCCTCGCGGTGCCCGGACTCGTGAGTCAGCTGAACGACCTCATCCTGCGCGCCCCGGAGTACGGCGACCGCGCCGCGCGCGAGGTCGTCGCACTACAGCAGCGCCTGGAAGGCGCCGGTGTCCCGGTGAGCGTGACCGAGCTCTACGGCCAGGTCCCGGCGAGGCTCTCCCAGATAGCGGGAACGATCGCGGCCGACGCGCTCGGGTTCGTTTCGGCCACGGCGAACGTGCTGTTCAACGCCACACTGGTCCTGATCATCGCGTTCATCATGCTGATCGACGGCGAGCAGCTCTGGCAGCGGTTCATCGGCGCGCTCAGCCCGGAGCTCCGGAGCGAGGCGGAGCTGCTCCGCCAGAGCGCGGACCGCTCCTTCGGCGGGTTCATCCGCGGATCGCTCATCCTCGGCATCATCTACGGGGTGGCGACTCTCGTAATCCTGGTGGCACTCGGCGTCCCGTTCGCAGGAGTGCTGGCAGTCTTCTCGGGCCTCACGATGATCATCCCGTTCTTCGGCCCGATCATCGCGGAGATCCCGGTTCTCGCGGTCGCGCTCCTCGGCGCGCCGGACGCGTTCATCTGGGTGCTCGTTTTGACGATCGTGTTGCAGCAGGTCGTGCTCAACGTGATCGGGCCTCGCATCATGTCCAACGCGATCGGCATCCACCCGATCTTCGTGTTCCTCGCGCTGCTGCTGGGCTCGCGCATCGCCGGGTTCTGGGGCGTACTCCTCGCGATGCCGGTCGCCGGCGTCATCAACACGTTCGTGCGATACGCGTTCCAGGTCGCGCAGGGACGGCGCGCGCGGACCGAGGCCTCGACGCTCATCGACGAAGCCGACGCGGCCCACGCGGCGGCAGCGGCGGATCTCCGCGATGCCGAAGCCGAGGCGCGGGAGACACTGCGGCGCACCCGGCAGGCGCGTATCTCCGCGCGAGGCAAGTGACCGCCAAGCGCAAGCACATCCTCATCACCAACGACGACGGCATCGAGTCGGACGCGCTCGGGCCGCTCGCCGAAGCGCTCGGGGCGATCGGCAGCGTCGACATCATCGTGCCGGAGCGCAACTGGAGCGGCGCGAGCCACAGCATCACCCTCTACCGCCCGCTCCGCGTGAAGGCGACGCAGCTTCGGACCGGGCAGCCCGCGTTCATGAGCGATGGATCGCCGACGGATTGCGTTCGGCTCGCGATGCTCGGCTTCCTTCCACAGAAGCCCGACCTCGTGGTCTCGGGGATAAACCGCGGTTCGAACATGGGAGACGACATCACCTATTCGGGCACCGTCGCCGCCGCGATGGAGGGCCTGCTCTCCGGCGTGCCGTCGATCGCGATCTCGATCGGCGCGTTCGGCGCGAACATCGACTTCGGCCCGGCCGCCTCGTTCGCGGCGCTGCTGGCCAAGAACATCTTCGCGAAAGGCTTCGCGTCCGACGCGCTGCTCAACGTCAACGTCCCGGCCCTCCCACGCGAACGCATCGCCGGCGTCGAGGTAACGCGACTGGGCAAGCG
Source organism: Candidatus Limnocylindria bacterium (assembly GCA_050692175.1). Lineage (GTDB taxonomy): Bacteria > Chloroflexota > Limnocylindria > P2-11E > P2-11E > 3-1-20CM-2-70-9. The sequence goes on along the minus strand of JBOGTG010000061.1, from coordinate 41,490 downwards.
CAACTACCGCGACCAACTGGTCGAGCGGCTCGACCCTTACGGAGAGCCCTATTACTGGGTCGGCGGTCCCGCGGTCGCGGGCGAGGCCGGACCAGGCACCGACGTCGCCGCGCTCCGCGACGGAAAGATCAGCGTGACCCCGATCTATCTCGACCTCACCCATCACGAGCTCATCGAGAACCTCGCGACGTGGGACTGGGGCTGGAGCGCGCCGGTCGAGGTGAGCGCGAAGTGATAACGGTGAAGCGCGTTACCGCGACGGCGTAGCGACCCGCGGAAGAACCGCGGGATGGCCATCGCGCGCGACGACCTCGAGTCCGTTGCCGAAGACCGTCCGTACCAGATCGGCGCGAAGCACCTCTGCCGGACTGCCGTCTCGGGCGACGCGGCCCTCGGCGATCACGACGATCCGTGACGCGAAGGTCGACGCGAGGTTGAGATCGTGAAGGACCGCGCAGACCGCAAGACCGCGCTTGGCTGCGAGGGCTCGGATCAGGTCGAGCGTCGCTATCTGATGGGTGGGGTCGAGGTGCACCGTCGGCTCGTCGAGCAGGAGCACATCGGCCTCCTGCGCCAGCGCCATCGCGAGCACGGCACGCTGCCGCTCGCCGCCGGAGAGCCGGTCGATGCGCCTCGAGGCGAGCGGACCGAGCTCGAGCTCGTCGATCGCGCGATCGACCGCGGCGACGTCGTCCGCTCCGGCACGTCCGAGCGGACCGAGGCGAGCGGTGCGCCCGAGCGCGACCACCTCGCGCACGGTGAACGGAAACAGCGTGTCGAAGATCTGCGGGACCACAGCGATCCGGCGCGCGAGCCCCGACCGCGAGTACGTCGCGAGCTCGTGACCGTCGAGCGCGACGGCACCCGCGGCGGGTCGCAGCAATCCTGAAAGGACCCGCAGCAGCGTCGACTTCCCCGCCCCGTTGGGCCCGACGACGGCCACGACCTCGCCCGCGCCCACCACGAAGGAACACTCATGCAGGACGATGCGCGAGCCGTACCCCGCCGTCACCGAGGTCGCCGCGAGGCTGCTCATACGACGATCCGCCGCGAACGGACGAGGAGCGCCAGGAAGAACGGCGCGCCGATCAGACCGGTGATCGCGCCGACAGGGAGCTCCGCGGGCGCGATGACCGTTCGCGATCCGAGGTCCGCCAGCACGAGGGCCGCGGCACCGGCGAGAAAGCTCGCCGGGATGAGGCGACGGTGCGTCGCGCCGACAACGAAGCGCAGCGCATGCGGGACGACAAGGCCGACGAAGCCGACGAGGCCGGCGAGCGCGACCGCCGCGCCGGAGAGAAGCGCGGTCGCCCCGAGAACGGCTGTCGTCGTGCGATCCGGATCGACGCCCAGAGTGGCCGCGGTCTCCTCGCCGAACGCGTACGCGTCGACGCGATGCGCGAGCACGAGCGCGAAGCCGAGTCCGACGGCCACGACGACCGCGGCCACACCAAGCTCCGCCCAGCTGATCACGGACACGCCGCCCTGGAGCCAACCGAGCACGGCACGCAGCTGCAGCGCAAGGCGATCGCTCGAGACGAGAAGGAACGTGACCACCGCGCCCGCGAAGGACGTGAGGACCACTCCAGCGAGCAGGACGGTCAGCACGGTCGTGCCGCCGCCGAGACGCGCGAGCCGCCACACCAGCGTGACCGTGACGAGGGCGCCGGCGAACGCCGCGAGCGGCACCAGCGGCGCGGCGAGGCCGAGGACGATCGCGGCGACGGCGGCGAGCGTCGCGCCTGCCGACGTGCCGGTGACGAAGGGGTCGGCGAGCGGGTTCCGTAGGAGCCCCTGCAGGAGCGCGCCGGCCGTCGCAAGCGATCCGCCGACGAGCGCCGCGCCGATCACTCGCGGCAGCCGCAGCTCGCGGATGATGGTGCCGTTCACGTCGTTGGACCCGAACAGGGCAGCGAGGACGTCACCGGGCCCGATCGCGACGGCACCGACAAGGATCCCCGCGGCCGCGCTCACAACGAGCCCGGCCACGAGGAACGCGAGGACCCCGATCGTGCGCACTACCGGAAGAGCTCCGGATGGACGAGCCTGGCGTACGCTTCCGCGGCTTCGCCGACGCGCGGCCCCGGGCGGTTGATGAGGTTCGGCTCGATCGTGACGATCCGCCCGCTCTTCACCGCGGTGATGATCGACCAGCCCTGCCGAGCGGCGACCTGGGATGGCTTCGCGGAGTAGTCCGCCGCGGCCAGCACGATGATCTCGGGATCGCTTCGCAGGATCTCCTCCGCGGAGAGCTGTGGGTACGCCGACGGCGCGCGTGCCGCGACGTTGACCCCCCCGGCGATGTCGATCAGGTCGTTGATGTACGAGCCGGGGCCGACGGTGAAGATCTTCGCCGGGTCCGACGCGTCGATCTCGTGGTAGACGCGCGGGCGCGTGGTCACGCTCGCGGTCTTCGCCTTGACGGCATCGACCCGTTGCTGGATCGAGCGCGCGAGGGCTTCGCCGCCCGCGTCGACCGCCTTGCCGAGTAGCGTCGCGGTCCTCGCGACGTCGGACACGCTCTGCGGATCGACCACGAGCACGTTGAGCGACGCGGCCTGGAGCTTCTCGATCGTGCCGTCAGAGAACTTCACGCTCAGGACGAGATCCGGCTTCAGCGCGACGACCTTCTCGAAATTCACCTTGATCCCGCCCACGTGCTCGCGGGTGGCGGCTTCAGCTGGCTCGTCGGAGAAGTCGTCGACGCCGACGACACGCGGGCCCGCTCCGAGGGCGAACAGGAATGCCGTGACCGAGGGGCCGATCGAGACAAGACGCTCGGGACGCGCGGGGACGATGACCGACCGGTTCTGGAAGTCGGTGAGCGTGGCGGGGAACGGGGACGCGGTGACAGAAACCGAAGGCGTGACCGGGACGGCAGCACCGCAGGAGGCGAGCGTGAGGAGGAGGACCGCGAGGAGCGTGACGAACCGTGAGCGCATCTGGCGCACCCCTTTCTCGCGAAGGTGTGTATGCCCAAAGCGGTGACTTCCAGGCGACCCGAGTTGAGGCGTGACTGCCTTTCACGGTGGCGCGACCCTGCCGGAATCTCACCGGCTTCGCTGGAGCCCCGCGTATTCAGTTTTTCGCCGGGCTCGTTATGCCGGCACGTGCTCCTGGGTGAACCGCGCGTTGTCCGTGAGGTGTGGCGCGAAGACTCGCTGCAGCGTCATGACATGGGCGCAGAGGCCGCTCGTATGGAAGTGCTCGCATTCGCAGGACCAGTCCTCGCCCTTGAGCGAGACGGCGTGGGTGCCGTTCTCACCGCGGAACGCGACCTCGAAGCTCCGGAAACTGATGCGTTCAGGCTCTTCGGCGTAGCGCTTCGCTTTTTCGATCTTGGAGATGAGGCTCGAGTACATGTCTCCTCCACACTCCCTATTCAATTTGGCCTCGCTGGACGTGCCGAGTTTAGACCCGCCACGTATCCTTCGAAACCCTTGAAAAACCGGCCCATTTCCGGCTGGGTGCGCATGACGACTCTCTTCACCATCGCCGGCTTCTTCGAGGTCGCTGCGTACGGCCAGCTCATCGCGTTTACGCCGCTGTACCTGCCACGGCTCGGGATCGAGCCCAGCGCGGTCGCGTTCTGGGTCGGCGCGATCACGGCTTTCTCGAGCGTGGTTGGTCTGCCTTTCCTCCCGTTCTGGGGAGCGCTCGCCGACCGCCACGGGCGCAAGCCGCTGATCATCCGCTCGTTCGTCGCGGCGCTCGCCGCCCTCGCACTCGCCGTCGTCGCGCCGAACGTCTGGGTTTTCGCTCTCGCGCGCTCCATTCAGTCGCTGGGTCTCGGGAACACGGGCCTCATGCTCACCACACTCGCCGAGCGCGCGCCGCCCGGTCGCCTCGCTTTCGCGTTCGGGATCGTGAACGGCGCGAATCCCCTCGGCGCCTTCGTCGGACCGCTGGTCGGCGGTCCGATCGTGGACCGCTTCGGCTTTCCGGCGCTGATGGCGATCGACGCCGCGATCATGGTGGCGGTCGTGGCGATGCTCGCGTTCGGCTATCGCGACGGATTCGTCCCGACCGCGAGGGGTGGATCGCTCCTGCGCATGGCCGGCGACGGCATCCTTCTCATCGTCCGCTCGCCGCGACTCCGTGCGCTCTTCCCCGCACTCTTCCTGCTCTTTGCGGGTTGGATGCTCGCGTTCATCTACGTTCCGCTCGTCGTCGCGGGCCTCTACCCGGGGCCGGATCCCGCGACGGCCGTGGGCACGGTTCTCGGCGCCGGCGGGCTCGGCATCTTCATCGCGTCACCAGCGATCGGCGCGCTCGCCGATCGCTACGGCAAGGCGCGGACGCTCTTCATCGGATGCGCCGCGCTGACAGCCCTCTGGACCGTTCCGTTCTTCACGCGCGAGCTTGTCCCGTTCACGATCGCGTGGACGGTCGTGAACGGCCTTGCGGCCGGCCTCTTCAGCGTGTCGTTCACGATGCTGTCCGCATCCGCGACGGACGCGACGAGGGGCCGCGTGATGACGTTCGGGTACCTGCCGGCGAACATGGGCTTCGTCATCGGACCCGCACTCGGCAGCATCATCGCCTCGGTGGACGTGTTCCTCGTGTTCCCGGCTGCGGCCGCGATCACTGTCCTCGGGCTCGCCGCGGTGATCCTCGCGTGGCGCCAGCCGGTCGCTTCGGGCTAGGGACGCGGAGGCTCGTAGGCACGCCACGCGTCGAGCCCGTGGGCTGTCGACGGCCAGGCGAGCTCTTCAAGCGGGGGGACCTTGTCCTTCGGGAAGAACGCCGCCTCGGACGCCTCGTCCGGAGCGACGCGCAGCGTTCCCGCGGTGATGTGCGCCCGGTATATGACGACGAGGATCGGAAATCCCGGACGCATCCATGTCGCGAGAAGGCCGTCCAGCGCAACGTCGAAGCCGGTCTCCTCAGTCGTCTCGCGACGCGCGGCCTCTTCGATCGTCTCATCGTTCTCGACGAGACCCCCAGGGAGCGCCCAGCGGCCATCGCGCGGGCCATAGTTCAGACGAACGAGCAGTACGCCGTCATCGCGCTCGATGACTGTGTTGGCTCCGATCTGCACGAACATGAACTCGGCGAAGCCGCAGACCGGGCAGGTGGGCCTGTCGCGTCCGTCAATGCGCGTCGGCACGAGCGGCGTCCCGTCCCGAGGGCAGTAGGCGAACTTCGCGACGGCGTGGGCACGGGCACCCGATGGGGTGGGGGTCGCAGGGTGCCTCAAGTTCCCTTGGCTAGCCTGTCTTTGAGGTAGTCGATCGACTTCACCGGCGACGGGTCCGCACCGTTCAGCAACGCGACGTAGAAGGTCACGTAATCGGTGAAGAGGACCATCTGCAGGACCTCGGAGAGCATGTTCCTGCCCGCGAACTGCAGCGTCCTGTGCGGGATGCGGGCCCGATCGAGGAGCTCGCGTGTGACCTCGAAGCGGAGCTTGTGCCGCGGGTTGTCGCGGTCGCTTCGAAGCAGCAGAACGATGAGCGCCTCCTTCGCGATCGGCGGGTGTTCGAAGCCGACGACCGCGTTGTGGTTGAGCTCGCTCATGACATCGAAGGCCGCCCAGCTCTTGGCGTTTTCGTTCCACTGGCCCTTCACGCGCCGCGCCATGACCCCCATCACGCCCGCGCCGTACGCGAAGGGAATCCGCCCCTGGAGCTCGAGCGCCATCTTCTTGGCGTCGTTCGTCCGCGCGCCTTCGTGCACGCGCTCCTCGAGCTTGGCGAGGTCCGACAGCGCGGCCTCGATGTCGTCGGAGAGATCGCGGACGAACCCGAGCTTCGTGAGCACGCCGAGCACGAGTCCGAGCGAATACCCGAGTGCGGCGCGAGGCTGCGCCTTGTAGCTGAATGTCACTACCGGATAGTTCGACGCGCGCGCGAGCTCGGCGATTTTTCCGCCGGTCGTGAGCGCGAGCACCTTCGCCCTGCGCTTTCGCGCTTCCTCGAAGCTCGAGAGCGTCTCCTCGGTGTTCCCCGAGTAGCTCGACACGATCACGAGCGAGTCCCGGCCGACGTAGGCGGGCATTCCGTAGTCGCGGTGCACGCTCATCGGGACCTTGAGCTCGTCGGCGAGAAGCGCGGCTGCCAGATCGCCGCCGATTGCGGAGCCGCCCATGCCCGCGACGGTGATGTTCCGAACATCGCTGTACGCGGGAGCGATCGTCGCCTTGCTCGCGATGGCCCACGCATCGCGCACCTGCTTGGGCAGGTCCTTGATCCGGCTGAGCATGTCGTCGGTGTCGGCTGCGCGGATGCGCTCGACGGTCTCGATGACCGATGTGTCGCGGCCTTCCGCTATCGCCATGGCTAAGCTCCCTTCACGATCTGCACGCCTGCGTCGAGCAGCGGCGCCAGCTCGCTCTCTCCTTTTGTCTCCGCATAGACCCGGACGAGCGGCTCGGTCCCGGAAAGCCGGATGAGCAGCCACGAGCCGTCGTCGAGAAAAAACTTCGTTCCATCGTTCGTGTCGAGGTGCACGATCCGTGCGACGGCGTGCCCGGCGAGCTTTTCGGGTGCGGCCTCCCGCAGCTTCCGCATGGTCCGCTCCTTCACGGCCGAGTATTCGGCCGCGCTGAAATGCAGGTCGCGGCGCAGGTAGACGGAGGGACCGGCCATCTTCATGAGCTCGGCGATGAGCTCGGATGGCTTCTTCTTGGTCTTCAGCATGAAGTCGAGGAAGAAGAGGTCGGCCACGATGCCGTCCCGCTCGGGCAGGTGCATCGCGAAGCCGAATCCGCCCGATTCCTCGCCGCCCATCATCGCGCCGGTCTCCTGCATCTTCGGGCCGATGTATTTGAACCCGACCGGTACCTCGTAGACCTTCACGCCGTAGTACTCGCCGAGACGGTCGACCATCGAGGTCATGTTCACGGTCTTGACGACAGGCTGGCGGAGGCCGCGAACCTCGCAGAGATACCACATGAGCAGCGCGTAGAGGGTGAGCGTCGTCACGAAGTTGCCCTGCTCGTCGGCGAGCCCGGCGCGGTCGGCGTCGCCGTCGACGGCGAGTCCCACGTTCGCGCGCTCGGCGGGGATCCGGCGGAGGAACTCGTCGATGTTCGGCGGGATCGGCTCGGGGTTCACACCGCCGAAGTAGGGATTCCGTTCCGCGTGCAGCTCGACGACCTTGGTTTTGCCGCCGCCGATGAGCTTGGGGAAGTATCCGCTCGCGCTCCCGAACAACGTCTCGCAGACAACCGTGTACCCCGCACCGCGAAACGCATCAAGATCGAACAGCTCGGCGACGTGCGCGAGATAGTCGGGGGCAGGGTCGAATTCCTCGATCCGGCCCTTCTTCTTCGCCTCGGCGAACGGGATGCGACGCACCTTCTCGGAATGGGGCTGCAGTGGATGGATGATCGCCTCGAGCTCCTTCAGCATCGCGGGTCCGGCGGCGGCGCCGGTCTCCGCCTTCACCTTGAAGCCGTTGTCGGTCCACGGGTTGTGGCTCGCCGTGATCACGATCCCGGCCTTTGCCTTTCGGCGCATCGTCGCCCACGAGAACGATTGCGTCGGCGCGGCCGCGGTGGCGAGATGCACGTTCACGTCGTGGGCCGCGACGACCTCCGCGGCGGCGGCCGCGAAGTGCTCGGAGGCGAAGCGGCGATCGAAGCCGATCACAACCCCGCGATCCGCGCCGCCGTTCTTGACCACCCACTCCGCGACCGACTGCGCGCACACGCGCACAGCGTCGAACGTGTACTCGTCGGCGATGCGAGCGCGCCAGCCGTCGGTGCCGAAGACGATGTTCATGCTTACTCCACGCCAGTACCCGCTCCGCGGGTACCGGCTCGCTCGTGCGTCGGCGTGAGGAAGCTCCCGCCGGCCACTCTCGCTCGCCAGTGATCGAGCGTATCGCGGAGCGAGTCGGCGAGCGCGATGCGGGGCGACCAATCGGTCTTTTGCCGAAAACGCGTGGCGTCGAGGGCGAGGCGCGTGGGCGCGCCGCTACGGACGCGCGAGGGGTCGAGCTCGGCACGGACCGGGATCCGGGCCAATGCGATCAGCGTGTCGAGGATCTCCGCGATCGCCACCGCACGCCCGGTCCCGACGTTGAACGTCCCGCCCTCCGCGAGACCCAGCGCGGCCGCGTAGGCACGGGCCATGTCACGGACGTCCAGGAAGTCGCGTTCCGCGTCGAGGCGACCGTGCCGGACGACATGCTCAGCGAGGCCCGCCTCGGCCTCGGCAATCTGCTTTGCAAATGCCGACGCGGCGAGGCCCGGGTGCTGTCGGGGACCGTTCTGGTTGGCGGGCCGCAGGATGACGACCGGCGCGCCGTGCCGCGCCGCGAGCTCTCGCGTGAGCGCTTCGGCCGCGACCTTCGTGGCCGCGTAGACGTTGCCGGGCCGCACCGGAACGTCCTCGTCTACCGGAACGCGGTCGGGCGCGCCGTACACGTCGGCGCTCGACGCGAGCACGAGCCGCGTCGTCGGATGCTGCTCGAGCGCGGTGAGCACGGTCGCGGTGCCGAGCACGTTGATGCGGACAGCAGCGACGGGATCGGCCGAAGCGAGCGTCGGCACCGCCATGCCGGCCAGATGTACGACCGCGTCCGCTCGCGAGCCGGCGAGCGCACCCTGAACGTCCTCGAGGCTCGTGATGTCACCTTCGTGGATACGCACGCGGTCTTGCACCGCGGCGAGGTTCTTGAAGGGCGGTCGCTCGTGCGCGAGGCCGTGGACCTCGTCGCCACGCGACACGAGGTACTCGGCGAGGTGGCTGCCGGCGAAACCAGTGATGCCCGTGATCAGCAGACGGAGCATGGCGGCATCGTGCCACGTATGGTTCGCGAATGCCCCGCTCGCTCTTCACGCCGCTCGCCGCGTTCGCCGTCGCGCTCGCATGGAGCGGCGGATGGATCGCGGGCAAGCTCGGCGTCGCAAGCGCGCCGCCGCTCGAGTTCTCGGCGATCCGTTTCGTCGTCGCGTCTGGCGCGATCGCGATCATCGCTATCGCGACGCGGACGCGGATCCGAAGCGACGCGCTTGGCCCGGTCTTCCTGACCGCGATTTTCGGGTACCTCGGTTACAACGCCTTCGTCTTCGTTGGGCTGACGATGGCGCCCGCATCCGATGCCGCGCTCATCGTGCCCACGACGATCCCCGTCCTGACGGCGATCGCGGCGTCCTTCTTCGGCGAGCGCGTAACCGCCACCAAAATCGCGGGGTTCGCACTTGCGTCCATCGGTGCCGCTCTCGTCATCGCGGCAGGACAGACCGCAGGAGAGGTCTCGTCGCGACGCTTCCTCGGCGACGTGCTCATGCTCGCCGGCGCGATCTGCTGGGCCATCTACACGGTTCTGGGCACGATCACGCTACGCACGCGTTCGCCGATCGAGGTCACAGCGCTCGCCATCCCGATTGGCGCCCTGCTGCTCCTGCCTTTCGGATTCCTCGAGGAGGGTTACCGCGACCTACCGACCTGGAGCGTCGGCGTTTGGCTCGACGCGCTGTACCTCGCGCTCGTCGTCACGGTCGGGAGCTTCACCCTCTTCTATTGGGTGGTGCGGCGCGTCGGGGCGGGGATCGCCTCCATGTCTTCGTACTTCGTTCCCGTCCTCACGCTCGCCATGGCGGTCGTTTTCCTGGGGGACCGGCCGCAGCCGCTCCAGCTCGTCGGAGGGCTCGTCATCCTCGCCGGCGTGCGTCTGGCGACGCTCCGGCCGGCTAGCGAGACCCAGCCAGTGTCTGAGAGCGCGGCCCAGCCGTAGCGCGGGCTCGCTCGCACGACCGGTACTAATCTCGGCGGATGGATCAGCGCACGTCACCCGAAGAGTTCGGTCTCCTCTTTAAGCGCTTTCTCGACGACATCGTCAACCGCGCGGAGGTCCCTGAGGGACCCCTCCTGAAGCGCCTTCGCGACCACCTCGGTGGCGAGCCTGTGCGCATGCCGGTGATCTCCGAGGAGTTCGAGCGTTTCCAGCAGGCGAACCTGCAGGTCGCGATGGATGCATACCTCGAGCGGCCCGGCCACAGCGCCGAGCTGATCGGGCTCGCGGCGGAAAACAAACGAAACTGGGGGCTCGGTCTCTCGGACTTCGTGAACCGCGGGACCTCGCCGTACAGCCTTCGTCTCGCCGAGGGCCCCGTCGACTACGTGAACTTCCATCTCGACGACGATCGCGTTCTCCCCGTCGTGCAGTTCGGCCTCTACCTCGTGAAGGCCGACGGCGTGCCGCTCATCGCATTCGTCTCCGGACCGAACGAAAACATGGGACCAAACAGGGCCCGCGCACGCATCGAGGTGATGGCAGCGGAACGCGCGACCGCGCAGACCTTCCTGGCCGACGTTACGAAGCTCATGGGCGAGCGCAACCTCTATCGCGGCAAGATCGTCTCGCTGGGGCCCCAGCAATTCGGCTTCGGACCCCAGACGATCATCACGTTCCACCGGCTCCCGAAGGTGACACGGGAGGACGTGATCCTTCCGAACGGGGTGCTCGATCGGATCGACCGCCACGCGATCGCGTTTAGCGAACATGCCGACAAGCTCATCGCCTCGGGCCGCCCGATCAAACGCGGTCTCCTCCTCTACGGCGCACCCGGCACCGGGAAGACGCTGACCGTCATGTATCTCGCCGGCCGCATGCAGGGACGCACGGTGCTGCTGACCACCGGTCGCGGCCTCGGGATGATCACCGCAGTGACGCAGATGGCGCGCATCCTCGCGCCGAGCACGGTCGTCGTGGAGGACGTCGACCTCATCGCCCAGGAGCGCGGGATGCCCGGTGTGCAAACGCAGCCGCTCCTCTTCGAGCTCCTGAACGAGATGGATGGGCTGCGCGAGGACGTCGACGTGCTCTTCGTGCTCACGACGAACCGTCCGGACATCCTCGAGCCTGCGCTCGCGGCGCGGCCCGGCCGCGTCGACCTCGCGGTCCCGCTCCCGTTGCCCGACGCCGACGCCCGGCGCAGGCTGTTCGCGCTTTACGCCCGCGGCCTCGACCTGAAGCTGAGTGATCTGGATAAGTTCATCGTGCGGACGGAGGGGGCGAGCCCGGCGTACATCAAAGAGCTTCTCCGAAAGGCCGCGGTCTTCGCGGCGATCGACGGCAACGGTCCCGGACTGCGGGTCACCGACAAACACCTCGACCAAGCGATGGACGAGCTCACGGAGGGCGGTCGGCTCGCCGAGCGCATCACCGGCTTCACCCGGCCCGGTGACGAAGGCCCACCGCCAGGCCCGATGGGACCCGTCGGCTTCCCTCCCGTCGTCCGGAGGGTCGGCTAGACGTAATCGGGACGCGCGACAAGCAGGCCGTTTTCGCGAGCGACCGGCAACGCAAACGCGAAGCGGTCGACGTCGAGGGCGAGCTCGGCGTCGCGCCGCGGGAACCAGTCGGGCCACCCCAGAGCGGCACGATCGGCAAGGAGCGTCACCGTGGGCGTTGGCGGCCTCTCGTCGCTGAGGGCGGCCGCGAGATAGCGCGCGCAGGCGAGATCCTCGTCCGCATCCTCCAGCGCGTTCTGTCCCATCGCGACGATCGTGACCTCCTGCGCGCGGTCGCGCAGGTACCGCACGGTCGCTGCCGCTATCACGAAGCTTCCGAGCACGATCGCGTCCGCACCGGTCGCCGCGACGACACCCTGGGTCCCCGAGCTTGTGCGTTGAACGACGCGCCGTCCTTGCAAATCGAGCCCTTCGATGGCGGACGGCGAGTTGCCGATGTCGAATCCCGGAATCGGCCGGCCCTCGATCTCGCCGGTGAGGAAGAGCTTCGGATCCGTGCGCTTCATCGCGAGGGCCTGTTCGTGATCGCCGACGAGCACGATCTCGCGGGCGCCAGCCGCGACGCAGAACGCGGCGGTCGTGAACGCACGGAACACGTCGACGATCACGACGTGACCGGTAGCGGTTCGAGCGCCCTCGAGAAGCCGCGACACGCGGACGTTCAGAGCACCGCCGCCTTGAATGGATGCCGCCCGCTCTGAAATCGCTCGAGTGACAGATCGCGGATGTCGATCGTGCGCGCGCGGCCGTCGAGCATCTCCTCGACGACGAGCTGCGCCGTCGCCGGAGCGTGCATGAAGCCGTGGCCGCTGAACCCGGCCGCGATGTAGAGGCCGGCCACACCGGGCACGGCTCCGACGATGGGATGGTCGTCGGGCGTCATCTCGTAATAGCAAGACCACGAGTCGACGATGCGCAGGTCCGCGAAGGCGGGATGTCGCCATGCCGCGCGCGCCCGGACCCACGGCTCGAGCGAGGCGGGCACGTCGAGCGGCGCGAATTCGCCCGGGAACGCCGACGGGGCGCCCGCCGGTCCCTTTTCTTCTTTCCCATCCGTCGTGATGTTCGGCATCGCGAACCGCTGCCCGGCGCCCTTCGGCCGGAAGTGGAAGCCCGACTCCCACTCGATCGTGAGGGGGACCTTGGCGAGCTGCGGCACGGGACCCGACTCCATGATCGAGCGGCGATACGGCCAGATCGGTACAGGCACCGCGGCGGTCGCCGCGAGGGCCGCCGTCCAGCACCCGGTGGCCAGGAGAACGCGATCCGCGCGAACCTCGCCGGTCGCCGTGTGCACGCCGGTGACGCGATCGCCTTCGCGAAGGAGCGACTCGACCGCGACACCCTCGCGAAAGGACGCACCGTCGAGCTGAGCCGCGGCGGCGAACCCGGCGAGCGCGGCGAGCGGGTCGCCGTATCCGTCCCGCGCGCCGAACCGGCCGCCGACGATATCGTCCACGCGGATCCCGGGAACCAGCTCGGCGATCTCGACGCGGCTCACCATGCGCACGCCCGCGCGCATGCGCTCGTACAGCGGCATCGGCTCGCCGAGCTCGGCGGCTCCTTCCTCGGTGTTCGCGATGAAGAGGTAGCCGCGTTCCTCGAAGTCGTGACGCGAGCCGGTGCGGTCTTCGAAGTTCCGCCAGAACGCCGTCGCGAGCTGTGACATGCGGATGTCGAGCTCGTCGACGAACTGATGACGGATGCCGCCGAGTCCGCCTTTGGTCGTACCCCCGCCGAACTTGTCGCGTTCCAGCACAAGCACGTGGCGCTCGCCGCGGTCGCACAGGAAGAACGCCGCGGCCGCGCCCATGACTCCGCCGCCCACGACGATCGTCGACGCGGTCCGAGGAAGGTCGGTCAGGCCTCCACCTCGTCGAAGCGGAACTTGCCCTCGGTCTCGGCGATGCGGCCGAATCGCGGGAGATCGTGCGTGAACCCGACGATCCAGCGCTCATCGATCGCGCGGCGCAGGATCAGCTTCTTCGCGGCGAGCGTGTCGAGCGGGAAGAGGTCGAACCCAGAGATCCAGGGCAGCGGCAGATGGTGCCGATCCGGCATGAAGTCGCTCGAGAAGAAGAGCGTCGTGCCGCGATCTGTGATGCGGACGGTTTGCGTGCCGCGGGTGTGGCCCTGCACGCGGTCGAGGCGTAGTCCCGGAAGTATTTCAACGGACTCGTCGATGAGCTCGAGCCTGCCAGCCGCCTCGAGCGGCGCGTAGTCATCGGGAAGGTAGCTGCCGCGCGTTCGCTCATTCGGCAGGGTCGCGTCCTCCCACTCGCGGCGCTGGAAGACGTAGCTCGCGCGCGGGAATGTGGGCACGATGCGCCCACCGGCGCGGTACGTGTTCCCGCCAGAGTGGTCGAAGTGCAGGTGCGTGTTGATGACGAGGGTCACATCCTCGGGCCGCACGCCGAGCGACTTCAGCTCACCGAGAAGCCGCGGCGGATCCTCGATCCCGAATATCTCCTTCTGACGATCGGTGAGCTTCGGGCCGGCGCCGGTCTCCACCACCACGACGTGATCCGCGTCGCGGATGAGCAGGCAGTTCATGTCCATGGTCACGCGGTTTCGCTCGTCCGCGGGCTTCTGCCGCTCCCAGAGCACCTTCGGGACGACGCCGAACATCGCGCCGCCATCAAGGCGGAGCACGCCGTCGCTGAAGATCCGCACGTCGAAACGACCGATGCGCACGAGGCGTCAGTATGGGCGGCGGTGGAGATCCGCGACCTTCGCGAGAACGATGGCAACGAGCTTCGCGCGCTCTGGCGCGCGTGCGGGATCCGCGAGCGCCCCGGCGATGACGACACGTCGCTCGCCGCGATGGCGTCGCGGAACCCGGGGCTCTGCATCGTCGGCTGCGAACAGGGTCGCATTGTCGCGTCCGCGCTCGGCGGTTTCGACGGCCGTCGCGGCTGGCTGTATCACGTCGCCACGCACCCGAATGTGCGGCGCCGCGGGATCGCGACGCGTCTTGTGCGGACAATCGAGGACCGTCTTCGCGCAACCGGCTGCCGGAAGCTCAACCTCATCGTCTGGGAAGGGGAAGACGACGCGATGGCCTTCTGGGCCGGCATCGGCTACTACCGCGAGAAGACCGTCGAGTTCGCGAAGGAGCTGGTCTGAGAATGAGCGGCATCGAGCCGGTCCAGACGCAGTTCGGCCGCGCCGCCGCGGCATACGTCGAGAGCGCGACGCACGCGCGTGGCGAGGATCTCGCTCGCATCGTCGCGCTGGCGACCGAACACGGCGGCGAGCGCATCGTCGACGTCGGCACCGGCGTCGGTCACACGCTCCGCCGGCTCGCGCCAAATTTCCGGAGCGCGGTCGGTGTGGACGTGACACGCGAGATGCTCGAGGCGGGCCGAGGCGTGCTCGCGGGCGCTGCCGTGACGAACGCGGTGCTGGTCCAGGCCAACGCGACCGCGTTGCCGATCGCCTCGCGGTCCGCGGATGTGGTGACCTCGCGGCTCGCGGCACATCACTTCGCCGACGCGGCCGCCGCGTTCCGCGAGATCGCCCGCATCCTGCGACCGGGCGGGTTGTTCGTCCTCGTCGATAACTACACGCCCGATGACCCCGGGCTCGATCGGTTCATTAACGAGCTCGAGACGCTGCGCGACCCATCCCACGTCCGCAATCACACGGTCGCGGGATGGCGCGACCTCCTCGAGCAGGCAGGACTACAGACGACGGTCGACTCCGACGCCGCAGTCACGAAGCTCACCATTGAGAACTGGCTCGAGCGCTCGCAGACCCCGCCCGGGCGGGCGGAAGAAGTGCGACGGCGGTTGCGAGAGGCACCGCCCTCGGCGGTGGAAGCGTTCCAGATCACGCCGCTCACCTTCGCGGTGCGCAAGCTCATCCTCATCGGACGCCAGTGACGCGCCCGAACTGCCCCGCGCCTTAGACCTCCGCATACTTCCCCCGTGGCACTCACCGGGAAGCGTCTGGCGTTCATCGGCGGCGGCACCATGGCCGAGGCGATGGTGCGCGGCCTCCTGGACAAACACCTCGTGCCTCCATCTCACGTGCTGGTCACCGGTCCTCGTCGCGAGCGGCGCGCGGAGCTCACGAAGACCTACGGAGTGAAGGCGCTGGCGTCGAATGTCGATGCCGCAGCGGACGCGCACGTCGTGGTGCTCTCGGTCAAGCCGCAGGTCCTCGCGACCGTGATGCGTGAGCTTCGAGGCAAGCTCGACGAAGACAAGCTCGTGATCTCCATCGTCGCCGGCGCCACACTGCGGGCGCTGCGGGACGGCCTCGACCACGCGGCGATCGTGCGGGCGATGCCAAACACGCCCGCGCAGGTCGGCATGGGTGTCACCGCATGGACCGCGACGACCGCGGTGGATGCCGAACAGCGCGACCGCGCGAAGCAGATTCTCGGCGCGCTCGGTGAAGAGCTGATGGTCGATGACGAGAACCTCGTGGACATGGCCACCGCCCTCTCGGGGACGGGGCCGACGTACGTCTTCCTGTTGATGGAGGCGCTCGTCGATGCGGGCGTGCACCTCGGCTTCTCGCGCCGCGTCGCCGAGGAGCTCGTGCTTCGGACGGTGGAAGGCTCGGCACTCTTCGCGCGCAAGAGCGGCCGGCACCTCGCGGAGCTCCGCAACATGGTCACGTCGCCGGGCGGAACGAGCGCCGCCGCGATCTACCAGCTCGAGAAGGGCGCCCTGCGAACGGTGTTGTCGAAGGCCGTGTATGCGGCCTACCAGCGCACGCGCGAGCTCGGCGCCGAAGCCGAGCGACGCACCGAGGATCGACCCTGAGGAACGTCGTCCCGGCGGTCGTCGTCGGGCTCGCGTGCGTCGCGGGTCTGTGGCTTGTTTCGGTCGACGCCCGAACGGACGACACGGGCATCGAGGCGGGTCTCATCTTCCTGATCGCGGCGGCACTCGCGGCCGTGCGACCGCGCGCGGCGATCGTCATCGCGTTCATCGTGGGAGGTCCGATCCCGATCGCGGAAGCGATGCGGACCGGCGGCTTTCCCGCGGGTATCGTCGCGCTCGGCGTCAGCGTCGCGGGGGCGCTCGTCGGTGCTTACCTCGGGATCATCCTGCGACGGAAGGCGTCTTCGACGACGACCTGATCGTCAGCGTGCGTCATTCGGTCGGGCCTGGATGAGAGCGCAACCCGCCACCAAAGGTGGCAGTGCGATGATCGCCAACGCACTCGCGAGGCCGCGCGTTGACGGCGCCGCCAACGCGATCCAGGCCGCCACCGCGATCACGATCATCGCCGCGCCGATTAGCTTCGCGCCCCCACCGCGAGACGCCGAAGCCTGTCCGCAGCTGGCTCGGATGCCTACGACCATCGCGCCCACGACGACGGGACCGGAGAGCGGCAAGAGCTGCACGGGGGCTGGGGCAGATCCCGATAGGCCAGGATCGCCCATGCCGGCGAGCGCCAAGAGAGCACCAAGTACCAAGCCGATGCCCATCGCGAACTGGCTGATCTGAGAGACGAAGGTCATGCCGCGCGGTCCATCGGTAAATTACGGTTCGCGCGCGTCAGCCCACTACCGAGTGGACCTCGTAGACCTCGCCGGCTCGCTGGATCGACGCGTGACCGTCGACGGTCTTGAGCCAGGCGTTGGGCGCTCCGTTCAGCGCCTCGAACGTCTTCACTTCGGAGGCTCGCGGCCAGAGAAGCACAGTGTGCTCGTGGGGCGCTCCTTCCGAGAGGAAACGTTCGAGGTCTTTCCGGTCAGGGAGGACGACTGCCACGCCGGTCGATGCTCCGCCCGGCGCGAAGCGCACTCCGCGCGGTTTCCACGCCGCGAGCCAACTCGGGGCGGCCTTGTCGACCCCGATCACCGCGATGAGCGGCTTCGGTCCGAAGTCCCAGAGCCACGCGGCCGTCTCGGCAAGAACCTCCGGGTCCGCTAGAGGGCGCCACGTGGCGTCAGCGGGCGGGAGCTCGACCAAGAAGCGGTCGTATGCGACCTGGCTCACCTGCATGTTGGGTATGGCGTAGCAGGCGGCCGACCTAGCGGGCAGTCCCCGGCGTAGGGGAGAGAGGCCTAGTACAGAAGTACTGGGCGGTTTTCGGCTGGACGGTCAGGCGGCGCGGCGGAGACGGGGGTCGAGCGCATCCCGGAGGGCATCCCCAAGGAAGTTGAAAGCGAAAACCGCGAGGAAGATCGCGGTCCCGGGACCGACGCTCATCCACCACCACATGTTCGATAGATACCGGGCGTTGTAGTTGATGTCCTGGCCCCACGACGGCGTCGGTGGCTGCGCACCGAGGCCGAGGAAGCTCAGGGCGGCCTCCGCGAGAATCGCGCCGGCCGTCCCCAGGGTCGCCTGCACCACGAGCGGATTCGTGATGTTAGGGAAGATGTGGCGCAGGACCACGCGAAGCGGCGTCGCGCCGATGGTCCGGGCAGCGACCACGAAATCCCGCTCGCGCATCGAGAGCACCTGGCCGCGGGTGAGTCGCGTGTACGCGGGCACCGCCACGATCCCGATCGCGATCATGGCGTTCTGGATCTGCGGACCCAGCGCGGCGGTGATCGAGATCGCGAGGAGTAGCGCGGGGAATGCCAGGAGCGCGTCGATAGCGCGCATCGCGAGGAGGTCCACGAGCCCGCCGAGGTAACCCGCGATGAGGCCGAGGGTGACGCCGACGAGGAATCCGATCCCCACCGAGATGACCCCGACCGACAGCGAGAGCCGCGATCCCCATATCACGCGCGAAAGGACGTCGCGCCCAAGGTCGTCCGTGCCAAGGAGGTGCTCCGCGCTCGGCCCCTCGAGGGACTGAGACACGTCGACCTTGATCGGGTCGTACGGCGAGATCACCGGCGCGAAGGCCGCGGTCCCGAGCAGGGCTATGACGATGACGCCTCCGATCAGGACGCGCGGGTTGCGGCGGACGAACTTGACGACCGCAGCAAAGTCAACTCGAAGGGCGATGTCGAGAAGATCGCCAAGCAGCCCAACGCCTGATTCGGCTCTCATGCGCTGCGCCTGGTGTACGAGATCCGCGGATCGAGCCACGCGTAGAGGATGTCCACCAGGAGGGTGCTCACCATGAACGAGAGCGCGGACATCAGCACGATCGCCTGCACGACGGGGTAGTCGCGGCCGGTGATGCTATCCACCGCGAGCCGTCCAACGCCGGGCCAGAAGAAGATCGTCTCGGTGATGATGGCCCCGTCCACAATCGCGCCCACCTGGAGGCCAAAGATCGTGACCACCGGGATCAGGCCGTTCTTCATGGCGTGCCGGAAGATCACCAATCGCTCGCCGAGTCCCTTCGCCCGCGCGGTGCGCAGATATTCCTGCGAGAGCACGTCGAGCAGGCTCGAGCGCACCTGACGCATGTTCACCGCGAGGCTCGCGGTGGCGAGAGTTATTGCCGGGAGCACCAAGCGCTTGAGGTTGTCGATCGGCTCGGTAGCGAAATCCGCGTAGCCGCCGGGCGGGAAGATTCGGAACACAAGGGCGAAGACGAGGATGAGGATGATCCCGAGATAGAAGTTGGGAAGCGAGACCCCCGCGAGCGTGAACCCCGTCGCGAAGAGATCGAGCGCCGAGTTCCGCCGGAGCGCGGCGAGCGTTCCGACGACGAGCCCCACCGAGATCGACAGCAGGAGGGCGGCGCCGCCCAGCTCGAGTGTCTTTGGCAATCGCTCGGCGATGGCCTCGAGGACCGGCTGTCTGGTGCGCAGCGAGCGCCCGAGGTCGCCCTGGGCCGCATGCTGGAGCCACACGACGTATTGGATCGGCAGCGGCTGATCGAGGCCGTACTCACGCCGGAGCGCGTCGAGAGCCACAGGGTCGCGCTCCTCTCCGGCGAAGACGAGCACCGGATCGCCCGGTGCCATCCGCAGAAGCGTAAAGACGATCACGGTGACGAGGAACGCGACGGGGATCATGAGCACGAGGCGGCGGAGGATGTACTGCCCCACTCCGCCGCCTCCTAAATCAACTGGCTATTTCTGCAGCCAACCGTACTGGAAGCGGATGATCTGGTCCGGGTATGGCACGAGCCCCTTGAACTTCGTGGTGGTCAGGAGCTGCGCGACACCGAAGCGGTACCACACGCGTGCCGGGTCATCGACAACGTACTTCTGCTCGGCCGCGCGAAGTGCGGTCTTTCGCTTCTCTTGGTCGGTGGTGGCGCGCTGCTCGTCGAGGAATTTGTCCACGTCCTTGTTTGCGTAGCTCGAGTCGTTGAACGGGCGGGCGCTGTAGATGTGGTCGTACGTGTTGCCGTCCGGATCGATACGGCCGCTCCAGCCGACCAGCGTCATCCCCTTGAAGGCCTTGTCGCTCTGAAGCTTGAGGATTTCGGCGAACTGCAGCTGAGTGATGTCCATTTTGATGTCAGCCTTGGACAGCTGGCTCTGGATCAGTTGCGCGAGCTGCAGCGTGGTCGCGTCGCCTGAGGAAACAAGCAACTCGAACTGGAGCTGGCCTTTGCCCACTTCCTGCACGAGCTTCTTGGCGCCATCCGCGTCCGGCTTCTCGTAGGGCTTGAAGTTGGGATCGTATGCGAAGTGGGACGGGGCGATGGTCCCGTAGCCCACCGTGCCGATACCGAAGAAGACCTTGTCAATGATCTCCTTGCGGTCGATCGCCATCGCTACAGCTTTCACGTAGCGACCTTCGGCGAAGACGAAGCCGGCCTTGCGGTTAGGGATGATGCTAGCGAACGAGAGGCCCGGCTTTTCCTGGTACACGACGGACGTGTCCGTCTTCAGCGCTGAGACGTCCTTGGGCGCAACGTTGTTTGAGACCTGAGCATCGTTGGTGCGCACGTTCGTGACGCGCACGGAACCGTCGCGGATCGGCTTGACCGTGATCTTGTCAAGATACGGGAGCGCGCTCCCGTCCTTGTCCTTCCCCCACCAGGTCGGGTTCTTCTCGAGCGTGATGTGGTCGTCCTTGACCGCCTCGGTGAGGATGAACGGACCGGTGCCGGCGCGGAACGCCTTCCGCGTGAAGTCGTCTGGTGAGCCTCCCGCTTCGACGGCCTTCCGCGACAGCATCATGCCGGCGCGGTCCACCAAGTTAGCGAGGAGCGGCGCGAAGGGAGTCTTCAGATTGAACCGCACGGTGGCCGGGTCGACGACAGTCACGGTGTCGACCGACGCGAGCTCGCCACTTCGCGCGGAGCCCGTCGTCTTGATGTACCGCTCGATGTTCCACTTCACCGACTCGGCATCGAAGGCTGTGCCGTCGTGGTACTTCACGTCCTTGCGAAGCGTGAAGGTCACGCTCTTTCCGTCGGTAGCGGTATCCCATTTCTCGGCGAGCCACGGGATGATCTTGCCGGTCTCGTCGATACGGACGATCGAGTCGTAGATCTGGTAGTGAATGTTTCTGTCGATGAAGGCGCGTGAGCGCATCGGGTCGAAGTCGATCGGATCGTCCTCGAGAGCGAAGGTGACGACGCCGCCGGGGGTCGCCTTGAGCGCGGCCGTCGGAGACGCGCCCCCGCCGCTGGGCTGGCCGCAGGCTCCGACAAGGATCGCGAGCGTTGCGAAGAGAGCAAGCGTGTAGCGGGCGGAACGCATAGATATCCCCCTCCCGAAACCGACCGGGTTTCAGGGAGGATACGTCCGCCCGCTATCGCCGGTTCAGCGCCTTACGTGGGGTCGGCGTCGGGTTCGCGCCGTTCCTCGACTTCGCGGACTTCGCGACGCTCTTCGACCCGCTCACCGCCCTTCCTTCCGAATGCCGGAAAGAACGGCCGCCGCTGGGTCACGGTTTCCCGTTTCACGGAGCGGGTGTCTACCGGCCCGACGCCGACGGTGCGGCCCGGAACGGGGCCGGCCTCGCGAGAGACGTTCGGAGCCGTGGCGTGGACCTCGGCGTGCGAGGGAGCCAGGACGCCACCGAGCCACCCGCCGAGGATCGCGGCGAGGAAGCCGAGGAGCGCGCCGAACGTGAGCGCGTTGCCAAGGCTGTCGATGTTGAGTCCGGCCGCGCCGGGGACGTAGTCGGTCAGGTTATTCACGCCGATACCGGCGAAGGCCCCGTTCGCAGCCGCGTAGCTCACGAGCACGAGGACGAGAAAAACGAACAGGCTGAAGAACGCGGTGAGCATGCCGTGCCAGCTGGTGCGGTATCCGGCCATCCGACCCGCGACGTAACCACCGATCACGTATGAGATGAGGATCCCGATGACCACCGGGACCGCGGGCGTGATCTCGTTGTTGCCGATGCTGACGCCGACGAGCGCACCGGCGACCGCGGGCGCGACGAGCGCCATGGCACCGATCGTCGCGATCCAGCCGCCGAGCACCGACAGCCACGAGGTGGCTGGGCGTACGAGGACTCTGTTCACGATCACCCTCCTAAAAAGAAAAAGGTCGAGGGCGTGGTCGTGCAAAACGCTGGCCAGCCCGTCGCCGGGCAGTCGGCTAGGCGAGCGCTGCCTTTGCGCCGGCCGCCTTGGCGAACGTCTCGGCGAGATCGGTCTTCTCCCACGGCATGTCCGGCCTGCCGAAATGACCGTAGGAAGCGGTCTGCCGATAGATCGGGCGACGTAGGCCGAAGCGATCGATGATCGCGCCGGGCCGGAAGTCGAAGTGCTCCTCGACGAGCTTGCGGATCGTCTCGTCGGAGACTTTGCCGGTTCCGAATGTCTCGACGTTGAGCGAGATCGGCTGCGCGCCACCGATGACATAGGCGAGCTGCAACTCGAAGCGATCCGCGAGCCCCGCCTTCACGATGTTCTTCGCCACAAAGCGCGCCGCATATGCGGCGGAGCGGTCGACCTTCGTCGCGTCCTTTCCACTGAACGCGCCGCCACCGTGACGCGCGTACCCGCCGTACGTGTCCACGATGATCTTGCGTCCGGTGAGGCCGGCGTCCCCCATCGGCCCACCGATGGTGAACGCCCCGGTTCCGTTCACCAGGTACTTCGTCTTCGAGTCGAGCCACGAATCGCCGATCGCCGGACGGATGACGTGCTCGCGAATCTCGTTGCACAGGCGCTGGTAGTCGATGCCGGGGTCGTGCTGCGCCGCGACGACGACGGTGTGCACGCGCTTCGGCACGCCTTTCTCGTACTCGACCGTGACCTGGGTCTTTCCGTCGGGCCGCAGGTACGGGAGCGTTCCATCCTTGCGTGCCTTCGCCAGTTGACGCGCGACCGCATGGGCGAGCGTGATCGGCAGCGGCATGAGCTCGGGCGTCTCGCGGACGGCGAAGCCGAACATCATTCCCTGGTCGCCCGCGCCGAGCTCCTGCGGATCGGTCCCGTCGCGCGCTTCGATGGACTCGTTGACGCCCTGCGCGATTTCCGGCGACTGCTCCTTGATCGCCGTCAGAACGCCGCAGGTGCGGAAATCGAAGCCGTAGTCGGCGTTCGTGTAGCCGATGTCCTGAACGACCCCACGGACAAGATCAGGAACATCGACGTACGCGTGCGTCGTGATCTCGCCGGCGACGAGGATGACGCCCGTGGTCGTCGCGGTCTCGCACGCCACGCGGGAGTTGGGGTCCTGACGGAGACATTCATCGAGCATCGCGTCGGACACCTGATCGCACAGCTTGTCGGGGTGCCCTTCGGTGACGGACTCGCTCGTGAAGAGGACGCGATCCGCCGACTTGAACGACTCGGTCATCACGTTCCCGCCTTCCACGATCGCGCGTAGTCGGCCTGCGCCGCGGACATGGTGTCGATCCTCATCCCCATGGCCTCGAGCTTCCGGCGCGCGATCTCCTCATCAAGCTCGCGCGGCACAGGGTAGACCCGCGGCTCGAGCTCCTTGCCGTGCCGCAGGAGGTACTCGATCGAGAGCGCCTGATTGGCGAAGCTCATGTCCATGACGGCGGCCGGGTTCGCTTCGGCGGCCGCGTGGTTCAGGAGCCGGCCCTCCGCGAGGACGAACACCTTCTTACCCGGCAGCTGGAATTCCTCGACGAACGGCCGGATCTGGCGCCGTCCTTTGGCCATCTCGGCCAGCGCGCCGAGCTCGATCTCGTCGTTGAAGTGACCGACGTTCGCGAGGATGGCGCCGTCCTTCAACAGGTCGAAGTGGGGCCGGCCGATGACGTTGAGGTTCCCGGTCGCGGTGAAGAACACGTCGCCGCGCTTGGCGGCCTCAGCAACCGTCGCGACCTGGAAGCCGTCCATCGCGGCCTCGAGCCCGCGGAGCGGATCGACCTCGCAGATGGTCACGATCGCGCCCATTCCGCGCAGGCGATCGGCGACGCCGCGCCCGACCCAGCCATAGCCGCAGACCACCGCGGTCTTGCCGGCAAGGAGCAGGTTCGTCGCGCGGAGCAATCCGTCGATCGCGGACTGACCTGTCCCGTACTGGTTGTCGAACATGTGCTTGGTCTGGGCCTCGTTCACGGCCACGATCGGGTACGCGAGGACGCCCTCCTCGGCCATCGCGCGCAGGCGGATGACGCCGGTGGTCGTCTCCTCGGTGCCGCCCTTCACGCCCGACAGAAGCTCGCGGCGCTCGGTGTGAAGAAGCGTTACGACGTCGGCGCCGTCGTCCATGGTGATGTGCGGTTTTGTCTCGAGCACCGCGTTGATGTGCCGGTAGTACGTGTCGCGGTCCTCACCCTTCCGCGCGAAAACCGAAATGCCCTCGCGCGCGACGAGCGCGGCGGCGGCATCGTCCTGCGTCGAGAGCGGATTCGACGCGCAGAGTGCGACCTCGGCGCCGCCGTCGCGGAGCGCCAGGGCGAGGTTCGCGGTCTCGGTGGTGACGTGCAGGCACGCGGCAATGCGGATGCCCGCGAACGGCCGCTCCTTGGCGACTCGGGCGCGGATCTGTGCGAGGACGGGCATCTCGCGGGCGGCCCACTCGGTCCGCCGGACCCCGGCGTCCGCGAGGTCCAGATCGGTGACGTCGTATTTCTGAGCTTTCGTCGCTACCGCCATCTATTTCTTCTCCCTCAACGAGCCGAAGAGCCGCTCCCAGCCCGGGCGCCGGACCGCGGGCCCTTCGATGAACAGCCCGTGCGTCTGGAACCCGAGGCGCTCGTATACGGCAATCGCGGGCATGTTGTCCTCACGTACGTTGAGCACCACGTCGCGGTGCTGATCGAGCGCCGTCTCGGTGACCGCCGAGGTGACCGATCGCGCCATGCCGCGGCCGCGGTAGGCGAGGCGCGTCAGAACGTTGCCGACCGCGGCTAGGCCCGACCTCGTCGAACGGACGTGCGTGCCGGCCGCCGAGACGAGGACGTCCGCCTGATAGACGCCGAAGTAGATCTCACGCCTCATCCGCTCGGGGGTGAAGTAGGTGCGCGACGCGTGTCCGTAGAGATCGATGACCGAGTCGAGGTCGTCTGCGCCGAGCCGCCTGACTTGCTGGTTGATGCGCGGGCGGAATCGCTGGACGTTCACAACCATCCGCCGCATGTGGTCGACGCGCTCGAAGCGATAGGTCATCTCGATCGCGCCGCGCGACCGTGGCGGCGTCGCGAGGAGCACCCGCGGCTCGCGGATCGCCTCGCGGAAGATGGCGGCGAGGCCGTCGGAGGCCCCGGTCGCGAAGCACGGACGAAAGGGCAGACCCTCGACGACGAGCACGACCGCGGCGATGTCCCCGTCGCGGCGTGCGATCCACCAGCGAGCCCCTTCGATCTCGGGCTGGTCGATGTCCGCGAGGGCGTACGCCGCCATCAATCGATCGCGCTCGAGGAACTCGCGCGCCGCGTCGGCGGACGCGTGAGCATCGATCTTGATCTCGGGTAGCGACGGTGCCGCGGTCATCGGTCCTCCCATCCTGTTGGGGCCCTGCCCCTGGGCATGGACCAAGCGGGCCTCCGCCGGTCGCAGGTATCGCGAAGATTCTAGCCCGTCAGTACTTGATCAGCGTTGCGATCTCATAGCCGGCGAGCTTGTCGCGACCCTTCAGCGCGGAGAGCTCGATGAGGAACGCCAGTCCGACGATCTCGCCCTTGAGCTGCTTGACGAGCTCGATCGTGCCGGCCACGGTGCCACCGGTGGCCAGGAGATCGTCGACGATCAGCACGCGAGCCCCGGGTTTGATCGCGTCCTTGTGCATCTCGAGCGTCGCCGAGCCGTATTCGAGGTCGTACTCGACGCTGACCACGTCCGCCGGTAGCTTGCCGAGCTTGCGCACCGGGACAAAGCCGACGCCGAGCTTGTACGCGATCGGCGCCGCGAAAATGAAGCCGCGCGATTCCATGCCGACGACCACGTCGATCTTCTTGTTGCCGATCTTCGCGAGGAGTCCGTCGACCGCGGCCTTGAACCCGTCGCCGTCCTTGAGCAGGGTGGTGATGTCCTTGAACAGGATCCCGGGCTTCGGAAAGTCGGGGACGTCGCGGATCCGCCCTCCGAGGTCGGTCGTCTGCGCTGGCACGGCGCACAGATTAGCGTCTTGGCCAAGTGAAGCTCGACCTGCACACGCATTACTACCCGCCGGCGTATTTCGAGCGGATCGAGCGAAGTGGCGGCGATTTCTCGTTCGGCACGAGCCCGACCGGGCAGCGGATCATCCGCTACCAGGGCGCGCGTTTCTTCGGGGTCACCGTGCCGATGACCGATGTCGCAAAGCGCCTCGAGGACATGGACCGCGTCGGCATCGACACCGAGGTTCTCTCGCTCTCGACGCCGAACGTGTACTTCGTCGAAGGCAAGGCGCAGGCCGACGTCGCGCGACTGGCGAACGACGCGTATGCCGAGCTCGCCGCGAAACACCGCGGGCGGTTCCTCGGATTCGCCTCGATCCCGATGGACGATCCGGACGCCGCGCTCGCGGAGCTTCGCCGTGCGATGGACGAGCTGCACATGCAGGGGGTCGTCGTCCTCTCGAATATCCGCGGCCGCGCGCTCGCCGATCCCCTGTATCGGCCGTTCTTCGAGGAGGCCGACCGGCGGAAGATCTGCGTCTTCGTCCATCCCATGATCCCGGCCGCGGCCGACGCCTTCACCGAATACGTGCTCGGGCCGATCGTGGGCTTTCCGTTCGACACGACGGTCGCGATCGCGACGCTCTGCTACGCGGGCGTGTTCAAGCAGCTCCCGAACATCCGCTGGCTCGTCGCGCACGCGGGCGGTGCGGTCCCTTACCTCATGGAGCGCATGGACTCAGGGTGGCGCGACTTCGCCGAGTGCCGCGTGAACATCGACCAGCCGCCGTCCTTCTATCTGAAGCGCCTGTACTACGACACGGTCACCTTTAGCCCGCACAACCTGCGGCTCCTCCGCGATGTCGTGGGGGCGGACCACATGGCCATGGGGAGCGACTATCCGCACCTGCTCGGCTCGATCGAGAAGGCGGTGAGCTCGATCGACGCCATGGACTTCTCCCGGGTGGAGAAGGAGCGGATCTTCAGCGGGACCGCTTTATCGATCGTGAGCTCAGGGAGCTAGTACTAGGACCCTCAGTCCGCGCAGAGGATGGCGCTCTTGACTGTGCCGCCTTGCGTCCAAACATGTGCGCGCGGCGGCACAACTGAAGTGGCATTCAGCGAGATCGCGCGAGGCGTCCCGCTGCGGTGTCGGCGTTGCAACTTGGTCGTCACTTATCCCGCTTTGTGGCGGGGTAAGAAGTACCTACCAAGCGTGGGCGGGCTCGAGGGGAGACAGAGCGAGAGAGCTTCAGGCCACCGGGGCCGGGCTTCCTTCACTTTGTACGTCCTCCTGGGGCCCTCGCTCGCCGTTGGTCTCGCCCTCGCCGGGTTTAGCCTGACCCGGGATTCCGGCAGCAGCCAGCAAGCGCCGGCCGACTCTCCCAGCACGGCGACGACGTCTCCGCTCGCAACCCCCACCAACGGCTCGGCGCCGTCCTCGACAGCGCCGGCCCCCGCCGCCTCGGCAAGCCCGGTGGCTACGCCGGGCACGCGAACGCCGGCGCCGTCGGTTCCGGCCACCGCCGCCCCGACCGCGCCACCGCCCGGTACGACTTCGCCCACCGTGGCGCCGCCGACTCCATCGCTTCCGCCGCCGACTCCATCGCCTCCGCCAACGCCGACGCCGACGCCGACGCCGACGCCGCAGCCAAGCAGCACGCCATTGCTTCCATCGCTGCCGCCGTTGCCCACTCCGACACTTCCGCTGGGTCTACCGTGACCGGTCACGTCAGCGCGAGGGCACTCGCGATGGCCGATCGACGATCGACACCGATAGAACACACGCGTCTCGAGAGGGTCGTTGGCGTTTTGCGCTTCGTCGCGGCGGCGGGAATTCTCCTCTTCGGCCAGGCCCTGCCGAACGTCGGCCCGGTGTTCGTCGTCGTGCTTGGAGTCTTCTTTGGCGGTTACGGATTACTTGTTTTGTTGATCTGGGCGAGGGTTCGAACGGCCGACGACCGCGAGCAGGCCGCGCGCCTCACCCTCGCCGTAGACATCAGCCTCGTCGGCTTCGCTTTGTTTGTCTTCGCCCTCGACCCGAGCTGGACGATCTACGCCTGTGGGTTCCTCGTGATCGCCAGCGGTGGGTTCCGGTTTCGCAACGGCGCCCTTCTCGCCGCGGCTTCCTTATCGCTCACCTATGTCGTTGTCATGGTCTTCCGGACCACAGCTCTTGCCATTCCGCTCAGCACCGCGCAAGCGGTGCTCGAGCTTGGCGGTTACCTGATCGCCGGGACTCTGCTGAACGCGGTGTTGCCCGAGCTCGACGCGCTGCGTGAGCGAGAGCGCGACACGTACGAGCCGATCCTTCAAGCCGAGGACGATGCCGGCGATGCGATCCTGATGACCGAGGCTGGGCGGCCTACCTGCTGGAACAAGGCGTTCGAAATGCTCACCGGCTACGGCGCCGACGAGCTCGCGCGAGCTCCATCCATCAACGATCTCGTTGTCGTTGGCGAGAATTCGCCGCCAGAAACGAGCGATGATCACCGACCGTTCCGCGCACGGGTACGCAGACGCGACGGCAGCTTCGTCGAGGTCGAGGCCGTCCGCCGAGTCGGGCGCGCCGACCGGAATGACCGTCGCATCTGGCTCCTCCGGGACGTGACCACTCGCGAACGTGCCGAAGCGGAGCTGCGCGACCAGGCGTTGCACGATGCGCTTACCGGTCTTCCGAACCGGGCACTGCTTCAGGATCGCCTCACATCCGCGATCGCGGTCGCGCAGCGGCAGAACGCCCCCTTGAGTCTTCTGCTCCTCGACCTCGACGGCTTCAAGGCTGTGAATGACACCTGGGGTCATCACGCGGGGGACCTCGTACTCACCGAAATCGCCACCCGAGTGAGCGGCACACTCCGAGAGAGCGATACCGCGGCGCGGCTCGGCGGAGACGAATTCGTCCTTCTGCTCCCCGCGACTCCTCTGGTCGGTGCCATCGAAACCGCGCGAGCACTCGTCGACTTCATCGTCGCGCCGGTCATCATCGACGAGAAGCCGCTCACGGTGGGCGCGAGCATCGGGATCGCCGTATTCCCGAATCACGGTCGCGACGCCGAGGTCCTGCTCGCGGCGGCGGACTCCGCGATGTATGACGCCAAGCATTCCGGCGGGGGCTACCGCACGTTCCAGGCGAATGTCGGATCGACGCAGCCGTGAGCGCCACGAGCGGTGCGCCTGGGATCGAGCGCCGCCGGATGACGCTGCTGAGTCGCGTGCCTCTGCGTGGGAACCAGCGCGCCGAGACCGATGGGAGAGGTCGGACCGGCGACCCAACACTTACAGCGCGTCAGCGCCAGGTCCTCGAGGGTCTGATCCGCGGCCTATCGAACAAGGAGATCGCGGCGGAGCTCGGGGTGGGTGCCGACGCGGTCAAGCGGGTCATCTCGCGACTCCTGGTCAAGCTGAAGGCGCCGAGTCGCACAGCCCTCGTGCAGCCGGCGCTGCAAACCGACGCCGCGCGACGCCGCCGCTCGCGGGCCCCAAGTGCGCTCAGTCTGCTGGACGCGGCCCCGATCCCAGCGCTGGTCACGCGCGGCGCCGCTCACCGAGTCGAGTACGCCAACCCCACCGCGAAGAGCGTTCTCACGGGCGCAGCGTCGGGAATCGAGCTCGCGGAGCTGTTTCCGGCGGAGCCACGCCGGACGGTCGTGCGGATCGCCGACGCGAGCTTTGCCGACGCGGCACCGCGGATAGCCAGATGTGTGGGGCTCCACGATTTCGCTCGAGTCGGCGCCAGCTGGCGCCGCGTCGACGTGTTTATGACTCCGATCCACGACGGTGTGGGCAAGCTCGCCGGCCTGGTCGTCTTCTTCGTCGACGTCTCCAACGACACAGCGCCGATGCCAGAAGCGTCAGCGCCTAATCAGCCACCCACGACGTACCAGGGGCGGCCTGCCTGAGCGCTCCCAGGAGCACGCGGTACGGGGTGTCCTTAGCCACACAGCCAACCGCGCCCATTCCACGGGCCACCTCACAGACTGCCGGGTTGAACGTGTACATGACCACGCGAATCTGAGGGAGCCGATTCCCGACGATCGCCGCGATCGCAAGGCCGTCCGCACCGGGCAGGATCTCATCGACCACCAGGACCTCAGGTAGAAGCTCGCGGCAAAGGTCGATGCATTGGCGACCGTTCTTAGCGACGGCGACGCATTCCATGTCCGGTTCCGCGTCGATCAGGTAGCGGAGGTTCTCGCGAACGGAGGGATGGTTCTCGGCTACGAGCACACGCGTCTTTGTCATGCCGACGACTATCGGGCCAACCAAGCGCTGAACAAGGTCCCATCCGGGCACGCGTGATCTCCGCGCCGCATCGACGTACCCAAGTGGGACCTTGTGCCGGGTCCGGCACGGACGAATAGTCGGTGACCGATGCAGATAAGCCCACTCTTCTCCCCCCAACGGCTGCGGAGCGGGCGCGTCCACCCGGCGCCCCGCTCCGCCAGCGCAACCGCACCCATTCGCGTGCTTATCGGCGACAGCGACGGCGAGTTTCGTCGCGCGCTGCGCGCGAGCTTCGCCGCTGACCCGCGCATCGAGGTCGTCGGTGAGGCGGACGACGGTGCGCACGCCCTGCAGCTCCTCCGCTGGCTGCGCCCCAACGTAGCGCTCCTCGACGAGGACATGCCCTCGTTCGGCGGGGCCGCGATCGCGCACATCCTCAGATCAGAGCTGCCTGAGACCCGCGTGGTGGTGCTGACTCGAGCAGTCGCAGGCGCGCGTCGATGAAGAGTACCGCCGACGATCCCGAAGACGACTTCTACGAGACGGTCGTCTGTGAGCTACGGCAGCCGCTCACGAACATCAACGGAGGCGTCCAGCTCGCAAGACGACTGCTGGAGACAGATGCATCCCGCGCACGTGAGGCACTCGATCAAGTGGTGACGCAGATCGCGCGCATGAACCTGATGCTCGTCGAGCTTCGCGATCGCGCGCGAGATGCAGCCCATGTGGAGGCTCTGTTCAAAAGATGAGAGAGCTGCTCCACCCTCATCGCGGGACTCGCGCTTCTCAACGTGTGGGAAAATCTTGTGCTCGCCGACGACCCAGCGTTCTCCCCGCAGCCCGACGTTAGACCCGGTGCGCAGGGCTCCACCGCGGGAGGATCCGCCTCGGCGAGCGGCGGCGACGCCGGGCCCGCTACCTTCGCCCGCCGGACTTAGGTCGGCGAGCGGAGAAGCCAAATCATCCCCGCGCATGAGCGGCCATCTGCCAGCACGGTCCGCGACCGGGGGACCGTGCACGTTGTCGTGCTCCTGCGCACCTGGCGCTGTGACGCCCGCGCGACGACGATCCCCAAAGCCGCGGCTGCCCGGGTTCACGTCTAGCCCGTCCATCACCGCGGCTTTGGGGCCGCAGATGACGCGATTCGCGGACAAGAGTGGACGCAGTCACGTCACTCACATCGATGGCGAGGTCCTGGCGCGCGGAACATGAGAATCCTCGAATGCGAAGAGCGGTCACCGTTGAACGGTTCTCGCGTCGACGGTGCGGCGTCGTCATCCGAGGCGTGCGATTTCTATCTTTCGGCTCGGTGTCCTTCGCGTTTCAGTCGGCGTCCCGTTTACCCCCGGTTATCCGAACCCTCGTCTGAGATTCGTATGGTTCGATGCAGTGGGTGACCGAACTGAGCGCATCCGGATCGTGGTCGCCGATGACCACCCATCGACCCGCGAGAACCTGCGCTATCTGCTGAATGCCGAGCCCGACCTCGAGGTGGTCGGTGTTGCGCGGAACGGCCCCGAGGCGCTGCGCTTGATCCAGGAATTGCGCCCCGATGTGGCCGTCCTCGACCGGCGGATGCCGTTGCTCGACGGAGTGCAGGTCGCCGCGCGACTGCGTCGGGAGCGGCTGCGGGCGCGAATCGTCCTCTTCACGCTCGATGCGGATGCGTTCGGCCTTCTTCGGAACGGAGTCGTCGTGAGCAAGGACGCGCCGGCCGCGGTCCTTCTCGCCGCGATCCGCGGCACCGGAGAGGAGCCGGGGGCCGGGGCGCAGCCGCTTCGCGTGCTGGTCGTCGAGGACGATGAGAGCACGCGCGATGCGCTTGTGGAGTTCCTGAGCGACGAAGGCTTTTCGGTGGAATCTGCCCTCGACGGCCAGGAGGCACTCGGCGTGGCCGCTGGCGGCGGCCTCGACATCATCGTCCTGGACCTCGGGCTCCCGGTCCTGGACGGCATGGCGTTCGCGGACATATGGCGAAAGCATCCCGGCAGCGAGCGCGTGCCGATCGTCGCGATGAGCGGGCTGCCGCGGGGCGCAGAAATCGCCGCCGGGTTCGGCGCAGCGGCGTTTCGGTCGAAGCCGGTGGACCTGGCAGCGCTCGCGGATCTGCTGCGTTCGACCGTAACTCGGAGCGGCGACCAAGTTAGGACACGCGACAGCTAACGAATCCCCCTCCCCCCAAACTGGGCGACGGACTCCTATCTCGTGCAGATGGAGTCCGTCGCCACGCAAGCGACAGGTTGGAAAACTGAGGGTCAAGCGGCAGAGCGAGGCACACCGCGCCGTTGGCCGCGTAAGCGCTTTGAGCGTCCTATTGACGTCGGATTTACCGGCCGTTGATGCGGTCGGTCCATCGTCCAACGGAACAACGTGGCCAGTGTCAATGAGCTCGCCAGCGGCGCGCAGCTCCAGGAGGATTAGCCATGCAACCGCCATCCCTCGTGCGACCCTGGGCCCGGTCGGCCAGGGGGATGCTGACGCTCGCGATCGGCCTCGCGTTGATCGCCCCTTCGTTCGGCAATGACGCGGTGGCTGAGGTCAACCTCGACCCCGCCCACAACTTCGCCCTCCCCTGCGATGTCGTCAACACGCCGGGCATCATCCCGCGCAGCGCACGAGACATCCAGCACATCGCGAACGTCTGCGGCCTCGTCGGTACTGACATCGAATTCCAGTCGCGCGTCGACGCGCTCGGTCGGACCCGCGACTACGCGTTCCTCGGCACGATGGGTGCGGGACTGCGAATTTTTGAGATCACCGACCCCTGGAACCCGACCTTCGCGGGCGCCTACCTCGACCCCGGCTGGCAGAACGACGTGCAGATCCGCGGCGACACCGCGGTGATCGCGTTCGACCCAATCGGTGGCGACGCGCCCTCACTGTCCGCCTGCCTCCAGGCGAAGGAGGCCACCGGCGGCGAGGACATCGTCCGTCTCACCTATGACCGGACCACCGGTGCGTTCCAAACGTCGCTCCTGGGGTGTGTCTCGCACTCCCCGGGCGGCGGCGCACACAACTCGACGATCCATCCGAGCGGAGAGTGGCTCGCGGTCGCTAACCCCCGGACGCACGGCTCGGTCGACGTCGTTGATCTCCGGGGCGGGACGTTCGTTCTGCGCTACCGCATCGTTCAGGACGCATCCCTGGCGCACGCGAACTGCACGACCCTTCCCGCGCCCGGACGGTGCATCGCCAACGGCAGGGCCGGGACGTGGAGTCCCCACGACATCCACTTCGGTCGCGACGGGAAGACGATGTTCGTCGCGGCAGTCGGCAGCGACACGGTCATCCTCGACGTGCGCAACGCGCTGGGAGGTGCGGTGCGCCTCCTCGGTGTCGTTCCGAACGACCGCAACGGCGACGGCGGTGTCGCCGCCGATTGGCACGACATCTCGATCGCGCACCAGTCCGACGTCACGGCCGACGGCAAGGTGCTCGTCGTCACGGACGAGCGCGGCGGCGGGCTCCAGCAGACCCAGTGCAACACCGACCTCGACGGCGTCATCGGTGGGGCGCATTTCTGGGCGCTCGCGCACATGTCGAACGTTCCCGCGTCCGCCGGAGCGAGCGTGGCAACGCCAAAACGCCTCGGTGGCTGGTTCTACCCTAACCCGACGCTGCGGCTGGATCCATTCGGAGCGGCTCTCGCCGCGCTGCCGCGAGCGGAGCGCGGTTGCACGATCCACGTCTTTCGCATCGGCGGTAACGGCTCGTCATCGCCCGGCGCCGCGCAGACAGGCTTCGACGGTGTCTCTCGTCTCGGGAGCCGTCAGTTCGTGACCGCGCACTACGGTGCGGGCGTGTGGCTCGTCGACTTCTCTGGCAAAGCTCAGGGGGCCATCGCCGAAAGCCCGCACACCACATGGGGAACGACGCTTGGCTGGAACGTCCTCGCGGGGCCGACACGTGGTCAGCCAAGGAATACAAGGGTTACGTCTACACGGGCGACATGACACGAGGCTTCGACGTGTTCCGCCTGGTGCCCTGCGCCGACGACGAATGCGAGAAGACCGGCAAGAAGTAGATCAGGCGACCGGCGGTTCGGCGTTCGAAACATGGTCCGCGGCGAAGAGCCGCTCGACTGTGTGCGTCTTTCCGTCGGTGTGCACCACGCTGATGTTCGTGTTCGGCGCCGGCGTCCGATCGAGCTTCGGAAGGACCCCAAGGAAGTGCGAAATGAGGATGCGATTCACGCCGCCGTGCCCCACTACGAGGATTGTCTTGCCCGGGCTTTCGCGCGTGAGCCGGTCGATGACGCCCAGGATACGCGTCACGACCTGATCGAGCGTCTCGCCGCCGGGCCATGCAACGAAGCCATCGTCCGTCCAATTCGGTAGTCCGCGAACCTCGTCGAACGCGGTTCCGGTGCGGTCGCCGACGTCGATCTCCCGCAGCTCCGGGAACACCTCGACTTGGATCCCGCGGCGCCTCGCGATGGTCTCGGCCGTATCCCGGGTTCGCGAGAGGTCGCTCGTCACGATCCGGTCGAACTTGACGTTTGCGAGCTCGTCGGCGATCACCTCGGCCTGCCGGCGGCCACGTGCGGTGAGCGGCGAGTCGGTCTGTCCCGTGAAAATGCGCGCGGCGTTCCCCTCGCTCTCGCCATGCCGGACCAAGTAGAAGGTCGCCGGGGCGCTCATACGCCGAAACGCTGCGCGAGGTCGGTCCAACCCGTCACGCGGGTGATCCGGTCGCCCGAAACCTCGCGATTCCACGGCTGGTCGAACAGGAACACCCGCACGCCGGCCCTCGCAAGGGTCTGTGCGATCACGACATCGTCCTCGCAGAACGCGTCGAGCTCGAGCTCCTTCGCAAGGCGCACCTTGTAATCGGCGGATCCCGCCGGGTCGTAGCGGCCGCGCGGGTACTCCGGCCGGAAGTCTCCGATTGGCTTCAGGTGCACCGCTTTGGCGTGATCGAAGATGCCCTTCTCCCGCAGCCACGTCTCGGTGATGTACCGACGGCGCTCCGCACGCGCGGTGATGAAGTACAGCTCGTGGCCCGCCGCGACGAGCCGCTCGAGGACGACGGGGCAGTCCTTGTAGACCTCGAGCTCGCTGAAGAACCTGCTGTCGTACAGGCGGATGCGGAACTGGTCGCGCTGCTCGGCGCTCACCTGTTCGAGGCCCGGCACGGCGCTGTCGTAGCCGGCACCGCTCTCCCTCCGCGAGAGGAGGTGCCACCCGATCTGACTCTCGTCGGGAAGCTCGACGTTGAACTCCTGCGCGAATCGGCGGAGATATGGCACGGAGCAGATCGCCATGACGTCGTCGAGATCTATGCCGATCTTCAATCGATCCTCGGATACCTAAGGCCAACGAGGACGACCGCGTTGAAAGCCCAATGCGCGGCGATGCTGCTCATGAGCGTGCCAGTGGCCAGGCGCAACATCGCCATGATCGCCCCGCCGACGAAGAGGACCGCGAGCGCGCCGGCGATCGCGGGGATGATCAGGACGACGGGCATCGTGGTGTTCATGACGGTGAACACCGCGACCGTGCCGTGCCAGAGCGCGAACACGATGGCTGAGGCCGTCACCGCGGAGCGGACGCCATGACTCGCGCGCAGTCCAGCGAGCAGGGTGGCGCGAAACGCGACTTCCTCCGGGATCACCGCACCGAACGGTAAGAAAAAGAGGATGTGGGGAGCGAGGTCGCTCGCGGCGACACGTGCGAGCGGCTCGTAGACGACCGGCTGTCCGACGACCGCCGGCGCGATGACGCGGATTGCGGCGACGGCAACCGCGGCCAGCAGCCCTCCCGCGACCGCCCCGATCGCGGCCCCGCGGAGTGCGCCGGCGCGCCGGAGACCGAGTGCCGTTGCGTCAAGCCCGAGGACGCGAGCGGCCGCGATCGAGATCACGACGAGCGCCAACCCGGCCGCGACGAATTGCCAGCTGCCGCCGGGTAGCAGCGCGGTAGCGCCGAAGAGCTGGTGGAGAAGGTTGCCCCAGAGGATGAGGTATGCCGCGAACAGCCAGGTTCTCAAGAGGTCGCCGCGCGGGAAACTAGCGGACGGCGAGCCCAGCGATAAGGGTTGGCAACAGCGCCGCCACCGCGAGAATGATGGTGCGGAGCGCCGTCGTCATCACGGGCAAAGATGACAGAACGCTTCCGCTTGTGGTCGCAGCCAAGTCTCATCAAGCCGCGAGTCGATCGAGCAAACCGGTGAGTGCATCGCGCCAGTCGGCCACGAGGTCGAGCACCGACAACCGGATCTGCCGTTGTCCCGCCTGCGCTCGCGGGAACGCACGGAGAAGACGCGTGCGTTCGTCTGGCTGGATGTCCCGTCCTAGTACTACGCGGAGCTCCGGCCCGCGCGCGCGCACTTCCGT
The DNA here is from genome assembly GCA_050692175.1 of Candidatus Limnocylindria bacterium. GTDB lineage: Bacteria > Chloroflexota > Limnocylindria > P2-11E > P2-11E > 3-1-20CM-2-70-9. The sequence goes on along the minus strand of JBOGTG010000061.1, from coordinate 5,416 downwards.
CGCCCCCGCTTTGGCGGCCCGCAGCTTCACCTCGACCCCGTAGAGGAGGTTCCGCACCGGTTCCGGGGGCGCCCCGTAACGGTCGCGAAGCTCTTCGCGGAGGCCCGTGAGGTCCGCCAGATCTGACATCTCGGCGATACGACGGTAGAGCTCGAGCTTGCGTTGTCGGCTCGAGACGTAGTCGTCGGGGATGGCGGTCGAGAGCGCCAGGTCGACGGTTATCTCCGGGACGGCGGCCGCGCGCGGCGCGCCGCGCTGCTCGTTCACCGCCTCCTCCAGAAGCCGCGTGTACAGCTCGAAGCCGACCGCGGCGACGTGCCCGTGCTGCTCGGCGCCCAGGATGTTCCCCGCCCCGCGGATCTCGAGGTCGTGCATGGCGATCTTGAAGCCTGCGCCCAGCTCGCTCGCCTCGAACACCGCCTGGAGGCGCTTTCGGGCCTGCTCGGTGAGGTGCTGCTCCTTTGTATAGAGAAGGTAGGCGTAGGCCTTCTCGGCGCTGCGGCCGACCCGCCCGCGGAGCTGGTAGAGCTGCGCGAGCCCGAGGGTGCCGGCACGGTTGATGACGATGGTGTTGACGTTGGGGATGTCGAGACCCGACTCGATGATCGTCGTACAGACGAGGACGTCGTGCTCGGCGTCCGCGAACTCGACCATCACGCGCTCGAGCTTCCGTTCGTCCATCTGGCCGTGGGCGACGATGTAGCGCGCGCTCGGGACGAGCTCGCGGAGGCGATGCGCCTCCTGTTCGATGCCCTGCACGCGGTTGTGCACGTAGTAGACCTGGCCACCGCGATCGATCTCGCGCACGATCGCTTCGCGCAGCAGGTCGTCGGTCCGTTCGACGACGTGCGTCTCGATGGGCTGTCTATTCTCCGGTGGCGTCTCGATCACGCTGATGTCGCGCACGCCGGAGAGCGCCATGTGGAGCGTCCGCGGAATCGGCGTCGCGGTCATCGAGAGCACGTCGACCTCGGTGCGCATCTGCTTGAGGCGCTCCTTGTGCTTGACCCCGAAGCGGTGCTCCTCGTCGATCACCACGAGCCCGAGATCGCGAAACTGCACGTCCTTCTGCAAGACGCGGTGGGTCCCGACGACGATGTCGACCTCGCCCGTCCCGATGCCTTCGGCGACGGCACGCTGCTCGGCGGGCAGACGGAAGCGCGACAGCATCTCGACGTTCACAGGGAACGTCGCGAGCCGCTCGGCGAACGTCTCGTAGTGCTGCTGCGCGAGGACCGTCGTGGGCACGACGATCGCGACCTGCTTGCCGTCCTGGACCGCCTTGAACGCCGCGCGCAGCGCGACCTCGGTCTTGCCGTACCCGACGTCGCCGACGATGAGGCGATCCATCGGCCGGCCGCGCTCCATGTCCCGCTTGGTGTCCTCGATCGCCTGCAGCTGGTCGGGCGTCTCCGTGTACGGGAAGGCGTTCTCCATCTCGATCTGCCACGGCGTGTCGCGGCCGAATCCGAAGCCTTGCGTCGCCTCGCGAGCTGCGTAGAGGCGGAGGAGCTCCTTCGCGATCTCCTGGGCGGCCTTCTTCGCCTTGCGTTTGGTCACGCCCCACTCGCGCCCGCCGAGCGCGGAGAGGGCGGGCGGCGTTCCGCCGACGTAGCGCGTCACTTTGTCGACGCGTTCGGTCGGGAGCGACACGACGTCGGTGCCGGCGAACCGGAGCTCGAGATACTCGCGCACCACACCGGCGATCTCGCGGGTGATGAACCGCTCGAACCGTCCGATGCCATGGTCCTCGTGCACCACGTGGTCGCCGGGCTTCAGGTCGGCCAGGAACGAGCCGATCTGGACGCGCCTGCGCCGGCGCTCGGGGTGGCGGGGCTTCCGGAAACCGAAGACCTCGGCGTCCGTGAACACGCGCAGCCCGAGCTCGGGTATGGCGAAGCCCTCGGCGAGCGGAACGCGGGCGACCACCAGCGAGCCCGGCGCGGGTACGTCCTCGACCGTTTCGCGCGCCACCGCGGTCACGTCGCGGTCGGCGAGAAGCTCCGCGAGGCGCGCGGCCTGCGGCGTCGCGATCAACGTGATGCCGTCGGCGGGGATCGTGGCGAGCTGGCCGATGAACTCGTTCAGCCGGCCGGCGTAGCTCGTCGTTCCGCCCCACCCGAGCCGCACGGCGTCGGGACCGCTGCCCATGCGGGCAGCCCCGTGTTGGGTCGCGAGCGCTTCGATCTTCGAGCGCGGGACGTACGGCAGAGGGAAGACCGACACCGGTACGCCCTGCGCGGCGAGCTCGTCGCGGCGCTCCTCCGCCTGCGCCTCGAGCGCGTCGTGCGCGAGCTCAAGCTCCACGGTGTCTTCGAAGACGACCGTCGCTCGGCCCGCGAGGTGATCGAGGAGCGACGCGGTCGCCCCGAGAGCCGGCGCGAACGCGTCCGCGCCGGGCGCGTAGCCGCCTTCGCGGAGCGTCGCCAGGAGGTGCGCGTAGGGGGAGAGATCGGCGCCCTCGTCGTCGTCCGCGCGCGCCAGGCGGTCCCATCCCGCGCGAATGAGCTTCTCCGCGAGCGCGGGCGCGGTCTCGAGGGCGAACTCACGCGCGGGCAGGACGACCAGCTCCTCGAGCGAGGACTGCGAGCGCTGGGTCACCGGGTCGAACGCGCGAAGGGTCTCGATCTCATCACCGAAGAGCTCGACGCGCGCGGGCTGCTCCGCCGATGCCGGGTAGATGTCGATGATCCCGCCGCGCCGCGAGAACGTGCCCGGCTCGCTCACTTCGGTCACCGGCTCGTAGCCCAGATCGAAGAGCCACGCCGCGGTCTCCGCCCAGGAGAGCCGCTCGCCCGCCCGCAGCGTCCGGCCGCGGCGCGCGAGCTCCTCCGGCGGGATCGTGTGTTCGAGAAGTGCGCGCAAGCTCGTGACGACGGCGACCGGGGCTTGCGCCGTCGCGAGGCGCCAGAGCGTGAGCAGCCGCTGATGCACGGCGGTACCCGACGGGGCACTCGCTTCGAAGGGCATCGTCTCGAGCTCGGGGAACGCGAGCACGCGATCCTCGCCGAGCCATCCGGCGAGCTCGGCTCGCCAGCGTCGCGCGCGGTCCTCGCTCGGTGCGACGAGTGCGACGGTCCGTGCGTTCTCCGCGACCAGTGCGGACCACGCGAACGCCCGCGCACCGGCGGTCGTGTCGGCGACGGCGAGGCGCTGCCGATCCTCGAGCCGCGACGCGAGCTCGCGAAACGCCGGGCTGCGATCGGCAAGCGCGAGGACCCCGCCGAGCCGAGCGCCGGCGAACCTGGGGGGTCCGAGGGGGGCAACGCCCCCCTCGACTCTAACCATTGAACTTCGTCATCGCCGGCTGAATGCCTTCTCGAAGCGCGACCTCCGCCGCTTCGGCAGCGCGCGTGAGCGATGTCTCTGCCACGTCGCGCTCGTCCGCGTCGAACGGAGTGAGCACGTACGCGACGAGGTCGCCGATCTCGCGAAGCGGGTCGGCCGGCGCGACGCCGACGCGCAGGCGCGGGAAGTCCTCGCCGATCGCGGACACGATCGAACGCATGCCGTTGTGCGTGCCCGGTCCACCCTTCTCCCGGAGCCGAATCTTGCCAAGCGGGAGATCGACCTCGTCGAACACCACGAGCAGATCGGACGGTTGGATGCGGTAACGGTCGAGCAGCTTGCGGACCGCGCGGCCGGAGTCGTTCATGAAGGTCTGGGGCCGCGCGATCGCGATGCGCACGCCATCGATCGCGCCCTCGGCGATGCGCGAGTCGGCGGCTTTCACCGCGAACTCGGCGCGGGCGCGCTTGGCGAGCCGGGACGCGACCTGAAAGCCGACGTTGTGGCGCGTCCCGGCGTAGCCCTCGCCGGGATTACCGAGGCCCACGACGACACGGTCGACACGCGGCGGTTCCTTGCCGCCTCCGAAAAGCCTCGCGAATCTTGCCATCTGCGCTCCCAAACGCCGAAACGCCCCGTCCACCCGGACGGGGCCCCGGTCGCTTATCTCACCGTCGCTTATTTGCGGTCAACGATAGCGTTCGCGACCTGGCGTGCGGAGCGCTCGTCGATGGGGTCGAGGACGATGATGGCCTCGTCAGCACCGGCGTCGCCCAATTCACGGAGATGCGCGGCGAGATCCTCTGCGGCGACCGGCGGAACGTCGTGCGGTCGCTCGCCAGGGCCATCGCCGACCTTGACGAGCACGCACGCGCTATGGGTGAGATCGCTGGGATCGCGACCGGCTCTCACGCATGCGGCATCGATGTCGCCGCGCAGGTTCGCGAAGCCTTCGACGGTGTTCCCGTATGAGCTGAACCACGTGTTCCACGCCTCGACGTGCGGAAGCGCGATCCCGAGCATGCGTGCGCCGTTCGAGCCGACCATGATCGGCACGGTCCGGGCGGGCGGTGGCAGCAGGACCGCGTCCTCGACCTTGTGGAACTCGCCCTCGAACGTGACGTGCTCGCCGGCGAGCAGGCGCCGGACGATCTCGAACGATTCCTCGAAGCGCGAGACGGTCCGGTCGAAGGGAAAGCCGAACGCACGGAACTCCGGCTCGTTCCATCCGGCGCCGAGGCCGAGCACAAAGCGGCCACCCGAGACTTCGTCGATGGATGCGGCCATCCGGGCGATCACGCCGGGCGGGTGGAACGCGGTCGCGGCGACGAGCGGCCCCAATCGAACGCGTGTCGTGAGCACCGCGAGCGCGGCGAGCTGCGTCCACGCGTCCCACGGCCCTCGCTCAGGGCGTCCCCCGCCCCGGTAGAGCAGGTGATCGCCAACCCAGATCGAGTCATAACCCGACTTCTCCGCGGCGCGCGCGATCGCGGCAACCTCTTGCCAGCGAACCTCGCGCTCGACCTCGGGTAGCTGGATCCCTACACGCACGGCGCACGACGATATCGTTGCGCAGAGGATGATGACGCGATGAAGTTCCCGCGCTTCGACATGGAGCGCATGCAGTCCCAATGGGAGCACAAGGTCAAATACGACCTCTCCGAATCGGGAGTCGAGGCGCTCACGCTCGAGGAGATCACTCGAGACCCGAAAGAGCTCCTGAAGACGAAGCTCCGTTACGCGGAGGGGGTCGGGCGCGAGGCGACCCGCGCGCTCATCGCGGGGATCCATCCGGGGCACGAGGCCGACGACGTGATGATCACCACGGGCACGAGCGAGGCGAACTTCCTGGCCCTCGCGTCGCTCGTCAACGCGGGCGACGAAGTTGTCGTCGTCATGCCCAACTACATGCAGGTCCACGGTGTCGCGACGGCGCTCGGCGCGCGGGTCCGCGAGGTCTGGTTGCGCGAAGAGCGCTCGTGGACCATCGACCTCGACGCGCTCGCCACCGTCGTCAATGCGCGTACGAGAGTCATCTGCGTCTGCCAGCCGAACAACCCGACCGGACAGATCCTCTCTCAGGCCGAGGTCCAGAGCGTCGTGCGCATCGCTGATCAGCACGGCGCGT